>DATMRG010000052.1:0-14391 GCA_035566495.1 Steroidobacteraceae bacterium | reverse complement strand
CCCGGCTACTGGGGCTGCGCAGGCGGCGTTTACGGCTGGCATGCCGGCTATTGGGGACCGCACGTCGGCTTCTACGGCGGCGTGGACTACGGCTTCGGCTACGGTGGCGTCGGCTTCGCCGGCGGCGAATGGCGCGGCCGCGAGCTGTACTACAACCGCTCCGTCACCAACGTCTCGACGGTCAACATCACCAACGTCTACAACCGTACGGTGGTGAACAACGGCTCCGTCAGCCGCGTGAGCTACAACGGTGGTGCGGGCGGCATCACTGCGCGGCCGAACACCGCGGAGCTCAACGCCGAGCACGAGCGCCACGAGGGAGCCATCCGGTCGCAGACCGAGCACCAGACGATGGCCGCGCATGACAACGCGATGCGAGCCTCGTTCAACGGCGGGCATCCGGCGATCGCTGCGACCGCGCATGCGGGTGTGTTCACGGGCGCGGGTGTGGTCGCGGCGCATGGAGCCGCCGCCAACCGCGGTACCAGTCCGCCCGGGGCGCGTGCCGAGAACCACGGCGGCGGTTCTGCGCAGTCGGGTCGTTCAGAGACACGCGTGGCCGCGGCGACCGAGCGTGGTGCCTATCCTCAGACCGCTCACTCGCAGACTCATAGCGGCCCCTATCCGCAGAACGCGGCGTACTCGCAGAACCGCGGCGGCCATCCGCAAGGCGGCGGCGCGCAGCCACGCGCGAATGAATACCCGCAGTCCCGTCCCGGCGGTAATTCGCAGCCACGGGCGAATGAATACCCGCAGTCCCGTCCCGGCGGTAATTCGCAGCCACGCGCGAATGAATACCCGCAGTCCCGCCCCGGTGGCTATGCGCAGCCACGCGCGAATGCGTACCCGCAGCAGCCCCGCGAGCAGCCTGGCGC
The DNA here is from genome assembly GCA_035566495.1 of Steroidobacteraceae bacterium. Lineage (GTDB taxonomy): Bacteria > Pseudomonadota > Gammaproteobacteria > Steroidobacterales > Steroidobacteraceae > 13-2-20CM-66-19. The sequence continues at coordinate 13,516 of DATMRG010000052.1, read as the reverse complement.
GCGCCCAGAGCAGCGGCAGGCGCCGCAGGGCCGCGGCAACGAGCGCCCCCAGCCCCAGGGGCGCGAGGATCATCCGCGCGACGACCGTCCGCACTGAAGTCGGCGCGCGACAGAGCCGGGCGGCATGTGGAGAGCGGGTGGCCATGGACGGCCACCCTGAGCTGATCGAACTAGAGCACCCTGCGTAACCACTGCGCGATGTCGGCGATCTCCTGAGGCGAGACGCTGTGTGGCATCGTGTACGTATGCCACTCCACCTGATACCCCGCCGCATCGAGAGCCGCGCGCGCCTGTGCGCCGAGCGCCGGCGCGACGACCGGATCCTCGAGACCGTGCGCGAGGAAGATCGGCGTAGCCTGATTGGCGCCGCCACGCTCGGCCGCGAGGCGTCCCGCGAGCAGCAGGTAGCACGAGAGCCCCATGATCCCGGCGAGCTTCTCGCCATAGCGCACACCCGCGAACAGCGCCAGCGCCCCGCCCTGGGAGAAGCCGGCGAGGACGATGCGCTCGCTCGCGATGCCGCGCGCGTTCTCGCGGCGGATCAGCGTCTCGACCCGCGCCTGTGAGCCCCGGATGCCGGATTCGTCCTCGGGCCCGTGGCGTTCGAGGCTGACGATGTCGTACCACGCGCGCATGGCGAAGCCGCCGTTCAGCGTGACCGGCCGAACCGGCGCATGCGGGAACACGAAGCGCAGCGCGCGCTCGCCCGGCCGGACGAGCTCGGGCACGATGGGCTCGAAGTCATGGCCATCCGCGCCGAGCCCGTGCAACCAGATCACCGCCGCCGCCGGATTGGGACCGGTCTCGACCTCGACTACATCGCGTGACACCGACGCCTCCTGAGCACAGTTGCGCCCGAGCGCGGCATGTTAGAGCAGCGGCCAGGCGTGCGGTACCGAATCCGGAGGGCGCGCCATGAATACGCGCCGCCGCCGGCGGCCGCGCTGGCGCCTCGTGCCGACGGCGCGCACCCGGCGGCGCTTGCTGCGGACCTTCCGGCGCGCGCCGCTCCTCTTGCGTGTCGCGATGGTGCTGGCTGCGGCCGCGCTGCTGGCGCTCGCCGTCAACGCCGTGTATCAGCTGGCGCGCAAGCCGACCGAGTTGTTCTTTCCCGTGAGCGGCGCGCTCTACAAGACGCCCACCGAGACCTGGCGGGACTACGCGCCGCTGTTTCGCCGCTACTCCACCGACCGCATCCCGCCGGAGCTCCTCGCCGCGCTCGCGCAGGTGGAGGGATCCGGCAACCCGCTGGTGCGCACTTACTGGCGCTGGTCCTGGGCGCCGAGGCTCTCCGAGGTCTACCGGCCCGCCTCGAGCGCGGTCGGCATGTACCAGATCACCGACGGCACCTTCGAGGTAGCGCGGCACTACTGCATTCACCACCACGTCCTGACGCGCGAGGGGCCGTGGAACGACTTCGGCTCCTGCTGGTTCACCGGGCTGTACCTGCGCGTACTGCCGGGCGACGCGGTCGAGCTCACCGCCGCCTACCTCGATCTCGAGGTCGCGGCGGCGCTGGCGCAGCGGCGCGCGCCGGTGCGGCCCGCCGAGATCCGGCACGTCGCCGCGGTCGTGCACTTGTGCGGCGCGGGGGCCGCGGACGCCTACGTGCGGGGCGGCCTGCGCTTCAGCGAGGGCGAGCGCTGCGGCGATCACGACCCGCGCGCCTACCTGGAGCGGGTCGAGGCGATGTATGCGGTGTTCGTGCGCCTGGCGGCGGCGGAGGCGTCCGCTCAGTGATGGTGGCCGCCGTCCCCATGCACGTGGCCGTGGACCAGCTCTTCCTCGGTCGCGGCACGGACCGCGGTTATCTCGACGTCGAAGTTGAGATTCTGGCCGGCGAGCGGATGGTTGCCATCGAGCGTGATCATGTCCCCGGCGATATGCGTCACGGTCACCGGCTGATGCCCCGCCTGCAGGCGCATTCCGACCTTGAGATGGGCGATGCCCTTGAGAGCGCGGCGCGGCACCTTCTGTACCAGCGCACGGTCGTACTCGCCATAGCCGTCGCCCGGGGTAATGCGTACCTTGAGACGGTCGCCGACATCCTTGCCCGCCAGCTCGCGCTCGAGTCCGGGAATTATGTTGCCGTGTCCATGGAGATAAGCGAGCGGCGCGCCGCCCGCGGAGCTGTCGATCACCTTGGCGGCGTCGTCCGTGAGCGTGTAATGAATGGTAACGACGTCGTTTTGCGCGATGGGCATGATGGGAGCGTTCCGGCGCGAAAAGCTGCGCAGCTGCGCGGCGGAGAATACCATTGGCGCCCTTGCCCGCTAGCCCTCCGGCCATCCCGGGCGGACGGCTGACGAAAGGACCCTATGCGAGTCGTCCGAACGTTGTCTCTGGCCGTCGTCCCGCTGCTGGCCGCACTCGCCGCGGCCGCTGCAACCAAGGAAGCAGGAACCACCCCCATGGCTGCCGATAACCCCTTCGCCCGCCCGAGCCAGCTGTCTTTCGAGCTGCCGCCGTTCGACAGGATCCGCGACAGCGACTACGCCCCGGCCTTCGAGGCCGGCATGCGCGAGCAGCTCGCGGAGGCGGCGGCGATCGCCCGCAACCCTCAGCCCGCGACCTTCGAGAACACCATCGTCGCCCTCGAGCGCTCGGGCCGGGTGCTCGATCGGGTCAGCAGCGTGTTCTTCAACCTCAACTCCTGCAACACCGATACCGCGATGCAGGAGGTCGACACGGCCATGGCGCCCAGGCTCGCGGCGCACAACGACGCGATCTTCCTCGACGCCGCGCTCTGGGCCCGGGTCGACGGCCTGTATGCGCGGCGCGCCAGCCTCGGGCTCGATCCGGAATCGCTGCAGCTCCTGACGCGCTACCACACCCACTTCGTCCGCGCCGGCGCGCAGCTCTCGGCCGCGGACCAACAACGTCTGCGGGCGATCAACGAGCAGATCTCGACTCTCACCACGCGCTTCCGGCAGAACGTGCTGAAGGCCACGGCCGACGGCGCCGTCGTGGTCGACAGGGTCACCGATCTCGACGGCCTGACGGCGGTGCAGATCGGCGCCGCCGCCCAGTCGGCGGCCGACCGCGGCCTCAAGGACAAGTGGCTCATCGCGCTGCAGAACACTACCAACCAGCCGCCGCTCGCGAGCCTCACCAACCGCGACCTGCGCGAGCGCATCTACCGCGCCTCGGTCGGACGCGGCTTGTCCGGGGCGACCGACAACCGCGAGATCATCGCGCAGCTGGTGAAGCTGCGCGCCGAGCGCGCCAGGCTCCTCGGCTATCCGGATCACGCGGCCTACGTGCTCGCGGACGAGTCCGCCGGCAACCCGGCCGCGGTCGCCGACATGATCCGGCAGGTGGCGCCGGCGGCGCTCAGGCGCGCGCGCGAGGAGGCCGCCGACATCCAGAAGCTGATCGACGCGCAGGCCGCGGCCCGCGGCGTACCGTCCTTCACGCTGCAACCCTGGGACTGGTCGTTCTACGCCGAGCAGGTGCGCAAGGCGCACTACGACTTCGACCAGGCGCAGGTGGCGCCGTACTTCGAGCTCGAGCGCGTGATGCGCGACGGCCTGTTCTACGCCGCGCACGAGCTCTACGGGCTCTCCTTCAAGGAGCGCAAGGACCTGCCGGTCTATCAGCCGGACGTGCGCGTGTTCGAAGTGTCGGACGCCGACGGCAAGCCGCTGGCGCTGTTCATCGCCGACTACTTCGCGCGCGACAACAAGCAGGGCGGCGCCTGGATGAACAGCTACGTCTCGCAGTCGGCGTTGCTCGGCCAGCACCCCGTGGTCGCCAACCACCTCAACATTCCCAAGCCCCAGCCCGGCCAGCCGGTGCTGCTCACGTTCGATGAGGTCACGGGGATGTTCCACGAGTTCGGCCACGCCATCCACGGCATGCTGTCGAACGTCCGCTACCCGCTCCTGTCCGGCACCGCCGTGCCGCGCGACTTCGTCGAGTACCCCTCGCAATACAACGAGATGTGGGCGCGCGAGCCCAAGGTGGTCGCGCACTATGCGCACGACTATCGCAGCGGCGCGCCGATGCCCGACGCGCTGCTGGCCAGGGTGCTCGCGGCGCAGCAGTTCAATCAGGGCTACGCGACGCTCGAATACATCGAGGCGGCGCAGGTCGACCTGGCCTGGCACCTGATCGACAGCGCGCAGGCGCCAGCCGGCGCGGCCGTGCCGGCCTTCGAGGCGGCCGCGCTCAAGGATGCCGGCCTCGACTATCCGCCGGTCCAGCCGCGCTACCACTCGGGCTACTTCTCGCACGTCTTCGCCGGTGGCTACTCGGCCGGCTACTACGCTTACCTCTGGAGCGAGGTGCTGGCGCGCGATACCGGCCAGTGGTTCCACACGCACGGCGGACTGACGCGCGCCAACGGCGACACACTGCGCCGCGAGGTACTCTCCCGCGGCCGCACCGATGATCCGCAGGTACTGTTCCGCAACTTCTACGGGCACGCGCCCGAGATCGGGCCGCTGCTCGAGTACCGCGGACTGGCCGGAGGCGGCTGAGGCCCGCGCGGCCGGCGGCCGCGCGCGCCGGCCTCAGCTCGCCGGCACGCGGCGCGTGCGGTCGATGCCGGCGACCAGGTGCCGGAAGGCGTCGAGCATCGGCAGCGTGAGTCCGAGTGCGACCGCGCGTTCGAGCGCGTAGCCGAGCGTCTCGTTGACCTCGAGCGGCCGCCCGGCGAGCAGGTCCTGGAGCGACGACATGCGGTGCTGGGGCGCGCCGCTGCGGTATTGGGCGCCGGCCTTCATGACGATCTCGACGGCGGCGCTCTCGGGACCCGCGCACAGACTGGCCACGGGCAGGATGGCGCGATCGCTCAGCGGGATGCCGAGCGCGTCCGCCAGCGTTCCCACGTCGCGTACCAGCCGCACCAGCACCAGCGCCGCGTCGGGGTCGGAGAGGTACTTCCAGGTCTCGGCGCGCGTGCTCACCGAGAGCGCCATCAGCCCCACCCAGGCGCAGAACTTCGACCACTCGAGCGTCACGATCTCGCGGCTCGCCGCGGCGCGTACGCCTGCGGCGTCGATCGTATGCGCGAGATCGCGGACGCGCGCGCTCTCGCTGCCGTCGAGCTCGCCGATCATGATGTTGACGTTGCGGGTGAACAGCACTTCCCCGCCGGGCAGCAGCTCACCGCTCGTGTCGGCGAGCGCGCCGAGCACGCGCGCCGCGCCGAAGGCGTCGGCGAGCAGCTCGTTCTTCTGCGGCCCGTTCTGGATCGAGAGCGCGACGCCGAGCTCGGCGTGCCGCAGTGCGGCGAGGGCCTCGGCCGTGCCGGGCGTCTTGGTCGCGACGATGAGGACGCGAGCGCCCGTCAGCGCCGCCGGATTGCGCACCGTAGCCACGCGGGTGGTGAATTCGGCCAGGCCGCGGATGATGATGCCGTGCTGCTCGAGCGCATCGGCGCGCGCCCCGCGCGCCAGCATCGCCACCCGGTGCCCGGCGCGCGCCAGGTGCCCGCCGACGATCGAGCCCATGGCGCCGGCGCCGAGGATGGCGAAGTCGAACTCGCTCACGGAATGTCCGATGCGAGCCTCATGCTACAACGCGTCGGCGATGTCCTGCATGAGCCCGCGGTCCTCCGGCCTGGTCCCGGGCGGATAGCGCTTGAGCACCCGGCCATCGCGCCCGATCAGGAACTTCTCGAAATTCCAGCTGATGTCGCCGGCGATGCCGGTCTCGGGCGAGGTCAGGTAGGCGTAGAGTGCGTGGCGGCCGGCACCGTTGACTTCGAGCTTGGCGCTCAGCGGGAAGCTCACCGCGTAGGTCGAGTCGCAGAAGGCGGCGATCTCGGCCTCGCTCCCCGGCTCCTGGGCCCCGAACTGGTTGCAGGGGAAGCCGACCACGGTGAAGCCCTCGGCGCCGAGCTCGCGATGCAGCTGCTCGAGGCCGGCGTACTGGGGGGTGAGTCCGCAGCGGCTGGCGACGTTGACGGCGAGCGTGACCTGGCCGCGCAGCGCGCCGAGGAGGTCCTCGCCGCCGTCGATCCTGCGCACCGCGATGTCGTAGAAGCCACTCATGCGCCGCTCCGCTTTCGCCGCCGATCCGGCCGCTTTTACGATACACCACCCGCGGGATTAACATCCGTGGCAACACCTCCGGGGGGATCCATGGCTTCCGAGCTCAGCAAGACCGAGACCGCCAAAGTGGTCGACACTCTCAACCGGATCCTCGAGCTCGAGCTCGCGGGCCTGGTGCGTTACCTGCATTACAGCTTCATGATCTTCGGCCACAATCGCATCCCGATCGTCGCCTGGCTGCGCGCCCAGGCGGACGAGTCGCAGGCGCACGCCGTGCAGGCGGGCGAGCACATCACCAACCTCGGGGGTCACCCCTCGCTCCGCATCGGCTCGCTCCTCGAGACTCATAAGCACAACGTCGACGAGATCCTGCGCGAGGCGCTGGCGCACGAGGAGGAGGGACTCACCGAGTACCGCAAGCTCCTCGACCAGGTGAGCGGGCGCAGCATCATGCTCGAGGAATACGCGCGCACGCAGATCGCCGCCGAGGAGGCGCATCTCGCCGATATCGGCAAGATGATCCGCAAGCCCGGCTCGATCGCCTGAGGGCCCCGCGTGCGGATCATCGCGGTCACCAACATCAAGGGCGGCGTAGGCAAGACCACCACCGCGGTGAATCTCGCCTACCTGTGCGCCGCCGCCGGGCATCCGACGCTGCTCTGGGACCTCGACCCGCAGGGCGCCGCGACCTACGGGCTGCGGGGTGAGGCGCATGAGCAGGTGTCGGCGAAGAAGCTCCTGTCCGGCAAGCGCGAGCTCCCCGAGCTGGTGTTGTCGACGGGTTACCCGGGTTTCGACCTCCTGCCCGCGGATTTCTCCTACCGCAACTTCGCGCAGCACCTGGCCGAGCACCGCCACCCGACCGAGCGGCTGCTGCGCATGAGCCGGCCGCTGCGCGAGATCTATCACACCCTGTTTCTCGACTGCCCCTCGGGCATCTCGCTGCTGACCGAGAACGTCCTGCGCGCCGCCGACAGCGTGATCGTGCCGCTCGTGCCTGCGCCGTTGTCGGTGCGGGTGCTGAGCCAGCTCGGCGATTTCCTGGTGCGCGAGAACTGGACCGACCTCACCATGCTGCCGTTCTTCTCCATGGTCGACCGGCGCCGCTCGCTCCATCAGGAGCTGATGGCCGAAACGCGCGCACAGTTTCCGCAGATGCTCGCTACAACTATTCCCTACTGGAGCGAGATCGAGCGCATGACTCTCAGGCGCGCGCCGCTGCCGGCGTTCGCGCCGCAGAGCGAGGCGGCACGGATCTACGCGGCCCTCTGGGCCGAGATGGAACAGCGTATGGCAGGGAAGAGCGCGGACCCGCCGTCCGCCCTGGCGGCGGCATGGCGGCCGGCCGGGGCTCCGCCGCCCGCCGCGCGCCTCTAGCCGCTCGCCTGTGGCGTGGGAGAGGAAGGCGCGCTCGGGGGCGATGTGAGCGAGAATTCCTCCACCGAGTAGCCCGCCTCGATCCAGGCCTCGAGTCCGCCCTTCAGCGGCCGCACGCGTTGAAACCCGTTGTTCATGAGCAGCCGTGCGACTTTGGCCGCGGACACCTCGTTCGGGCAGGTGCAGTAGAGGATAATCTCGCGATCGCGCGGCAGCTCGCTCAGGTGCCGCGCGGCGTCCTGCACCGGCACGTTCAGCGCGCCGGGGATGCGGCGCAGCTCGAGGGCCTGCGCGGTCGGCGAGCGCACGTCGACGATGAGCGGCGGCGGCCCCTCATCCATCTGCCGCCGCAAATCCTCGACGCTGATGCGCGCCATGTCGAGCGCGGCGATGAAACGCCGCCGTTCCCACCAGCGGTAGACGACATAGCATGCGAGCAGCAGCAGCAATACCAGCGCGGCCTTGCCGCCGACCTGCGCCGCCTGGGGCAGGAGCCGCTCGATCTGGGTGCGCAGCAGCGCCCCCACCAGCACCGCGGCGCCCACCCAGAGGCCCGCGCCGAGTGTGGTGGCGAGGAGGAACCGCCCGTAGTGCATGCGCGTCGCCCCGGCGAGCGGTGGGGCGATCAAGGCCAGCCCGGGCACGAACTTGGCGAACAGCAGCGCCCACGCACCCCAGCGCTCGAACGCGGTCTGCGTCTGGCTCACGCAGGAATCCGGCGACAGCGAGATCCGGCACAGGACGCTCATCACGCGGCCGCCGTAGCGGCGGCCGGCGACATACCAGGTACTGTCGGCGATCACGCAGGCCGAGATGGCCAGCGCGAGGAGACCGGGTCCTGACATCTTGCCGCTGGCGGCGACCGCGCCCGCAACCACGAGCGTCGGCACCGCGGGCACGGGCACTCCGAGCTGCTCGAGCAGGACGTTGAAGAATATGAAGGTGAGGCCGACGGGGCTGCGCACGGCTCGATCTTGCCGCGTACGCTCCCGAGCGACAAGAACACTGAGGGGCGAGCCGCGGATCCCCCGACCGGCGCGGCCGTCAGGTCGGGAAGTGGGCGAAGAGGGCGGTTACCGCGGCGTCGATTCTCTGCTCCGCTTCCGCTCCGGTCGAGCCATAGAGGTTCTGGTCGACGGAGGCGTGCCAGAGCGCCTCGTGGGTCTTGGCGTCATAGAGATCGATGCCGATCATGCCCTGGCGGTAGACGTATGGACCCCCCAAGCCCCCCCAGTAGGGCCCGTACGGACCGCCCCAGCCCCAGTAGCCATAATAGCCCCAGGGGTAGAGGCCCTCGGGATAGCCGGGGTCGACCACGAGAGAGGAGCCGATGCCGTAACCGACCAGGCAATCGGCGTTCTCGTTGGCCAGCTGCACGCCGATCGACTGCATATGCGAGGTGATCGCGGCGCGCAGGCGGCTCTCGTTCACCGGGTTGGCGACCGTGCCGCGCATCGGGTTATCGTCGCGGAAGGTGCCGGCAAACGCGAAGCTGTGACACTGACCCGGATGAAAGGCCGTCCGGTTGACGTCGGATCTGACCTGCAGGGCGCAACCCGATACGGAGGCGGCCGCGAGGAGCAGGAACGCTCCGCCGGGAAATCGCTTGCTCATGTCCTTCACCTCAAAGTGCGCCGACGGTCCGTCCCGCATCCGCGAAACGTGCCGCCCGGCCTTCCGTTGACAATTGAAATCATGCGCCGCATACGTTCGCCCGGCAACGCCGCGAAACGCCGATTATCCGGGGCCGAGATGCTCATCAACATTTTGATTTAATTAGAGATGACTTCCTCGTCGCGACCGCCAAAGGCGTACATCTCCTGGAGCTCCGGCAAGGACAGCGCCTACGCTCTTCACGAGGCGCGTTCCCTGGGACTCGCCGAGGTCGTGGGCGCGATCACGACGATCAGCGAGGCCTACGACCGCGTCGCGATGCACGGCGTACGCGCGAGCCTCCTCGACCGGCAGATGGCGGCCCTCGGGATCCCCTCGGTGCGAGTGATGTTGCCGAGCCCCTGCTCGAACGAGATCTACGAGGCCCGCTTCGGGGAGGCGTGCGAGCGGCTCAAGGCCAAGGGGGTGCGGCACATCGTGTTCGGGGATCTCTACCTCGAGGATATACGCGCGTACCGCGAGCGGCAGCTCGCGGCTCTCGGGATGACAGGAATCTTTCCACTCTGGCGGCGTGATACCCCATCCCTGGCGCGTGCGATGATCGCGAGCGGGCTGATCGCGTACCTCACCTGCGTCGATCCCAGGCGCCTCGACGCGAGCTTCGCCGGGCGAGAGTTCGATGACCGGCTGCTCGAGGATCTGCCGCCTTGCGTCGATCCCTGCGGCGAGAACGGCGAGTTCCACACCGTGGTGTCGGCGGGCCCGATGTTCGCGGCGCCGATTGCGGTGCGCGTGGGCGAAGTCGTCGAGCGTGACGGCTTCGTGTTCGCCGACGTGCTGCCCGATTAGGCGCGACCGCGCGCACGCGCGGGGCGCAGCACGCGCGTGAGGCCGAGCCCCGCGAGCACGAGCAGTGTCAGCTCGTCGAGGCCGCCGCCACCCTTGCCGCCCGAGCTCGCAGGCGCAATGGTCAGCGCCAGATTGGCGGTAGTGCTTTGTGCTGGACTACCGGAGTCGGTCACCTTGAAAGTCAGAGCAACGTTCGACGCGCTCGCGGTCGGCGTACCGGTGATGGCTCCACTGGAAGCAAGCGACAGGCCAGCCGGGAGCGCTCCGCTGGCCAGAGTCCACATGTACGGTGCGGTGCCGCCGGTAGCCGCGAGCGTTGTGCTGTAGGCGACGCCCATCTGACCGCTCGGGAGAGAGGTCGTCGTCACACTGAGCGTGGGTGCCGTGCCCTGGACGACGAGCGCGACGTTCTCCGTCGCGTTGCCCGCCGCGTTGGTGCATTTCATCGAGTAGGTACTCGTACCCACGGTGGTCGGCGTGACAGTCATGCTGCCGCTGACGGCATTGCTGGTGAAGCCTGCGGTCGCCGTACAGGTGTTGACGCTGGCGGCGTTCCAGCTGAGCGTCGCCGACTGGCCGAGAGCCATAGTCGCCGGCGACACGCTCATGTTGGGCCAGGCGAGTGCCGCTCCCGCCTGGAGCATTCCATAGCCGGTCGTGAAGTCCGGCGAAGCAGTGACCATCGGTGCGGCGGTAAAGCGCAGGGCTGTGTAGATATCTCCCGGCGTGATGCTGGAGTTTGCCTGCAGCAGGAGAGCCGCGAGACCGGCGGCGTGGGGCGCGGCGGCAGACGTGCCGAAGAAGTTGGGGTAGCTCGCGTTGTTCGCGCACTGCGGAACGGTCGAGCTGTCGGTGATGTTGGCACTCGCCAGCGTGAATCCCAGGAACGTATTGTTGACGCCGTCCGCGGTGACGAAGTCCGGCTTCTGACGCACCACCGGCGTTGCCAGCCGATTGCCGGAGGTATCGAAAAGAATTGGCGTGCCGCCGAGGGACGAAAAGGATTCCAGCTTCGCCTTGGTTACCACGCCGCAGAGCGGGGTGTCGACGAAGAAGGCGGCGCCGACCGCCGCCGCGCCGGCCGCACCCGGGTGACCCTGAACGGTTGCACTATTGGTCTGGGCGGAGTTCGTGATGGTACTGCCCGCCCCGTTGTCCAGCCACGCGAGCTTGATCCGTCCCGGCGCCGAGCTCCCGTTGAGCAGGCCAACAGAGACGGAAACGGTCCCGGCCGTGGTGCTGCCGCTCGCGTTTGCGGGGTTGCCGACGATGAGGATCTGCACCGGATCGGTCCCTGTTGCGTTCGGGCCCGTACAGGTCTGCGGGGCGAGGTTGTTGTAGTTGAGGACCGAAATGCCGCTCGGCGCGCTTACGCACAGGTCGAGCTGGCTCGTGGCCCCGGGCGTGCTGCCCGAGGTGCCCGGGTAGGCGCCCGTCAGGTAGGGTTGATCCCACTCGAGCACCACCGCGATGAACTCTCCAGGGAACAACGGCCGGACGCTGACGGTCAGCGCGGGAGCGCTGGTGCTACCCGAGGCGCCGAAGTTGAGCAGCATCTCGCCGGCCTGCGTGCCGCTGCCGACAATGCTGAAGCTCGGCGCGGTATTGTCGTACGCGAGATTGCTGTCGTTGCCGGCGGCAGAGAAGTAGGCGACCCCTTGTCCTGCGACGGTGTCGATCGCCTGAGCCAACAGGCCGTCCTGGAAGAAAGGCTCGTCGAAGTAGCCGACGTCGTCGGCGATGACCTTGGCGCCGGCGCCGCCGCTGCTCGTGGCGCTGGCGAGCTTCAGGATGCCGTTGGCGAAGTCCGCCTCGCTGTTGACTGCGGTGTAGAAGGCAAGCCCTGCGCTGGGGGCCACGACATGCACGATCTGCAGCATGGCGCGCCCTTCGTCTGTATATGGGAGCTGTAGCGGGTAACCGAAGGTCGTCACGCACCCCGGACTTACGCCGTTGGCCCCGGCCTCCTCCAGCACGTTGACGCCCGCCGGCAGTGCGCCGCTCGTAACGTCCGCGGCCGCGTCCGCGGTGAAAGTGTTCGGGGCATAGCCTGTCGTACCTCCAGGCGGCGGATCGGGAACGCCATTGAAGGTCTTGCCTTGATCCGCAGCGTATACGGAGTAGCAGTCGTAGCTCGAGGAGAGCACGCCGACTGTGACGCCCGAGCCGTTGAGGCTCTCAAGGGAGCGCACCGAGGCCGTGTCCTGGGCGAAATCCCCCTGCGTCGCGACCGGCACGCGCGCGCGCGAAAGCGCCGCGCGCAGCGAGGCGATCTGGGCGTGTGTGGCCGCGGCGGCGATCGCGCGGACGGGCAGCCAGCCGCCGACGTCGTTCCGGAACACTGCCGGGTGCTCGAGCCCGAGGCGAACGAGCGCCTCCTTAAGAAGCTGCGGGTCGCCGCGCGTCACGGCGTCGACCGCCACCAAGGGCTCACCTCCCGGACCGTGCTGCAGGAAGCGCGCCGCGGGGTTCATCGCGTGCAGGTCCTCGAGCGTATGATCGGGACGGACGCGGCTCGCGTGCTCCGCGAGATCGGCGAGCGCGGCGTCGAGCTTGCCGCCGATGCCGCTCGCGAGCTGCGCGGCGCTCCGGCCGCCGAACGCCATGAGCGGCGCACTGCCCGCCGGGGCTACCGGGTGTCTCAGTGCCTGCGGGGGATAGGTCGAGGAAGCGGCCACCAGTCCGACCAGTGCGACTGCGGCGACAGCTAGACGATTGGGCGACATCGGACAGCCCTCCCCAGGATCGAAGGTTGTCAGTTATATCCGATCGCGTTGCACAAAGGTGCAACGTGTCGCCAGTTGGCGGCAGCGGGGCTTGGTCACTGCCGGCCGCGAGGCACGCCCCCTCAGTGAACGTGCGCGCCGCTCTTGAGCGCGGGCCGCCGGCGCGCGAGCAGTGCGTAAGCGCCAATGAAGATCCAGACGACGTTCAGGGCGGCGGAGGGGTAGGCCCCGTTCCAGCCGCTGTTCACCACGAAGCCCATCGCTCCGAAGATGTTCATCAGGTGGTAGGTGCGGGAGTCGCCCTGGAGCTTCCCGGCGGAGAGCAGCGCGTAGGCCGAGATGATGAGTGTGGCACCGATCCAGCCGACCACTTCGATGATGAGTTTCATGGATCCCCTGAGATTGGCGCGGACTGACACGCGTGACCCGCGCCACTTTACCGGTTCGCGGGCGCCGCGGCTCGCGTGCTGAAAGCGTGCCTGCACTCACAGATTCGGCGCGCGCAGGTTAAGTTTTGATGAAACCGGCCGAGAGAGGCGTGGCGACCCCGGTCGCAGTGTGCGCTGTGCACTCCCCCTAAAGGACGACTGTGCCGGACGCGGCCGCCGACTACAATGCGCGCCGCTTGACAGGCTCTAGGAGACGATGAAATGGAAGTTTTATTTGGGATCGAGATTGCTGTGACGTTCGCGCTGGTCATCGCGCATATCGCGATGGTGGTCCGTGACCGCCTGGAGCGGCCCGCCGCCTGAGCCGCTGACGCCCACCGATCGATGATCTGCGCCGCCTGCGGGCGGCGCGTTTGTCTGCGGGTGTAGATCGCGGCACGCGCAGAGCTTCCTTCAGCCGGCCGGGCCCGCCTGCCGGTGGCGGCTGACGGCGCTGCCGTCGTCGCGCCTCAAGCCGCTGAACGCGAGCGTCGAGAGCAGCGTCGCGAGTCCCAACACCACC
>DATMRG010000051.1:0-15101 GCA_035566495.1 Steroidobacteraceae bacterium | reverse complement strand
GGGAGGCTATTCCACTCCGATGCCGATGCCGATGTCCTCTCCGACGCCCCCGCCGAACCTTCAGTCGGTAAGCGTACCCTCCCAGCCGTTTAGCTTCCCCGAAGCTGACTTATTCGACGGTGTCGACAATTACGATTTGGTTGGCACCAGCACGCCCGGCGCAGTGACGATGTTCAACGGGCACATGGCCAACACCAGCGTGCTCGCGCTGACCGTCACATGGAGGGGTGGTACGCCGGTGTCCGCGGACGCCACGACGACCTACTACTTGACGAACCCCTATGCCCCCCTGGGTCTGTCTGGGACGACCAATGGAGTGGCTTGGACCGCTACCGTCACCGGCTTCACGCCGTTTCCGGCCACCCTTACTGTTGGCACTTCGGGCCCGCTGCTCTCCGCGAATTACCAGGATAGCTCGGGGAACGTCATTGGCGGCCTGACGGAAACGTACACGGTGACCGCTGGTGGCCCGACAGCGCTCTATGTGAGCATCAATTCAGCAAGCACGCTAAATGGAACATCGGTAACCAGCATGCTTAGCTTCCTGGTTACTAACACCGGAACAATGTATCTAACGGAGGTACAGATGCCTGTTAACGGGACAACGGCCACGTTCGTGGGGGTCTAGGACCCCGAGATTTTTGGCAGGGCCGGCATGCCGGCCGCACGTTACCGCCACATACGCGTCCAAGCCAATGATTTTATTATTTTATCTGGTCGGGGTGACAGGATTTGAACCTGCGACTCCTACGTCCCGAACGTAGTGCTCTACCAGGCTGAGCTACACCCCGAGAACCGGCTGCGGATCCGGCGAGCACGCGCCGCCGGGGGCCGCGCAGTCTACTCAAGCGGCCCGCTGCCTTCAATGCCGCCCGCGGCCCTCTCAAAACTCTCCAAATGCCGCAGGCGGGTTCGCCGGCGGCCCGCTCGTGGCGGCCGCCTGTCGCGTGGGCTCCGGGATGTCCTTACCGGCCGCATCCCGGTGCACGACGATCCTGCCGAGGTGCATCACCAGCAGCGGGTGCTCGGTCGAGCGGATATCGCTGATCACATTCCCAGGCACCGCGACGACGTCGGCCACCTTGCCAGCCTCGAGCGTGCCGACCTCGGCTTCGATGCCGAGGAGCCTCGCGTCGTCGCGCGTGCCCGAAAGCAGCGCCTGCGCCGGGCTCATCCCGAGGCCCACGTACAGGCCGAACTCGCCGCCGTTCAACCCGTGGGGGTAGACGCCCGCGTCGGTGCCGAGGGCGATCGGTACGCCGATCCGCAGGGCACTCTTGAACATGCCGGTATGGGCCGCGGCGGCGGCGCGCGCTTTGGCCGCGATGTTCGGCGGATAGGTCGCGGCCTCCTTGGTCACCCACTCGACCGTAATGCGCGTCGGCACGAGCCAGACGCCCTTGGCTTTCATGAGCCTGAGCGTGTCCTCGGTGAGGAAGCTGCCGTGCTCGATGGAATCGACCCCGGCCTCGATGGCGAGGCGCGCCGCGGCGTCGCCGTGGCAGTGCGCGGCGACCTTGCGCCGCCAGGCATGCGCCTCGGAGACGATGGCCTTCATCTCCTCGAGCGTCAGCTGCGGGACGTCGACCGGATCGGACTCGGATAGCACGCCGCCGCTCGCGGCGATCTTGATGACGTCCGCGCCCCACTTCATCTGGTACCGCACTGCTTCGCGGCACTCCTCGGGCCCGCTGCAGATACCCTGAATCGGGCCCTCGGGGTGCACCCGGTCGGGCGGATACGAGAGCTGATCGAAATGCCCACCGGGCGAGCCGATGCCGTGGGCCGCCGTGAGGATGCGCGGACCCTCGGTCACACCGGCGTTGATGGCGTTACGCAGGCTGATGTCGACGAAGTCCTGGGCGCCGACGTTGCGTACGGTGGTGAAGCCCGCCTCGAGCGTGCGCCGGGCGTAGAGCGCCGCGTACAGTCCCTGCTCGGCCGGGAAGCGCATGATCTCGTGGTACTTGCCGAGGTAATAGTTCCTCTCGAGCTCCATCGTGACGTGCGTGTGTGCATCGATGAAGCCCGGGAGGAGCGTGGCATCGCCGAGGTCGATCACCCGCGCGCCCGGCGGCGCGCTGCCCCCGACCGCGGTGATGTGGCCGCTCTGTACGACGACGACCCCGCCGTCCTTGAGTGCCGTGCCGGTGGCATCGAAGATGTGGGCCGCCTTGAGAACGATGGTCTCGGCCGGCGCGGTCTGCGCCACCGCCAGCGGGACCAGCGCGAGCGCGAGAACTGCCGCCATGGCGCGCCGAGCGCCGGGGATCTTCAGGACTCTCATTTTTGTCTCCCTTGAGTCGTCAGGTCGTGTGCTCGACCGCGAAGCGGGCGAGCGCGGCGAGGCCGTTCTTATAAGAGGTGTCGGGCAGGAGCGCCAGTGTGCCGAGCGCCGCGTCCGCTTCGGTGCGCGCGCAGCGGGCCGCATAGTCGAGCCCGCCGGTGGACTCGATGGCATCGACCACGGTGCCGAGCTGGCCGCGGCCGCCGCTCTTGATCGCCTCACGGATCGCCGCGCGCTGCGCTTCGGTCCCATGCCGGAGCGCATGGATCAGGGGCAGCGTCGGCTTGCCCTCGGCGAGATCGTCGCCGAGGTTCTTGCCGCGCTCGGCCGGGCTCGAGCGGTAGTCGAGCACGTCGTCGACCAGCTGGTAGGCGGTGCCGAGATGACGGCCGTAGGCGGCCAGCGCCGTGCGCAGCGCCGGATCGGCGGCGGCGAGCACCGCCGCAACCTCCGCGCCGGCCTGAAACAGCCGCGCGGTTTTACGGTAGATCACCTCGAGGTAGCGCTGCTCGGTGGTGTCGGGATCGTGCGCGTTCATGAGCTGCAGCACCTCGCCCTCGGCGATCACGTTGGTCGCATCCGCCATGATCTCCATCACCGGTTGCGAGGCCAGTGCCGCCATCATCTGGAAGGCGCGCGAATAGACGAAGTCCCCGACCAGGACACTCGCCTGATTGCCGAATACTTCGTTGGCGGTGTAGCGGCCGCGGCGGAGCGAGGAGCCATCGACCACGTCGTCGTGCAGCAGCGTCGCGGTGTGGATGAACTCGATGAAGGCCGCAGCCTCGATGTGCGCACTGCCGCCCTGGCCGCAGGCACGTCCGGCGAGCACCACGAGCATCGGCCGCAGCCGCTTGCCGCCGCCCGCGATGATGTGGTCGGCGACCTTGTCGACGAGGGGCACGGCGCTCTTCAGGCGTGCGCGAATGACCTGGTCCACGGAGCTCAGGTCCGCCTGCACCAGGGCGCGAATTTCTGCGAGGGTCACCGGCTGCATCCTAGCCGACCTCGGTCGCCGGGGAGAACCCTGCGGAACCGCGATTACTCCGGATAAGTCCGCGCCAGACTTGAGGAAATGGGCGTTTGACCGCGAGGGGGTCCGTCAGTAGAATGCGCGGCCTTTCTCTGACCCCATTCCTCTTATAACCACTATGTACGCAGTCATCGCCACGGGCGGCAAGCAGTATCGGGTGACGAAAGACGGCGTGCTGCGCGTCGAGAAGCTCGACGTGGAGCCGGGTGCCACGGTCGAGTTCGGCGAAGTGCTCCTGGTCGGGGAGGGGGCGGACGTCAAGGTCGGCAAGCCCACCCTCAAGGGCGGCAAGGTGCTTGCCACCGTCGTGCGCCACGGCAAGGGCGCCAAGGTGTCGATCGTGAAGTTCAGGCGCCGCAAGCACTACCTGCGGCAGAAGAACCACCGGCAGCTATTCACCGAAGTGAAGGTCACGGACATCCAGGCGGGTTAAGGCCATGGCACACAAAAAGGCAGGCGGCAGTACCAGGAACGGGCGCGACTCCCACTCCAAACGCCTCGGGGTGAAGCGCTTCGGCGGCGAGCAGGTGCTGGCGGGCAACATCATCGTGCGCCAGCGCGGCACCCAGGTGCGCCCCGGCACGAACGTCGGTGTCGGTACCGACCACACCCTGTTTGCCAAGATCACGGGCAAGGTGCAGTTCCAGAAGAAGGGCGCCGAGCAGCGCATGTATGTGAGCGTTCTGCCCGAGCCCGAGAAGGCCTGAAGCGGCGGCCCATCAGAGGCCCGGTCTCGAGCAAAGCCCCGGCCTGAGCGCCGGGGTTTTCGTTTAAGGTTCCAGCAATGAAATTCGTCGACGAGGCCCGGGCACGGGTACAGGCCGGTAACGGTGGACGCGGCAGCACCAGCTTCCGCCGCGAGAAATTCGTGCCCTTCGGCGGCCCGGATGGGGGTGATGGCGGGCACGGCGGCAGCGTCTACCTGCGCGCGGCGAGCGGCATCAACACGCTCGCCGACTTTCGCATCGAGCGCAATTTCAAGGCGGGGCATGGCGAGCCGGGAGGCTCGAACGACTGCACCGGGCGCGGGGGCGCGGACCTCCACGTGCCGGTGCCGATCGGCACCGTGGTGCGCGATGCCGACACCCGGGAGCAGCTCGGCGACCTGACGCGCGATGGCGAGGAGCTGCTCGTGGCCCGCGGCGGCAAGGGTGGCTGGGGTAATCAACGCTTCAAGTCGAGCACCAACCGCTCGCCGCGCCAGTTCGGCCCGGGTTTGCCGGGCGAGAAGCGCTCGCTCGAGCTCGAGATGAAAGTCATCGCGGATGTCGGGCTCCTCGGGCTGCCGAATGCCGGCAAATCCACGCTCATCCGCGCGGTCTCGGCCGCACGGCCCAAGGTGGCGGACTACCCCTTCACGACGCTGCACCCGAATCTCGGCGTCGTGGCCGTCGGCGAGCATCGCAGCTTCGTGATGGCGGACATTCCGGGTCTCATCGAAGGGGCGGCCGAGGGGGCCGGGCTCGGGCACCGGTTCCTCAAGCACCTGCAACGGACGCGCCTGCTGCTGCACCTGGTGGACATCGCGCCCCTCGATCCCGACGCCGATCCGGTGCGCGATGCGCGCGCCATCGTGGCTGAGCTCAAGAAGTTCAGCCGCGAGCTCGCGGCCAAGCCACGCTGGCTGGTGCTCAACAAGCGGGATCTGCTGCCGGACGAGGAGGCCGAGCAGCGCGCTGGCGAGGTCGTGCGACGGCTGCGCTACCGGGGACCGCGCTTCCTGATCTCGGGAGCGACGGGGGCCGGGACCAGAGAGCTCTGCGGAGCGGTTATGAGGCTTTTGGAGGAGGACGATCGCGCGGCACGCGAGCGCGCATCATCTCGAGCAGGAACTGCCGCCGGGCGGCAGGCCGCAACTTGAGCGGAGTCGGCACGACGGGGGTCGGGATCCGGGTCTTGTCGTTCGCGTTCATCGCAGCCTCATTGCATTGCGCGGATGCGGGCGGACAGGCGGCTCTTGTGCCGCGCGGCCTTGTTCCGGTGGATGATCTGCTTGCTCACGAGCGTATCGATGACCGGGACGGCATCCTTGTAGGTGTTCCGGGCCACTGCCTTGTCGCCGGCGGTGATCGCCGTGGTCACCTTGCGCACCGCCGTGCGCATGCGGGAGCGCAGA
Source organism: Steroidobacteraceae bacterium (assembly GCA_035566495.1). Taxonomy (GTDB): domain Bacteria; phylum Pseudomonadota; class Gammaproteobacteria; order Steroidobacterales; family Steroidobacteraceae; genus 13-2-20CM-66-19. The sequence continues at coordinate 9,665 of DATMRG010000051.1, read as the reverse complement.
GCGATGTTACGGGCGCGGTGCTTCTCAGCCTGTCGGGCAGCCTTTTCGGCGGACTTGGTATTGGCCACTCAATCTCCGTTATCGGTACGTCCCCCGGAGGCGGGGGCCGGTAGTCTGCGTAGAGGGCAGGGGCTTGTCAACGCAAACCTCGAGCCGGGGCGGCGGTCCTTCACATAAACTAGGCAGCGGGCCGCCCGGTTAGTTCCGGATTAACTTAGTCCTTACGTCTCAGAGACTTAAAGAAGTTCATGGAGCTCATTCGCGGACGGACCGAGCTGCCGCGCCGCCATCGCGCGAGCGTGGTCACGATCGGCACCTACGACGGACTGCACCTCGGGCACATGGCGCTCATCGCGCGGCTCCGGAGCCACGCCGAGCGGCTCGCACAGCCGTCGGTGATGCTGACCTTCGAGCCGATGCCGCGCGAGTTTCTCTCGCCTGCGGACCCGCCGGCGCGGCTCACGACCTTCCGTGAGCGCTGGCGGATCCTATCGGCGGCGGGGCTCGACTACTTCTGGCTGCTGCGCTTCGACGAGGCATTGCGTAACCTCTCGGCCGAGGAGTTCGCGCAGCTCCTGGTCCGCCACCTGCGCCCGAGCGTGGTCGTGGTGGGGCATGACTTCCGCTTCGCCCGCAAGGGCGAGGCGACCGCCGCGGTGCTCGCGGCCGCCGGTGAGCGGCTCGGCTTCAGCGTCGATGTGATGCCCCCGGTCCAGCTGGCCGGGGAGCGCGTCTCGAGCAGCGGGGTTCGCGCGGCGCTTGCCTGCGGCGACTTCCCGCGCGCGGCGCGCTGGCTCGGTCGGCCCTATGCGATGCGCGGCCGCGTGATCGCGGGTGCGCGCCTGGGGCGCGATCTGGGATTCCCCACGGCGAACCTGGCGCTCGGGCGCCGGCGCGCCCCGGTCGCCGGCATCTTCGCGGTGCAGGTGCGCGGCGTCGGGCGTAACGCGCTGCCGGGGGTCGCGAGCCTCGGCACGCGGCCGACGATCGGCGGCGGCGAGGCGCTGCTCGAGGCGCATGTATTCGATTTCAGCGACGATCTCTACGGGCGTGAGATCGAGGTGGAGTTCGCCGCCAAGCTGCGCGACGAGCAGCGTTTTGCGACGCTCGAGGCGCTTACGGCGCAGATGCGGCTCGATGCCGCGGACGCCCGCCGCATCTTGAACGCCTGAGCGGAGCATGCATTAAGCGAAGGACCATGGCCGACTACAAGCACACGATCAACCTGCCGCGCACCGAGTTTCCCATGAAGGCGGATCTCGCGCAGCGCGAGCCCGTCATGGCGCGTGCCTGGGAGGAGCGCGGCACCTACCTCAAGCTCCGGGAGATCGCCCGCGGCCGGCCCCGCTTCGTACTGCACGACGGACCGCCGTACGCGAACGGCGCGATCCACATCGGCCACGCCGTCAACAAGATCCTCAAGGACATCGTCGTCAAGTCGCGCTCGCTCGATGGCTTCGATTCGCCTTACATTCCGGGCTGGGACTGCCACGGGCTGCCGATCGAGCACCAGGTGGAGAAGAAGCACGGCCGCCCGGGGGTCAAGCTCGACGCCCAGGCCTTTCGCGCCGCCTGCCGCGCCTACGCCGCCGAGCAGGTCGACCTGCAGCGCGCCGACTTCAAGCGCCTCGGCGTTCTCGGCGACTGGGACCGCCCCTACCTGACCATGGCGCCTCGCTACGAGGCGCAGCAGCTGCGCGCCTTCGGCCGCATCATCGAGAACGGCCACCTCTATAAGGGGGTGAAGCCGGTGCATTGGTGCATCGACTGCCGCTCGGCGCTCGCCGAGGCGGAGGTCGAGTACGAGGAGCGCACCTCGCCGTCCATCGACGTCGCCTTCCGGGTGAGCGACAACGCCGATCTCGCCCGCCGCGTCTCGCTCGGCCTGGCCGAGCTCGGCAGCGCGCCGGTCGACGTCGTCATCTGGACTACCACACCCTGGACCCTGCCGGCTAACCAGGCGGTGGCGTTGCGCGCCGAGTTCCGTTACGCCCTGATCGAGGCGGAGAAGGATGGGGAGCGTCACCGGCTGATCCTCGCCGCCGACCTGGTCGAAGCCTGCCTCGGGCGTTACGGGATGGAGCGCGGCGCGCTGCTCGCGGAGATGGCGGGCCGCGATCTCGAGGGGCTCGAGCTCGAGCACCCGTTTCAGGACCGGCAGGTGCCGGTGGTGCTCGGCGAGCACGTGACGCTCGATGCCGGCACCGGCGCGGTGCACACCGCGCCCGGACATGGGCAGGAGGACTTCGTCGTCGGTCAGCGCTACGGCCTCCCGGTGGCGAACCCCGTGGGGAACGACGGGCGCTTTCTCCCGGGCACGCCGCTGGTCGCGGGACTCAGGGTCGACGAGGCCAACCCGGTGATCATCAACGCGCTCGCCGAGCGCGGCCGGCTGCTGCACCAGGAGACGGTGCTGCATAGCTATCCGATCTGCTGGCGGCACAAGACGCCGGTCATCTTCCGCGCCACCCCGCAATGGTTCATCAGCATGGAACAGGCGCAGCTGCGCGAGCACACGCTGCGCGACATCCCGGGCGTGCAATGGACGCCGGCCTGGGGCGAGCCGCGCATCACCGGCATGATCGAGAGCCGCCCGGACTGGTGCATCTCGCGTCAGCGCACCTGGGGAGTGCCGATCCCGCTGTTCGTGAGCCGCGAGTCGGGCGAGCTGCACCCGCGCACCCAGGAGCTCATCGCGGCGGCCGCCGAGCGCGTCGAGCGCGGTGGGATCGATGCCTGGTTCGCGCTCGCGCCGAGCGAGCTCCTCGGCGCGGAGGCCGGGCTGTACGAGAAGGTCACCGACGTCATGGACGTCTGGGCGGACTCGGGCATGTCGTTCGAGTGCGTCGGCGCCGAGCGTCCCGAGATCGCGGCTCCGGTCGACCTCTATCTCGAGGGCTCGGATCAGCACCGTGGCTGGTTCCACAGCTCGCTCCTCCTGTCCGAGGCGCTGTACGAGCGCCCGCCGTACCGGGGCGTGCTGACCCACGGCTTCACGGTGGACGAGAAGGGCCGCAAGCAGTCGAAGTCGCTCGGCAACGTGATCGCGCCGCAGAAAGTCATGAACAGCCTGGGCGCGGACGTGCTGCGCCTCTGGGTCTCGGCGACCGACTACGCCAACGAGATGAGCGTCTCGGACGAGATCCTGAAGCGCATGGCGGACTCCTACCGCCGCATGCGCAACACGCTGCGGTTCCTGCTCGGCAATCTCGCCGGCTTCGATCCGCTGCGCGATGCGCTGCCGCTCGATGAGCTGGTCGCGCTCGATGCCTGGGCACTCGAGCGCACGCGCGCGCTGCAGGCGGAAGTGCTCGATGCCTACCGCCGTTACGCCTTTCACCTCATCTACCAGAAGGTCCACAACTTCTGCACGGTCGATCTCGGCGGCTTCTATCTCGACGTGCTGAAGGACCGGCTCTACACCACGCCCGCCCACGGCCGCGCGCGCCGCTCGGCGCAGACCGCCATGATTCACATCGCCGAGTGCATGGTGCGCTGGCTGGCGCCGATCCTGTCGTTTACGGCCGAGGAAGTCTGGCGTCATCTGCCGGGCGAGCGCGCCGAGTCGGTGTTCCACGTCACCTGGCACACGCCGCCCGAAGTGGTACCGGGCGCCATCGACTGGAACGCGCTCATCGAGCTGCGCACGGACGTGACGCGCGAGCTCGAGCGGCTGCGCGAGACCGGCGCCATTGGCGCGCCGCTCGATGCCCGCATCGAGGTCTACTGCCTCCCGGCCGAGTACCCGCGCTTCGCGGCCCTGGGCGCCGAGCTGCGCTTCCTCCTCATCACCTCCGAGGCGCGCGTGCACGAGGTCGCCGCGGCGCCGGCCGGCGCCGTACCCGCGGCGAACCTGCCGGGGGTGTGGATCGTCGCGGCGGCCGATACCGATCCCAAATGCATACGCTGCTGGAACCGCCGTCCGGATGTCGGGACCCACGCGCATCACCTCGAGCTCTGCGGCCGCTGCATCGTCAACCTCGAGATGCCGGGCGAGCCGAGGCATTTCGTATGAGCGCACCCCTCATGCCGGCCGCCGCGAGCGGCTGGCGCTGGCTGCCACTCACGCTGGTGGTGATCGTGGCCGATCAGGCATCCAAGCTCTGGATAGTGCACCACTTCTTCCTCTTCGAGCGGGTGCGCCTGCTGCCGGTGCTCGACATCGTCCTCACCTACAACACCGGCGCCGCCTTCAGCATGCTGGCGGATGCACCCGGCTGGCAGCGCTGGCTGTTCGTGGCGCTGGCGCTCGGCGTGAGCGTGACGCTCCTCGCGTGGCTCAGGCGCCTGGCAGCCGCCACCCAGGGACTGATCGCCTGTGGTCTCGCGCTCATCGTCGGCGGTGCGCTCGGCAACATGCTCGACCGGCTGCGGCTCGGGCACGTGATCGACTTCATCCACGCGCACTGGGGGCCGCATTATTTCCCGGCCTTCAACGTCGCCGACTCCGCGATCACCGTGGGCGCCGCGCTGCTGTTGCTCGACGCCTGGCACGAGGCGCGCGCCGGCCGCGGCGGGAGCGCCTGATGCAGGTGCTGCTCGCCAATCCGCGTGGCTTCTGCGCCGGCGTCGACCGCGCGATCGACATCGTCGAGCGGGCGCTCGAGCTCTTCGGTCCACCGATCTACGTGCGCCACGAGGTGGTCCACAACCGCCACGTGGTCGAGCGGCTGCGCGCGCTCGGCGCGGTGTTCGTCGACGAGCTGGCCGAGGTGCCCGCGGGCGCCACCGTGATCTTCTCGGCGCACGGGGTGTCGAGCGCGGTCGAGCAGGAGGCGCACGGCCGGCGCCTGACCGTGTTCAACGCCACCTGTCCGCTCGTCACCAAGGTCCACATGGAAGTACAGCGTTACGCGCGCGAGGGGCGCGACGTGATCCTGATCGGCCACGCCGGGCACCCGGAGGTGGAAGGCACCATGGGCCGGTTCGATGGGTCCTTCGGCGGGCGTATCCACCTGGTGGAGAACCTGGACGACGTGGCCGCGCTCGCGGTGCGCGAGCCGGCGAGCCTCGCGCTCGTCACGCAGACCACGCTCTCGGTGGACGACACTGCCGAGATCGTCGCGGCGCTCAAGGCGCGCTTCCCGGAGCTGGCGAGCCCGCGCCACGAGGACATCTGCTACGCCACCCAGAACCGCCAGGACGCCGTCAAGAAGCTCCTCGAGCAGTGCGACGTGCTGCTGGTCGTCGGCTCACGGACCAGCTCGAACTCCAACCGCCTGCGCGAGCTCGCCGACCGCGCCGGCGTTCCCGGCTATCTCGTCGACGGCCCCGATGACCTGCGCGCCGAGTGGTTCGCCGGCAAGGCCGCGGTGGGCGTGACCGCGGGCGCGTCAGCCCCCGAGCTCCTGGTACAGCAGGTAGTCACGCGTCTCGCCGAGTGGGGCGGGCGACAGCCGCATGAGGTGATCGGGCGCGAGGAGCGGGTGTTCTTCACCCTGCCCCGAGAGCTCAGGCGCGGCGGCGAGGCGCCCGAGACCCGCGAGCCCACCAAGCGCTGAGCCCCGCCGCCGGCCGCCGCCGCGGAGGCTCAGCCGCGATCTGTGTTCCCGCGCGCCCGGCGGCCGGAACCGCCGTGTCTCGCCGCGCCACCTACAGGTCGGGCAACAACACCATTGGCGGGACTTCCCATGTACGTGCGTCATCCAATCCTGACTCGGCTACTCATGACTCTTGCCGGCGCTCTCGTGGCGACGGCCTTCACTGCCTGCGGCGGCGGCGGCTACGGCAGCGGCGGTGGCGGAGGGGGCGGAGGAGCCTGCGGGGGAGCCTACATGGTGGCCTGTCCTGCGCCGATGGTCAGCATCACCGCTCCGACGAACGGCGCGGCCGTGAGCGGCACGGTGACGATCACCGCGACCGCGACCGCCTCTGCGCAGTACAGCCTCACCATCGCGAGCGTTCAATTCTTCGATGGCGCCACGTCGCTGGGGACGGCGACGACCGCGCCCTACACCGTCAACTGGGACACCACCAAGGCCGCGAACGGCAGCCACACCCTCACCGCCAAGGCGACCGACAACAAGGGTGACATGGCGACCTCGGCAGGGGTCATGGTCACGGTATCGGGCGGGGTGTTTGCGGCGGCGATGGGACCCGCGCAGGTCTTCCCGATGACGAGCTCCAAGGCCGTAGGGATAGCGCGCCTCAGCGTACAGACCGACACCGGCGCCCTGAGCGGCACGGTCAGCCTGAGCGGCATGAGCGCGAGCGCCGTGACCATCAATGAGGGCTTTGCCGGCTCGCGCGGCGAAGCCGTGGTCTCGCTGGCGCCGCGCGCCGGCAGGCAGGGTGTGTGGGAAGTGCCGGCGAATGTCGCGCTGACCGCCGCGCAGAGCGCCGCGCTCGGGCAGGGGAGGCTCTACGTCAACGCCATCTCCGCCGCCAATCCGGGCGGCGAGATTCGCGGGCAGCTCGCACCCGCGGGCGTGCACGTGACTTTCTCCGAGCTCAGCGCCTCGCCCGAGGCCCAGGCGCTCGGCATGACGGCCTCCGGAGTCGCCGCGACGACGCTCGATACGCGTGCCGGGACACTCACGGTGCACGTCAACTCGGCAGGTGTCGAGGACGCAACCACCGCACGCGTGAGTAACGCCGCCGGGGCGCAGCTCGCCGCACTCGCACGCGACGCCGTCGAGATGGGTCACTTCTCGACCGAGCTCGCCCGCATCAGCGCCGCCGATGTCGCCAGCTTCGAGGCGGGCCGGCTGTCGGTGAGCGTGGCGGGGTCCGCGACGCCCGGCGGTGCCATCCGCGGAGCGATCAGCGCGCAGGAGGCTGGGGCCGTCGAATGAACGGCCGCGGCTACTGACGGAACGTAAGTCCCCCCAACCGGTTCGCGCGAGTGTGCGCGGGCCGGTTGTCTTTCAGGCCCCGCGATCCTGGTAGACCGACTTCTTGAGCTTCCAGCGCTTGTGGGACCACGGCCAGTCGGGCGGCGCGGCGCGGATCTGTTCCTCGACCAGGCGTACGTAGCGCTCGGTGAGGGCGCCGGCCGGCAGGGCGCGGCCGGCGGGCGCGAGCGGCAGGAACTCCATCTCGTAGTAGCCGCGCGCCCGGCGCCGCATGGCGATGAAGAACACCGGGAAGCGGGTGACGCGCGCGATCTCCTCGGGGCCCATGTAGAAGGCCGTGTCGCGGTTCAGGAACCGCGTCCAGTACTTGCGCTCGCTCCTGGTCGGCTCCTGGTCGGCGACCATCGCGACCGCGCGCACGACGCCGTGGCGCTTGAGGATGTCCGGCAGCATGTCCTGCGCAGGCACCAGGCGGCTGCCGAAGCGGGTGCGCAGCTTCTTCATCTCGCGCTCCGCCCAGTCGTTCACGAGAGGCTTGTAGGCGGCGTCGAGCGGATAGCCGAGCTCGAGGGACAGCGCGAGCAGCATCCATTCCCAGTTGCACTGATGCGCGGCGACCAGCAGCACCGACTGGCCCTGGGCGAGGAGCGCCTGCGGCTCCTCGAGGTTCACTATCCGCACCCGGGCGCGGATGTCCGCGGGCGCGAACGCGGCGGCCTTGAGGAGCTCCACCAGCATCTGCGCGAAGCCGAAATAGTAACGGCGCATCACCGAGCGCAGCTCGGGCTCGGGAAGCTCCGGGAAGGCCTTAGCGAGGTTGGCGTGGATCAGCCGCGCCCGGTACGCCGCCACGCGGTAGGCCAGCCAGCCGACGAGGTTCGCCAGGCCGTAGAGGGCCGCGAGCGGAATCCGCGCCAGCGTGCGCACCCACCAGGCGGGACGTCCGGCCGCCGGCGGCGGGGCGGAGGAGACGGGTGCCCGGGGCGCGACCTCGGCCAGCATGCACCGTCAGGCAATCGGACGCGGCCGCGACACCGGCTCTTCCGGCGGCGGCTGCGGAATCAGCGCGCGGCCGAGCTTGGGCGCGAGCCAGCGCTCGATATCGTCGATGAGCGTGAAGGCCGCCGGCACGATCACCAGCGTCAGGCCGGTCGAGGTGATGAGCCCGCCGATCACCGCGATCGCCATCGGCTGGCGGAAGGCGGTGTCGCCGCCGAGCCCGAGGGCCACCGGCAGCATGCCCGCCACCATGGCCACAGTCGTCATCACGATCGGGCGCGCGCGCTTGTGGCCGGCCTCGAGGATCGCGGTCACGCGGTCCTTGCCGGCGCGCATCTCCTCGATCGCGAAGTCCACCAGCAGGATCGAGTTCTTGGAGACGATACCCATGAGCATCAGCAGGCCGATGAAGACCCCGAGCGAGGCCGGCGATCCCGTGAGCAGGAGCGCGAGCACCACGCCCCCGATCGAGAGCGGCAGGGCAAACAGGATCGTGATCGGCTGCAGCACCCGCGCGAACAACAGCACCAGCACCGCGAACACCATGAGTATTCCCGTGCCCATCGCGATCACGAAATTGGTGAGCAGCTCGTTCATGTACTTGGCGTCGCCCACCTCGACGCGGTGCACGCCCTGCGGCAGGTTCTTGAGGGTGGGCAGGTTGTAGATCGCCTTCATCGCAGGTCCCAGCTCCGCGCCCTTCAGGTCCGCGTCGATAAACAGGCGCCGGCTCTGGTTGTAGCGGCGCACCCGCGTGGGGCCTTCACCGAAGGTGATGTCGGCGACCGCCTTGAGCGGCACGGTGCTGCCCCTGGAGGTGGGCACCGGCAGGTTCTCGAGCGTCGTGAGGCTCTTGCGGCTGTCCTCGGTCAGGCTCACGCGGATCGGCACCTGCCTATCGGCAAGGGAGAATTTGGCGCTGTTCTGATCGAGCTCGCCGAGAGTCGCGATGCGGATCGTGTCGCTGATCGACTCAACCGTCACGCCGAGCTGCGAGGCGAGATCGAGGTGCGGGTGGATGAGGATCTCCGGGCGCGGCAGGTCGTTGTTGATGCGCGCATCGCGCACGAAGGGAAGTGTCGCCATCTCGTCGACCACCTTGCGGGCGGTGGCGTAGGTGAGCTGCGGATCGTCCCCGGTGATATAGATGTTGACGTCGCGGCCGTTGCCGTTGCGGTTGAAGTGCAGCTGCGCGTCCGGGATGCTCTTGAACTGCTGCAGCATGCGGTCCTCGAACTGGCGCTGAGTGACCTTGCGCTGAGACTTGGGCACGAGGGAGATATCGAGCCCCGCCGCGCGCACCCCCTCATCGCCCGTGCCGACCTCCTCGACCACGTCGCGCACCTCGGGCTGATGCGCGAGCATGCGATAGGCCGCGGCTGTCGCCGCGGCGGTCTCCTCGAGCCGCACCCCGGGCGGCAGCTCGACGGTGAGGTAGGAGAAGCCGATGTCCGCCTCCGGGATGAACGACTTCGGTACCAGCGCGAAGCCGACGATCGACAGCACGAAGAAGACCAGCCCGGCCAGCACCGTCTTCCAGCGGTGCAGCGCGACCCAGCGCAGCACCCGCAGGTACCAGGCCGTGATCGGTCCGTCGGTGTGGTGGGCCACGCCGTCGGACTTGAGCGCGTAGGCGGCCAGCACCGGCGTGATGAGGCGCGCGACCAGCAGTGAGAAGAACACCGCGGCTGCGACCGTGAGGCCGAACTGCTTGAAGTACTGCCCGGTGAGTCCGCCCATGAAGCTCACGGGCAGGAACACCGCGATGATGGTCGCGGAGGTCGCCACCACCGCGAGCCCGATCTGATCGGCGGCATCGAGGGCTGCCTGATAGCCGCTCTTGCCCATGCGCATGTGGCGCACGATGTTCTC
>DATMRG010000050.1:0-3768 GCA_035566495.1 Steroidobacteraceae bacterium | reverse complement strand
GATCGATGGGCGCGCGGCCGAGGAGCGTCCCGAGCCAACGATCGATGAAGAGCAGGAGCAGCAGGGCGACGAGCACCACGGCCACGTCCGCCAGGCCCGAGTGCAGGAGTGCGTTCGCCTGTGTGCCGACGACGGCCTTCCATTGACCGTAGGTTTCTGCCAGGCGCTTGCGTGCGGTAATGCGCTGCGCGCGGATGGTGAGACGACTCTGCTCGGCGGCCAACTCCCGCGTCGCGGCCGCGAGTCGAGCGCCGGACGCGGCTGGCACGGCGCCCCCGGCAGCCACGCCTCCCGCCGCGGGCGGTGTCGGGCCCGGCGCGGGCGGTGCCGAGGGCGGAGTGGCACTCGGTGTCGCGCCGTTCTGCTGCTTGCGCGCAGCGAGATCGGTGGCAAGCTTTTGGCTACCCGCCTCGAGCTGCGCCGCGCTCTCGGCGGCATGCTGCTGTACCTTCCCGAGCCAACGCTCTTTACGGCGCAGCGTCTGCCACTCTCGCACTTTGCCGACGAGACCCTTAAGACCCCCGAGCGGGTTGGCCTCGGCAGCAGGCGCCGCCTGGCGGTTCTGCGCAGTGGCCTCATGCTCCTGCTGCATCGCCTGGATGCGCTGGTGCTCGTTGCCACCTGCGTGCATCAGATCCTCACTGGCCTGCGTGACCTCGTCCTGATCGAGCTGCTGCTGCGCTTGCGCGAGATCGAGCCGGTCCTGGATCGAAGGCTTGTCGGCGTCCTTTGCCCTGGCGAGCGCCTCGCTAAGGTGCTTGACGCGCTCGCCATCGCTTGCGAGCTGCTGCTGCGCCTGGGTGAGGCGGCCCTGGATCTCGAGGGCCTCGGGGCTCAGGACCGGCGGGTGTGCTTCGATGTGCCGCAGCGCTCCGGCGAAGGCGAGGTCGAGCTCATGGTCGGCGAGCTGAAGGGCGGTGCGTGCGAGCGGGACCTCCTCGGGAGTCGTCGCGAGACGCGCGAGGCGCTGCGCGGTGAGGAGGGTAGTCTCATCGATCGCCGACAACGAGCCCTGTGCGGCGCTCTCGGCTTGGGCGACCGCGCTGAGCGCGCCTACCGGCGTCGAAGAGGCCGGCGGGCGTGTCGCCCAGAGGCCGTAGCCGGTGACGGCGAGGAGAACGAGGAGCAGGGCAGCGAAGATCTTGAGCAGCGGGCTCATGAGGGGCGCGATCGACAGGAAGGGGGCCCCTATGATGCCACGGCGGGCGCTCCCTGCCCCGCGCGGAGTCCGAAGGTCGCGCTCAGCTATGCGGTGGCGCGCTCCGGCGCTTGCGTCGCCCGTTCGATGGCAAAGCCCTCGTCGAGCCAGCCGGTCATTCCCCCGATCATGAGCTTGACGGGACGCGCGAGCTGCGCAAGGCGCAGCGCGCCGCGTTGCGCGCCGTTGCAATGTGGACCGTCACAATAGACCACGAAGACGGTGCCCGCCGGATACGCCGCCAACCGCGACTCGATGATCTTGCGATGTGGCAAGTGTACGGCGCCGGGGATATGGCCGCGTTCGTAGCAATCGGCAGAGCGCACGTCGAGGAGCACGAAGTCGGCGCCCTGGGCGAGAGACTCGTGCACGTCCCAACAGTCGGTCTCGAAGGCGAAAGAGGCGGCGAAATGGCGTGCCGCGTCGGCGCTCGCGGCGCAGGCGATTTGGGTGACGAGGCTCGGCATGACATGCTCCCTGGCTGCGGCACTTCGCAGCTGTCAGCGGGCATTCTGCGGTGCCGCGCCCTCGGCCGCCACTGGCGTAAATGCCGAGATACGTTAAGATCCTGCCATGCGGCACCGGGTCGTCGCGCTCGCCTACGATAACCTCTGCACCTTCGAGTTCGGCTGTACGGTCGAGCTCTTCGCGCTGCCCCGCCCTGAGCTCGCGGTGCCGTGGTACGAGTTCCAGGTCTGCGCCCTCGAGCGTGGTCCGCTGCGTGCGGCTGGCGGCCTGCGGCTCACCGGACATGGCGGCATCAAGCTGCTCGAGCGCGCCGACACCATCATCGTGCCGGGTTGGCGCTCGATCGAGGAGCGTCCCCCGGCGGCGCTCCTCAAAGCCCTCGAGCGGGCCTACCGGCGCGGCACGCGGCTCTGCACGATCTGCTCGGGCGTCTTCCTGCTGGCCGCGGCCGGCTTGCTCGATGGCAGGCGCGCCACGACTCACTGGAAATATGCACAGGCGCTGGCCGCGCACTATCCGCGCATCCGCGTCGAGCCCAATGCCCTCTACGTGGATGAGGGTCAGATCATTACGTCAGCCGGGTCCGCGGCCGGGCTCGATATGCTGCTGCATCTGGTGAGGCGCGACTTCGGGGCGAACATCGCCAATCAGGTGGCGCGGCGCCTCGTGGTCGCTCCGCACCGCGAGGGCGGGCAGGCGCAGTTCGTGCCCCGTCCCGTCGCGAGCGATGAGCGGGGCCGTCTCGCCCGACTCCTCGATTTCATCCGCGCACACCCCGAGGCGCGCCATACGTTGAAGGCTCTGGCTGCGCGTGCGGCGATGAGCGAGCGCACGCTGCAGAGGGAGTTCCGCGCCGCAACCGGACAGGCGCCGTACGAGTGGATCGTCGGTGAGCGCATTGGACGAGCCCGCGAGCTCCTCGAGAGCACCGGCCTTGCGCAGACGGTGATCGCCGAGCGTGTCGGCATCGGCAGCGTGGAATCGCTCCGCCACCACTTCCGGCGGCGCATCGGGACGACGCCGGCGCGCTATCGGGCGCGCTTCGCGCGCAAGGAGACGCCTCAGTACGCGAGGTAGGGACCGGTGGCGCCGCCCGCGTTCCGGGTCTCGATGGCGGCGAACACGTTCCGGCCGTAGAAATACGTGATGCCGAAGTCGAAGGTCTGCGACTGCATCGCCCCGATGGGCCCGGCGAGCTGCGGATACGCGCCGAGGGTGGGGTTCGCGGTGAACATGGCGCTCGCATCGCCGACGGTGAAATTCGCGGTGAGCGGTGTGTTGCTGAGCGTCGCGATCGTGGCCGAGAGGCTCGCCGGCGTGCAGAAGAAGCCCTGGCCGGGCGTACCGGTCGCGCAGGCGCTGAGCGAGCTGTCGGTGAAGTAATACGCGTTCGAGCCGCTGTCGAGCGCGCTCTGCGGGTACTGGACGCCTTGAAAAGTCACGTTGATCGTGCCGGCGTTGGGATCGGTGCTGAGGATGGTGGCACTGCCGAGGCTGTTGTTAGCCTCAGTGCCAATGCCAAAGACCAGCGCGCCGGTGGCGGTGGCGGCACCTCCGGCGGCCACGCTCGGCAGCTCGACGATGACCCCGTTGTTGTCGGCTGCGAAGGAAGCGACGGGATTCGACACCTGGAGATTCGTCGGCTCCATGATGCCGGTGCAGCTCGCGCCATTGGTCGGGCAGCTATAGTACGTTCCGGGAACGACGGTGGTGGCGCAGGCGCTGCCACAGTCCTGAAGGAAGACGCCAACTCCGATGATGCCGTTGGCGCCGAAGGCGGCGACGGTGTTCTCCGCAGGGCCACTACTCGAGCAGTCCGACGGCGCAGCCTGGGTAATCGCGGGATCGCCGATCACCTGGATCGGAATGCCGGCCGCCTTCTCACTCGAAATCGTCACGTCGGCGGACCTGACCGACCCCCAGCTGTAGCCGTCGACGAACTGCACGCATTCTCCGACGGGGGTCGTCGTGACTCCCACCATCTGTTGAGGCAGGGCCGAGAGGAGCGTCGGATTCAGGACTCCCGGGGCGATGAGGCGCAGACCCCAGGAGCCCGTGTCGACTTCTATGTTGTCGATTGTCTGGCAGTTGGCGGCGCTGCC
>DATMRG010000049.1:0-10237 GCA_035566495.1 Steroidobacteraceae bacterium | reverse complement strand
AGCGTGATAGTGATCGAACAGCGCCGGCAGCGGGTCGTGCCTGGTGGTGAGCTTCAGCAGCAGCTCGTTGAGATAAAACGCGGCCATGACGCTCGCGGGCGGCAGCGCGCTCGAGTCGTCGGCGCGCTCGGCGTGCGTCAGTTGCGGCGCCTCGCCCCGCCCGCTCCACGAGAGCAGGAGCGGCGCGAACGGCTGCAGCACCGGGGCGAGCCGCGCCGCGGGGCCGCGCACCGCGCGCGCGAACAGGGTCAGGCGGCCGTGCTCGCGGGTCAGCACCTCGAGAATACGGCTGGTATCGCGCCACGGGCGGTGGTGCAGGATGTAGCCGGGTGTCAGCTCGATCCGGCGCGGGGCCTGCGTCATTCGACCCCCAGCTGCTTCAGGGCGCGGGCGTTGTCCGCCCAGTTCTCGCGCACCTTGACCCAGAGGTTGAGGTGCACGCGCCGGCCGAGCATCTGGTTCAGCGTCAGGCGTGCGGCGCGGCCGACGCGCTTCAGGCGCTCGCCGCGGGCGCCGATGACGATCGGTTTCTGCCCGTCGCGGTCGACCCAGATCGAGGCCTCGACGGTCAGCTGCCCGTCGGGCTCGTCGCTGAGCCGCTCGACCTCGACCGCGATGCCGTAGGGCACTTCCTGGTTGAGCTCGAGCGTCAGTTTCTCGCGGATCTGCTCGGCGATCCGGAACGATGTGCCGCGGTCGGTGACTTGGCCCGCGGGGAAGAGCGGCGGCGACACCGGCAGGTGCGCCGCGATCGTGTCGCGCAGGTCCGTGATGTTGTCGGCCTTGAGCGCCGAGACCGGTACGATGGCGAGGAAGTCATGGCGCGCGCCGAGGGTCGCCATGTAGGGAAGCAGCCGCTCGCGCGGGCGCACCCGGTCGATCTTGTTGACTGCCAGGATCGCCGGCCGGCGCGCGCGCGCGATGCGTGCGAGCGCCAGGTCATCGCCTGCCTCCCACTTCGGCGCCTCCACCACCAGCACCACGAGGTCGGCGTCCTCGAGCGCGGCGGTGGCGGTGCGGTTCATCGCCTTGTTGAGCGCCCGCCGGCCTTCGCGGTGCAGTCCCGGCGTGTCCACGTAGGCGATCTGCGCCCCGGGGAGGCTCGAGATCCCGAGGATGCGGTGGCGGGTGGTCTGCGGCCGCGGCGTGACGATCGAGATCTTCTCCCCGACCAGCGCGTTGAGCAGCGTCGACTTGCCGACGTTCGGCCGGCCGACGAGTGCGGCGAAACCGCTGCGGAACGGCGCCGGCGCGGGCGTGCTCACGGCTGCTCCTCCGCGGCCGTCTCCGCGCCGATCTCGCGCAGCATGCGCGCGGCGGCCTCCTGCTCGGCGCGGCGGCGGCTCGAGCCGCCGCCGTGCACCCGCCGGCCGAGCAGCGCGACCTCGCAGCTGACGCGAAAGGTCTGCGCATGTGGCTCGCCCTCGACCCGTTCCACCTCGTAGCGTGGCAGGCTGAGGCTGCGCGCCTGCAGATACTCCTGCAGCCGGGTCTTGGCGTCCTTGAGCGTCGCCGGGTCGGGGAGCGCGGCGATGCGCGGTCCGAGGAGCCGGGTGATCACCGTCTCGGCCGCGCCGAGGCCGCCATCGACAAACAGCGCGCCGCACACCGCCTCGAGCGCGTCGGCGAGGATCGACTGGCGGCGAAAGCCGCCGCTCTTGAGCTCCCCCGAGCCGAGCTGCAGCACGTTGCCGAGCTCGAGCTGGGCCGCCACTTCCGCCAGCGGCTCGCGGCTCACCACCCGCGCGCGCAGGCGGCTCAGGTCGCCTTCGGTGGCGTGCGGGAAGCTGCGGTACAGAAGATGTGCGATGACCAGGTTGAGCACCGCATCGCCGAGGAATTCCAGGCGCTCGTTGTTGGGGCCGGGAGCGCTGCGATGGGTGAGCGCGGCGGCGAACAGTGCGCCATCGCGCGGCTCATAGCCGAGCGTCTCGCGCACCCAGCGAACCGGCCGTTCGGCCGCGGTCATGTGCTGCGCGCGCGCCGCCCCACTGTTACGGCCCGCTGCCGCTGCCGGCGTGCACGGTCTTGTCGAAGACCACGTGGAGCGAAATGTTGGCAAACAGCGGCGCCTCGTCGTCGTACGAGGCCTCCACGTCCCAGCCGCCCGCCGCGGACTTGGTGACCTTGATGTCCTTGGAGGTGGGGTAGTCCACCATGTCGATCTCGAAGTGCTTGTCGATGGTGGTACGGATGGCGCGCGGATCGGCGTTGCTGGCGGCGTCGCTCGCCACCAGGTTGAGCGCCCGCACCACCTTCATGTAATTGAGATACACGGGTGCGAGCCGCACGCCGGCGTAGCCGACCACGACCAGCGGTGTCAGCAGGAACAGCCAGCCGATGAAGGTCACTCCCCTTTGTCTGAAGCGCATCGAAGCAACTCCCCTCAATGGATCGCCGTGCCGATGCGGCCCCAGATGGGGCCCCCAGCGCGGTGCGGATCCCAATTGAACCAGATCCGGGTCGCTTTGCCGACCAGGTTCTCCTCGGGCACGAAGCCCCAGGAGCGCCCGTCGTCGCTGTTATCGCGGTTGTCGCCCATCATCAGATACTGCCCCGCGGGCACCTCTCCGGACCACGCCGCGGTACGCAGGTACCCGGGGGCATCCTCGTCGCCGCAGACGTAGCCGCGCAGGCCGCTGCGGTTGCAGCTGGGCAGGAGCGGCGCCCGGTCGATGGCCACCGGGCAGAATATCGCCTGGTGCTCGTGGGAGCCAAGCTGTTCCGTGGCCTGCGAGAGGTTCACGTAGCAGCCGTCGTTGTACTTGCCGTCGAGGGCGAAGGGCACCGCCTGGCCGTTGATGACGATGCGGTTGTCGCGCACCTCGACGTGGTCCCCGGGCAGGCCCACCAGGCGCTTGATGAAGTTGGTGCTCGGGTCGAGCGGGTAGCGGAACACCACCACGTCGCCCCGCTGCGGCGCGCCGGTCGCGACGATCTTGCGGTTGAGCACCGGCAGACGCAGGCCGTAGGCGTACTTGTTGACGATGATGAAGTCGCCGTCGAGCAGCGTCGGCATCATCGAGTCCGACGGGATGCGGAAGGGCTCGAATACGAAGGAGCGCAGCGCCAGCACCACCAGCGCCACCGGGAAGAAGCTGCGCGCGTAGTCGACCGTACCGGGCTCGGGCACCGCCGCCGGGTCGCGCCCGGCGGCGCGGGCGGCCGCCGTGCGCTGCGGTTTGAGCACCGCACTATCGAACGCCCACACCAGCCCGGTGATCACGGTGATGAGGAGCAGCACCGCGCTGAAGTCGAGCCGCTCGGCGAGCAGCAGGCGCAGCACCGCCGCGCCGATCAGCAGCGGCAGAACCCAGTAGAGCACCTTCATGAGCGGCGTGTCGGCGGCGGCCGGCGGCCGGCGCGGCCGCAGCAGCCAGTCGTCGACCACGCAGATCACCCCGACCGGCAGCGCCAGCCAGGAGAGCAGCACGATGAACGGCATCAGGGACGTCATCATTTGGTGCGCGCCCCTAGTGCTTGCGGCCGACTTGCAGCACCGCGAGGAATGCCTCCTGCGGGATCTCGACGTGGCCGAGCTGTTTCATGCGTTTCTTGCCTTCCTTCTGTTTCTCGAGGAGCTTGCGTTTGCGGGTGATGTCGCCGCCGTAGCACTTGGCCAGCACGTTCTTGCGCAGCGCCTTGACGGTGGCGCGGGCGATGACCGCGCTGCCGATCGCGGCCTGCACCGCCACTTCGAACATCTGCCGCGGAATGAGCTCCTGCATCTTGTCGACCAGCTCGCGGCCGCGCTGATAGGAGCTTTCCTTGTGCACGATGATCGACAGCGCGTCGACCTTGTCGCCGTTGATGAGGATGTCGAGCTTGACCAGCGGCGCGGCCTCGAAGTGGCTGAATTCGTAGTCGAAGGAGGCATAGCCGCGGCTCGCGGACTTCAGGCGGTCGAAGAAATCCAGGACCACTTCCGCGAGCGGCAGCTGGTACTGCAGCGACACCTGCGTGCCGAGGTACAGCATCTTGTTCTGCGTGCCGCGCTTGTCGTTGCAGAGCTTGAGCACCGCGCCGACGTGATCCGGGGGCACCAGGATGTTGGCGATGATGATCGGCTCGCGCAGCTCCTCGATTGCATCCGCCGGCGGCAGCTTCGCCGGGTTGTCGACGTAGCCGACCGTGCCGTCGGTGCGCGCCACCTCGTAGACCACGGTCGGCGCGCTGCTGACCAGAGTGAGCTCGTACTCCCGCTCGAGCCGCTCCTGGACGATGTCCATGTGCAGCAGTCCCAGGAACCCGCAGCGGAACCCGAAGCCGAGCGCGCCGGAGACTTCCGGCTCGTAGTGAAGCGCGGAGTCGTTGAGGCGCAGCTTCGCGAGCGCGTCGCGGAACTTCTCGTAGTCCTCCGAGTTCACCGGAAAGAGTCCGGCGAACACCCGCGGCTTGATCTGCTTGAAGCCGGGGAGTGGCGCGGCCGCCGGACGGTTCTCGAGGGTGATGGTGTCGCCCACCGGGGCGCCGTCGATCTCCTTGATGCCGGCGACTACGAAACCAACGTCGCCGGTCGCGAGCTCCTGCTCGACCACCGCCTTGGGCGTGAAGCGGCCGAGGCGGTCGACGTGGTGACTGCGGCCGGTCGAGACCACGCGGATCTTGTCGCCGCTCTTCAGGCTGCCGTTCATGACGCGCACCAGCGACACGACGCCTACGTAGTTGTCGAACCACGAGTCGATGATGAGCGCCTGCAGCGGCGCCGCGCCGTCGCCGCGCGGGGCGGGAATGCGCCGGATGAGGACCTCGAGCAGCTCGGCCACCCCGTCGCCGGTCTTGGCGCTGACGCGTACGGCATCAGAAGCCTCGATGCCGATGATCTCCTCGATCTCGCGCGCCACCCGCTCGGGATCGGCCGAGGGCAGGTCGATCTTGTTGATCACCGGCAGGACCTCGAGTCCCTGCTCGGTCGCGGTGTAGCAGTTGGCAACGCTCTGCGCCTCGACTCCCTGGGAAGCGTCCACAACCAGCAGCGCCCCGTCGCAGGCGGCGAGCGAGCGCGACACCTCGTAGGAGAAATCGACGTGCCCGGGCGTGTCGATCATGTTCAGCTGATAGCGCTCGCCGTCACGGGCGCTGTAATAGAGCGTGACGCTCTGTGCCTTGATGGTGATACCGCGCTCGCGCTCCAGGTCCATGGAGTCGAGCACCTGCTCCTGCATCTCGCGGTCCGCGAGTCCCCCGCACAGCTGGATGAACCGATCGGCGAGCGTCGATTTGCCGTGATCTACGTGCGCGATGATGGAGAAGTTACGTATGTGCCGCATGAAGTCGGAAAGCCGCCGCCGGAGACCCACGCCGTGGCCAAGTCCAGCGGCGGGGCGGATTATAGGGAAGTTTGCCGCTTCTGGCCCGCCGGCGGGCCTTGCGGTCAGCCGGCCGGCGGCGCCCTGAGAAGCCGGGCGAGCTCGGTGGCATCCAGGCGGTGGCGGCACACCACCGTGCCGTCGAGCATGAGGACCGGGACGTGCAGGCCGTGGCGGCGCAGGAGCTGGCTGTCGGAATCGACGTCCACGATCTCGATGGGCGGCAGGCTGATGCTGCGCCCGAGCGCGGCGAGCTCCGCGAGCATGGTCTCGCACAGCTCGCAGTCGCGGCGACTGATGACCGTCAGGCGCGCGGCCGGTGCCGAGGTCATTGACTTCAGCGGCGGGTGGCCGCGGGTGTCGTCGTGGTGGTCGCGGGCTGCTCGGCCCTCACCTGGGTGGCGATGAAGCGCACCGTGGCCGGCGGCACCTCGCCGACGGCCGTGATCTTGTAGCCGTTGCTCATCGTCGAGAACGCCGAGGAGGAGCCGACGCGCGCCGAGCGCACCTCGGTGACCTCGGCCGCGCCCGGATCGCCGTGCTCGACGAACACCGACACCGAGGCGAGCCCGTCGCTGAATACCAGGTGGTCGGCCGGCGCCGGCGCGCCCGGCAGCGTCTGCGGGCCGCGCGCCATCAGGCGGAATCCGGGCGGCAGCTGCAGCGCGTTCCACACCGCGGCGGAGGCCGGCACCGCGGCCGGCGGTGCGGCATCGTTGCGCAGCCACTGGAAGCCCTCGGTCGAGACCTCCGGGTGGAAGGCGGAGTCGGGAATGTGCGCGGCCATCGTCAGATTGGCGAACACCAGCTGCTCGATGACGCGGCCGTCGATATCGCACAGCTGCGTCTTGATCGGCATGGCGGTGGAGTCGTCGATCCAGAGGCGATAGCCGTAGCGGAACTCGTCGCGCGGTGCGACCGAGATGACGTGCGTGTCGCGGCGGTTCAGGCGCATGCGCGCGATTTCGCGGATGTCGTAGTTGCCCGCCGCCTGACTGTCGACCGCCGGGAAGCCGGCCAGCGATTCCTGCTCGGGGCGCTGCTCCACCAGCACGGTGCGCCGGTCGGGCAGATAGCAGGCGAGGCTCGAGCCGGTACGTATGAACTCGCGTCCCGAGCCATCGAGCGATACCAGCCGCTCGGACACCTGTCCGTCCTGCAGGCGGTGGATGATGCGCAGCATCTCCACCGTGCCGCCGTGCCAGTGCGCGAAGGTGCCGTCGTAATTGCGCATCGTGAGCGCCCGGTTCATGCGCTCGAGCCATTGCGCCGGGGCTCGTGCGGGTGATGCCTTCGGCCCTGGCGCTTCTGCCGCTCGGACCTGGTCGCCCGGGGTGCCGCCCTCCGCGGCCGAGCCGCGCGCCGGCTCGAGCGCCGTCAGCGCGCCGGCGGCCGCGACCGCCCAGGCGAGCGTCAGCGTCCGCAAACGCTCGTTACTGCGCGCTGCTCTTGGCATCGAGCGGCGAGTCCTGGATGCCGTCCACGGACACGGTGACCGTGCCGGGCACCGCCGGCTCGCTGGTAATGAACGATGACAGGAGGTTGCGGCGCGCCACGGGCGAGCTGAACATGCTGTGCGCCACGACGTAGTTGGCGAGCTCGGTCGCCGGCACCAGCGCCGCGGCGCCGTGCGCGGCCGGCGGGACGACGTAGCTGTCGGAGCCGCGCGGCGCCCTGGCCGTGGTGGCCGCGGCCGGTGGGGTCATGCGGCTCGCGGTCATCCGGCTCGACGGCACGGCGCTGACCGCCGCCGTCGTAGCAACGGCGCCGCCGAGCGGCACCTGCGCGCGCAACCAGAGAATCGACACCGCCGCGACTCCGGCCGCGACCGCGGCACCGGCCGCCGGCCTCAACCAGCGCAGCTCGCGGCGCCGCGCGGCCGGGTGTCCGGCGAGGGCCGGCTCGGAACCGACGATCACGCTCACGCGCCGCGCGATGCGGGCGTTCAGGCGCACGCCGCGCTCGGCGCGGATCGCGGCCGCGATCACCGCATAGCGCTCCCAGCGGGCCTTGAGCTCGCCGTCGCGCGACAGGCGCCGCGCCAGCAGCTCGCACTCCGCGGATGCCAGCTCGTCGTCGAACATGGCGGACAACTGGCTGTCGAGCTCTTCGTTCATCCCAGCTCCTCGGTGCGGCCCAGGCCGCCCTCGAACACTTCGCGCAGACGCCGGTCGATGGCCTCGCGGGCGCGGAAGATGCGCGAGCGCACCGTCCCCACGGGGCAATCCATGGCGGCGGCGATCTCCTCGTATGACAAGCCCTCGAGCTCGCGCAGCACGATCGCCGTGCGCAGGTCCTCGGGCAGTGCCTCGATGGCGGCGTTGACGATCGAGCGGATCTCCTCGGTCAGCACCAGCCCCTCGGGGGTCTCGGAATCCTTCATGCGGCCTTGCATGTCGTACGACTCTTCGCCGTTGCGGTCGATGTTGTATTCGATCGGGCTGCGGTCGCGCGACACTACGGCGTTCTTCGCCGTGTTGATCGCGATACGGTACAGCCAGGTATAAAAGGCGCTGTCGCCGCGAAACTGCGGCAGGGCGCGGTAGGCCTTGATGAAGGCCTCCTGGGCGATGTCCTCGGCCTCGGCTGGGTTGCGTACGTAACGCATGACCAGCTTGACGAGTTTGTGCTGGTACTTGAGGACCAGCGCATCAAATGCCCCCTTGTCTCCGCGCTGTACGCGGCGCACCAGGCTCAGATCACTCGCGTCGGCGCCCATGCGCCCCCTTCTAGCCCGGCAAAGAGGGCCGGCACGCCGCGCGCTGGATAGACTGTGACCCCATGTAAAAGTTCAGCATACCGGAGAACCGTGACATAAATCGCGGATGCGCTCCGCAAGCCGCTCGAGCTCCGGGTCGACGGGACGCTCATTGCCGAGGAAATACCCCGCCAGCAGGGGGTCCGGCAGGCCGAGCAGCCGCTCGAACGCCCGCCACTCGGCCGGGGGTGCCGCGCCGAGACCCTGGCGCGCGTAATGCTCGAGGATCACGTCGAGCTCCTTGATGCCGCGGCGGCAGCGCCACAGGAGCCGTTGCCGGTCCCGATCCATCGCTCAGCCCTCCCGCTCGACGAGCATCTTCTTGATTTCGGCGATCGCCCTGGCGGGATTGAGATCCTTGGGACAGACGTCGGTGCAGTTCATGATGGTGTGGCAGCGGTAGAGCCGGAAGGGATCCTCGAGCTCATCGAGCCGCTCGCCGGTCGCCTCGTCGCGGCTGTCGATGATCCAGCGGTACGCGGCCAGCAGCGCCGCGGGACCGAGGAACTTCTCGCTGTTCCACCAATAGCTCGGACAGGCGGTCGAGCAGCAGGCGCACAGGATGCAGGCCGCCGGCCGATCGATCAGCTCCTGCTCCTCCTTGCTCTGCAGCCGCTCGTGGTCGGGCGGCGCCGGCGTGCGCGCCTGGAGCCAGGGTTTCACCGCGGCGTACTGCGCATAGAAGTTGCTGAGATCCCCGACCAGGTCCTTCACGACCGGCAGATGCGGCAGCGGGTAGATACGGACCTCAGAGCCGAGATCCTGCATCGAGGTGGTGCAGGCGAGGCGGTTGATGCCGTTGATGTTCATCGCGCACGAGCCGCAGATGCCCTCGCGGCACGAGCGGCGGAAGGTGAGCGAAGAGTCGACGGCCGCTTTGATCTGTATCAGGGCGTCGAGCACCATCGGTCCGAGCGTCCTGGCATCGATCTCGAAGCTGTCGATGCGCGGATTCGCGCCGCTGTCGGGATTGAAGCGGTAGATGTGAAAAGTGCGCAGCTCGCGCACGCCGGCCGCGGCCCGGTGGGTGACGCCTCGCACCGGGCGCGAATTGGGGGGCAGCCGGAACTCAGCCATGCTCTCTCGTCCTTCAGTAGGTGCGCGCCCGGGGTGGAATCGACTCCACCTCTCCGGTCAGCGTGTTGAGGTGCACCGGCCGGTAGTCGAAGCGCACCTGTTTCGGCCCCTCGACCCAGATCAGGGTGTGTTTCATCCAGCTCTGGTCGTCGCGCTGCGGGTAGTCCTCGCGCGCGTGCGCGCCGCGGCTCTCGGTGCGGTTGGCCGCCGAGTGGATCGTGGCGGTCGCCTGCAGCAGCAGGTTCTCGAGCTCGAGCGTCTCGATGAGATCGGTGTTCCATATGAGCGAGCGGTCGCTGATGCGCACGTCGGCGAAGGACTCGAAGGTCTGGCCGATGCGCGCGATTCCCTGGGCGAGGCTCTCGCCGGTGCGGAACACCGCGGCGTCGAGCTGCATGGTCTTCTGCATCTCGACGCGGATCGCCGCCGTGCCGCGCGCGCCCTGCGCCTGGCGCAGCCGCTCGAGCCGCTCGATCGCCATCGCGCCCGCGTCCGCGGCGAGGGGCCGGTGCGAGGCGCCGGGCTCGATGATCTCGCAGCAGCGCCGCGCCGCCTCACGGCCAAACACCACGAGATCGAGCAGCGAGTTCGAGCCGAGGCGATTGGCGCCGTGCACCGACACGCAGGCGGCCTCGCCGACCGCCATGAGGCCGGGCACGACGCAGTCGGGATCGCCGCCCCTCGGGCACACGACCTCGCCGCGATGGTTGGTGGGGATCCCGCCCATGTTGTAGTGGACGGTGGGCTGAACCGGAATCGGCTCGCGGGTGACGTCGACCCCGGCGAAGATGCGCGCCGTCTCGGCGATACCGGGCAGCCGCTCGTGGATCACGTCCGCGCCGAGGTGCTCGAGATGCAGCTCGATGTAGTCGTGCTCGGGCCCGGCACCGCGGCCCTCGCGGATCTCGAGCGTCATCGCGCGGCTGACGACGTCGCGCGAGGCGAGATCCTTGGCGTTGGGCGCGTAGCGCTCCATGAAGCGCTCGCCCCTCGAGTTGGTAAGGTCGCCGCCCTCGCCGCGCGCTCCTTCGGTGATCAGACAGCCCGCCCCGTAGATGCCGGTCGGGTGGAACTGCACGAACTCCATGTCCTG
>DATMRG010000048.1:0-2841 GCA_035566495.1 Steroidobacteraceae bacterium | reverse complement strand
ACGGCCTGCGCCCGCTGGCCCCTCCGCTGACACCGGGGCCGGTGACGAAGCGGGCGCAGTCGCGGTTGCCCCCTCGCGCCTCACTGCGGCGCCGCGCTTCAGCGTGAGCTTGAAACCCGCGTGCTCGAGGTGCAGCTCATCGAACTGCGACTGCTCCAGCAGCCGAGTGATTTCCGCGACGTCCTGGGCGGTCAGGGGCACCGGCGCGTTCCAAAGATCGACATGACGTGCATCAGCGGATCTTGCTCGCGCTTGGCGATCGGCGCGGCGTCCCGGGCCGACCAGACCGTCTCCGGGCGGCTCTGCAGCAGCAGGATCGCGCCGCTGTGCCGGTCGATTGCCCACTCGATGTCCTGCGCGCAGCCGTAGTGGCGCTCGACCTGGCGGGCGATGGTGCGCAGCTGCTGCAGCTCGGTATCGCTCAGGCTGGGCAGGCGCCGCCGCTCCTCGCTGACCGCCGCGGACTCGACCCCGCCGGTGGCGAGCGGGACGTGCTGGATGAGCTTGTCGGCGATCTCGCGCACCGTGATCTCCCCGGTGATCTTGCCGAGCACCCAGCGATCGGGGGTGACTTCCCCGCCCACCACGGCGGAACCCAGGCCCCAGGCGCCCTCGATCGTCACGACCGAGCGATCGCCCGTGGTCGGACTGCGCGTGAACATCACCCCCGCCGTGCGGGCATCCACCATGATCTGGACCACGACGGCCATCGCGACGCGCTCCTCGGGAAAGCGATGCTTCAGGCGATAGCTGATCGATTCCACCGAGTACAGGCTCGCCCAGCAACTGCGCACCCGCTGCAGCGTCTGCTCGGCACCCCGGACCCACAGGTACGTGTCCTGCAGGCCTGCGAAACTCGCATCCGCCGCGTCCTCGCAGGTCGCCGAGGAGCGCACCGCCACGGGCTGCTCGGCGCGACCGCGCACCAGGGTGTCGTGGGCCGCGTACAACTCGTCGCGCACCTCAGCGGGGAACTCGGCCGCTTCAAAGCGGCGGCGCAGTGCCTTCGAGCAGGCGGTGAGCGCCGCGAGGTCATCGGGGTCGAGTCCGCTCAGCGCGGCGCGTACCGGCGCTTCGCGCTCGAGCGCGGCGAGCAAGCGCTCGAAGGCGCCGGTTCGCACCACGAACCCCGGCGGCACGCTGCTTCCGGCGCGCTGCAGCTCGCCCAGGCTCCCGCCCTTGCCGCCGACCTGCTCCCGGTCGCCGAGCCCGATCCCGTCGAACCAGGCGATATGTCCGCCGCCGCGCATGTGGGCCGCTACGAGAGGATCGTGACCACGCCGCGGCCGCCGTCGACGCGGATGCGCTGGCCATTCTTGATGCGCGAGGTGGCGGTCCCGGTGCCGACGACGGCGGGCAGTCCGAACTCGCGCGCGACGATCGCGGCGTGGCTCATCGAGCCGCCGATGTCGGACACCGCGCCGGCGATCTTCTGGAAGATCGGCGCCCAGGTCGGGTTGGTGATCTGGCAGACGAGAATGTCCCCCTGGCGCACGCGCACGATCTCCTCCACCGACTTCACCACGCAGGCCGGGCCCTCGACCACGCCGCTGGAGGCGGCATAGCCGCGGATCTCGCGGCTCGCGCCCTCCCCCGAGGCGCGCAGCCAGGTGTCCAGACTCTCGCGCGTGATGCCCCAGAGCATGACGATCGCCGGATCGTCGATCACGTCCGGCACCGGACCCAGGGCCGGCGGCGTGCTGTGCTTGGCCCACTGCGCGATCGCCGCGCGCCGTTCGCGCACGATCTTCGGCCAGTGATCCGGGCCGCGCGGCGCGGAGCCGTTCGACCAGGCCGTCATCAGATCGATGATCGCGGACTCGACCTCGTAGTGCGTGAGCTGGAACACGTCCTCGGCGTCGGCGAAGAAACCGTACGCCGCGAGCAATGCGCCGAACTCGCGGATCTTGTTGAAGAAGAGGTTCGTGTACCAGTGCTCGCAGTAGAACTTGTGTCCCTCGACGTACGGAAAGACCCGATGGGCCAGTGTGATCATCTGGTCGTAGGCGGCGCGCTCCTCCTCGGAGCCCAAAAGCTCGCGGTAGTCCTGGATCAGCTGCCGGCGCTCCGCCTGCAGCCGCTCGAGGGGCCGCTCGAGCGACTCGCCGGCCTTGACGCTGGCGATGTAACCGGGCAGGCCCGCAAAGGGCATCGACAGGTCGTCGTTCCAGGAGCGGTGGTAATGGTAGAAGCCATCGCCCACGTTGATGTTGAACCAGGGGTCGCGCGCGATCGCCAGTTCCTCGAGCCACTTGCGCCCGGCATCGCCGCGCGTCGCGAGCGCCGCCATGATCGCCTGCGGCGTGCGTCCCTCCTGGAACTCCGCGTCGACGCCGAGCTCCACCGCCACGTGCGCCAGCCGGCGCAGTTCCGCGTCGGGACGGAAGATCTCCGCCTCGATGCCCGCCACCATGCGCGCGACGGTCTGGTCGCTGATCTCCGGGAAGGCCTTCTTGCAGAAGGCAAAGAAGGCCATGTACGCCCCGTACCCGAGCAGCAGGAACTCGAAGTGGTGGTGCCACATGCGAAAATACCCCTCGAGCGTCTTCTGGTAGGTCTCGAGGAGTTGATGGTTGGAGGCAATGCCGCGCCCGGCGTGCACGCGCGCCAGCGGCTCGAATTCCGGCAGCTCGGGCTTCGGCAGTGCCTCGGCGGCGTGGATCAGCGCCAGCATCTTCTCGCGCCACTGGGCGTACAGGCGCTCCCAGTTGCCGTAGTAATAGAAGGCGCGCTGCTGGAATTCCCCGGTGCGGCGGGCGATCTCGGCCGGGTCCGGCACGGCATTGCCGCCGATGTACACCCGCCCGTTGACGATGCGGTAGTCGATGCCGAGCGTGGTCG
>DATMRG010000047.1:0-21654 GCA_035566495.1 Steroidobacteraceae bacterium | reverse complement strand
CACCGCCGCGCTGCGCGTCACGCTCGTTGCGACGACCAGGCCGCCGGCGAGCGCCAGCAGGCAGATACGCAGCCAAATCCGCCCCGCGTCCACGGTTTGGCGGCCGAAGGTTCGACGCAGGCGCCGCACGATTGCCCAAAGCACGAGCCCGGTGATCAGGATTGGAGTGATGAGTTTGGGATCCATGCCCTCTTTCCGCCCTCTCTCACAGCGTGATCGAGCCGCGCCCGAGCTCGACGACGTCGCCGCTCACCTGCACGTTGCGCTCCTCGTCGACCCGCAGCCGCAGGGCCGCGGGGCGGCCGGTGTATTCGCCCTGCGAGATATCGAATTCGCATGGCAGCGTGCGCCCCGTGGCGAGGCACCAGCCGCCGAGATTGGCGCAGGCCGACCCGGTTCCCGGGTCCTCGAGCACCGCCCGCCCCTGTGGGAAGAAGAAGCGCGCGAGCAAGCCCGCGCCCGCGGGCGCGAACACGTACACCTGGCTGTGTCCCTCGGCGCTCGGCAGCTGCTCGAGCAGATCCGCGCGCACGTTGACACGCCGGACCGCCGCCTCGCTCGCGAGTGGCACCATGAGCTGCTCCACTCCCGCGTTCACCCACAGGGGCCGCTCGGCGATGTCGCGCTGCTCGAGTCCCAGCATGGCGGCGAGCGTGAGACGCGGCTCGCTCACCTCGCGCCACGCCGGCGCGCGTGCCTGCAGCGTCCAGCGGTCGCCCGTGGCGCGCAGCGGAATGACGGCCGCCGGCAGCTCGAGCGTGAGCCGGTCGCCCCCCAGCCCGAGCGCGCGGCAGACGTGCGCCGTGCCGAGCGTCGGATGCCCGGCGAAGCGCATCTCGTAGCGCGGCGTGAAGATGCGCACCGCGGCGTTGGCGCGCTCCGAGGGCAGGATGAAGCTGGTCTCCGAGAGGTTGAACTGCAGTGCCAGCGCCTGCATCCTTGCCGCATCGAGCGCCTGCGCCCGCTCGAACACGCATAGCGGGTTGCCGCTCAGGGGCGCGCGCCCCTGAGTGAATACGTTGACGATGCGATAGGAGAACGTGACCATGCGGCGGGTGATTGTATCCTCGGGGCCGGACGGATGAGCACCGAATTACTGTTCCGTGACGATGCCTACCTCCGGTCCGCCAGCGCGCGGGTGCTGTCGGTCGGCCCACGCGGCATCGAGCTCGACCGCACGCTGTTCTATCCGCTCGGCGGCGGGCAGGCCGGCGACACCGGCGCCATGACGCGATCGGGCGGCGAGCGCATCCCGATCGCCGATACCCGCAAGGGCGAGACGCCCGAGAGCGTGCTGCATATCGCGGCGAGCGGCGCGGTGCTGCCCGAGCCGGGCGAGACGGTCGGCCTCGAGATCGACTGGCCGCGGCGCCATCGCCTCATGCGCCTGCACACCGCGCTCCATCTCATGTCGTGCGTGGTCGTGGCCCCGGTAACGGGCGGCAACATCACGCCCGACAAGGCGCGCCTCGACTTCGACATCGACCTCGCGGCGCTCGATGCCGCGCGCATCGAGAGCGAGACCAACCGCCTGATCGCCTCCGGAGTCGCCACCGAAACCGCCTGGATCACCGACGCCGAGCTCGACGCGCAGCCCGAGCTGGTGAAGACCATGAGCGTCCAGCCGCCGCGCGGGATGGGCCGCGTGCGTCTGCTCAGGATCCCGGGCATCGACCTGCAGCCCTGCGGCGGCACCCACGTCGCCAACATCGCCGAGATCGGCGCGATCCGCGTCGTCAAGATCCGCAGCGAGGGGCGACACAACAAGCGCGTCGAGATCGTGCTCGTTGAGTAGCCAGGACCTTACTGGTAGCGGCTGACCTCGATGCCGTTGCCGACCGGGAGCAGCACCGAGCTCATGTCGCGTGCGGCGAGCACCGCGTGGCGATAGGCATGCGCGTGGGGACGCGCGCTCGCGGGCTCGATCATGTTGTCGGCAACGACCAGCGCGCCCGGCGCCAGCTTCGGATGCAGCAGCTCGAACACCGGCACGTACAGGTTCTTCCACAGGTCGATCAGCACCAGATCGAAGGGTCCCGGGAGCTCGGCGAGGCTGGCGAGCGCATCGCCGACCCGGAACTCGACGAACTCCGCGAGTCCCGCGCGCGCGAGCTGGGTGGTCGCATACTCGGTTTTGGCCGCCCGGAGCTCGAGTGAGATCACCTTGCCGTGGACGGCGCGCGCGGCTTCCGCGAGCCAGACGGTGGAATAGCCGAACGAGGAGCCGACCTCGAGGATGCTCCGGGCACAGGCCTGCTTGGCGAGGAGGTTGAGCAGCATGCCGGTCGCGGCTCCGACCGGGAGCAGCATCTCGTCGATGCGCCGCTCGGCCTCCTCGGGTCCGAGCGCATCCCAGATCGCTTCCTCGCGCTCGGCCCGCGCCTCGTAGTCGGCGAGCACCGCCCACACGGCCGCGTCGATCGGCTTCGGATTCATGAGAAGTACTCCTGGAGTGAGGCGACGCCGAGGCGCCTGGCCTCGAACAGGCTCTCGAGGTGCTCGCGCGAGTTGACGAGGCCGCGGGCGCGCAGCACGCCCCGCTCATCGAGCAGCGCCGCAAACGGCAGCCGGCTCACCTGGTAGGCGAGCCCGAGCGCTGCCGATACCACGTAGGGAATGCCCTCGAGCCCCTGCGCGCGCACGAACTCGCGCTGCTCGGCGGTGTCGCCGTCGCTCGCCAGAATCACGTCCATCCAGGAGCGCTCGTCCCTGCGGCTCGACTTGACCGCAGGCAGGAGCGACTTGCAGACCGGACAGCTCGGCGAGACGAAGAGCAGCAGCGTGCTGCGGCCGTCATCGCGTGCGATGCCGACGCGGAGCGAGCGGCCATCGAGCGCGGCGAGCTCGAGCACCGGCGCGGGCTCTCCCACGGAGAGGCCGCGATTGAGCATGAGCGCCCCGGCCGGCGCGATGCGCTGGTGGATCACTCCGAGCTGCCGGGTGAGGGCCAGCACCACCGCCGCGAGCACCAGCACCAGCACCCAAAGGACCACGTTCGATACGGCCAGCGCGGTCATCGCGGCTCTCGCAGTGCCCGGGTCCAGGGTGCCACCCGGCCGAGGAGCCGGTCCAGGCAGACATATAAAAGTGTCGCGACCGCCGCTCCGCCGCCCACCGTAATCAGGTCGGTCGGCAGCAGGGCCCGGGTATTCCAGCGAAGCACCGTCGCGCCAAGGAGCAACGCCAGGAGCAGGTTGCGCCCGACCATCCAGGGGGCGATCGGCCGCGCATCATCCGGCCCACCGCAGCCGCAGGCCAGATCGCGCCGCCCGCGCGCAAGGTTCACGGCGATCGCCGCCGCGTAGACGACGAGCAGTGCCAACCCGGCGAGTGCGGCAGCGTGGCGGGTGGCGGGCACGATGAGCCCGGCCCCGATCGTCAGCTCCGCGAACGGGACCAGCGTCGCGAAGCGCACAGCGCCCGGGGGCAGTAATCGATAGGCGCGCAGCACCTCCGTGAAGCGCGCGAGGTCACGGAGCTTGTGGAGCGAGGCGCTCGCGAACAGCAGCGCGCAGCACCCGATGATCAGGACTCCAATGGCCGGATCGAGCATGGCCCATCATAAACCGCGGCAGCGATCAAGGCGGCGGTCCCGCCCCGGTCCGCAGGTCCTCCTCCCAGAATTCCTGCGCGCGCCGCGCTCCCCCGGCACCACGTGCCTCCTCGAGCTTGCGCAGCTCGACCCGGCGAATCTTGCCGGAGATGGTCTTCGGCAAGGGAGCGAACTCGATGCGGCGGATGCGCTTGTAGGGAGAGACGCGGGCGCGCACGTGCTCGAGAATCGAGCGCGCGGTGTCGGCATCGGGTGCGCCGCCCGCGGCGAGCGCGATGAACGCCTTGGGCACCGACAGGCGCAGCGCGTCCGGACTCGGCACGACGGCCGCTTCCGCGACGGCGGCGTGCTCGATGAGAACGCTCTCGAGCTCGAAGGGGCTGATGCGGTAATCCGAGGACTTGAAGACGTCGTCCATGCGGCCGACGTAGGTGAGGTAGCCCTCCGCATCGCGCGCGGCTACATCGCCGGTGTGATAGAAGCCATCGCCCATGGCGCTCGAGGTGCGCTCCGGATCGTCGAGGTAGGCCTGCATGAGCCCGAGCGGACGCTGTCTCAGGTCGAGGCAGATCTCGCCCTCCTCCGCGAGACGGCCTTCCGCATCCACCAACACCACGGGGTAGCCGGGCAGCGGCCGCCCCATCGAGCCAGGCTTGACCGGCTGGCCAGGCGGGTTGCCGACCTGCGCGGTGGTCTCGGTCTGGCCGAAGCCATCGCGGATGGTCAATCCCCAGGCCTCACGCACCCGCTCGATCACTTCGGGATTGAGCGGCTCGCCGGCGCTCGCCACCTCGCGCAGCGACACGCGCGCAGCCGCCAGATCGTGCTGGATCAGCATCCGCCATACGGTCGGCGGCGCGCAGAAGGTCGTCACGCGGCAACGCACCAGCTGGCCGAGGAGCGCCGCGGCGTCGAAGCGCTCGTAGTGGTAGGCGAGCACAGTCGCCTGTGCGTTCCAGGGAGCGAACAGGCTCGACCAGGCATGTTTCGCCCAGCCGGGCGAGCTCAGGTTCAGGTGTACGTCTCCCGGGCGCAGCCCGAGCCAGTACATGGTCGAGAGATGTCCGACGGGATAGCTCACCTGGGTGTGCGCGACCAGCTTAGGACGCGCGGTGGTGCCCGAGGTGAAATAGAGGAGCATCAGCTCATCGGCGCGGGTCGCGGCGGCGGTGAAGCCAGTGTCCGCGTCGTGCGAGCGCCGGTACGGAATCCAGCCCGGCACGGCCTCCCCGACCACGATGCGCACAGGCGCGCCCGCCAAGGTGTCGAAGCGCCCGCTGAGCGCCGCCTGCGTCACGATCGCCTTGACCCGTCCGCGCTCGAGGCGGTCCCGGAGGTCCTCGCGCTCGAGGAGCGTGGTAGCGGGAATGATGACAGCGCCGAGCCGGATCGCGGCCAGCATCGTCTCCCAGAGTGCCGCGCAGTTCGGCAACATGATGAGGATGCGATCGCCGCGTACGACGCCGGCGCCGGCGAGAAACGCCGCCACCTGTGCCGAACGCCGCGCCAGGCTGGCGAAGCTCAGCGTCTCATCGCCGCCCGCGTCGTCCACCACCCGCAGTGCCGCCGCGTCGTTCCCGGCCGCGATCACATCGAAGTAGTCGCGCGCCCAGTTGAACTCCGCCAACTCCGGCCAGCGGAAGGTGCGCAGCGCCTCCGCCAGATCGTCCCGGCAGCGCAGCAGTTGATCCCGGGCTTCGAGAAAGGCTCGAGTGTTGCTCATGCCACTCCCCCGAACGGCAGCTTAACACCGGCTCGGGTTAACATGGCGGCATGGACACCACGCGCCTCGAGGCCTTCACCGACGGCGTGATCGCCATCATCATCACCATCATGGTGTTGGAGATTCACGTGCCCCAGGGCCGTGACCTCGCGGCGCTGAAGGCGGACGTGCCGGTGCTGCTGGCCTACGTGCTCAGCTATGTGAACGTCGGCATTTTCTGGAACAACCATCATCACATGCTGCACGTCACCGAGCGGGTCAACGGCAAGGTCCTGTGGGCCAACCTGGTGCTGCTGTTCTGGCTGTCGCTGGTGCCGTTCGTGATCCGCTGGATCGACGAGGCGGGATTCGCCTCGGCGCCGACCGCGGCCTACGGCGTGGTGCTGGCCTGTGGGGCGCTCAGCTATACCAACCTCCAGGCGCAGCTCATCGCCCTGAACGGTCCGGAGTCGCGCCTCGCCCGGGCGACCGGCAGCGATTTCAAGGGCAAGCTTTCAATCGTCCTGTACCTCGCCGCCATCGTGCTGGCATTCGTGCAGCCCTGGGCCGCAATCCTCATCTACGTGGCCGTGGCCCTGATCTGGCTGGTTCCCGACTCACGCATCGAGTCGCTGGTGAAGAAGTGAGAAATCCCCGATGAGCACCCCTGCGGTCATCGCCGTGAATGGCCCGACCCCGTACGTCGTCACGCTCGCGGATCACGACGGACACCATTGGCTGGCCGACGAACCGCTCGAGGCGGGCGGCGGCGACAAGGGTCCTTCGCCCTCGCAGCTGCTGTTGTCGAGCCTCGGAGCCTGTACTGCCATCACCCTGCGCATGTATGCGGCGCGCAAGAGCTGGCGCCTCACCGGCGTCGAAGTGAAGCTCGAGCTCAACCCCGCAGGTGCGCCCGCCGAGGGCGGCCACGAAATTCGCCGCACGATCACGCTGCAGGGAGATCTCACTCCTGAACAGCGCGAGCAGCTGCTCGGGGTGGCCAACAAATGCCCCCTCCACCGTATGCTCACCGGTAAGATACGCATCGACAGCTCCGTCACGTCCGCATGAGCGACCGCCCTCCTCCGCCCGAGCGCCTCGAGGCACGCACCGCCGAGATCGGCGGCGGGCTCACGATTCGCCGCGCGCTGCCGAACCGGCAGCGCCGCACGGTCGGCGCCTGGTGCTTCCTCGATCACGCCGGACCGATGGAGTTCGCCGCCGACGGCGGCATGCACGTCGGCCCTCACCCGCACATCGGCCTGCAGACCTTCACGTGGCTGATCGAGGGCGAGGTGGTCCATCGCGACAGCCTCGGCAACGAGCAGCTGATCACCCCGGGGCAGGTCAACCTCATGACGGCCGGAGTCGGCATCGCGCATGCCGAGGATTCCGCGCCTGGCCGTGCGGGGCGGCTGCACGCCGCGCAGCTCTGGATCGCACTGCCCGAGGGCGAGCGGCGCCGTCCGCCCGCCTTCCGCAACTATCCGCGCCTGCCGCTCATCGAGCGGGGCGGCTTCAGCGTCCGCGTTCTCG
The DNA here is from genome assembly GCA_035566495.1 of Steroidobacteraceae bacterium. Taxonomy (GTDB): domain Bacteria; phylum Pseudomonadota; class Gammaproteobacteria; order Steroidobacterales; family Steroidobacteraceae; genus 13-2-20CM-66-19. The sequence goes on along the minus strand of DATMRG010000047.1, from coordinate 14,863 downwards.
CCGGGAGCGCCTTCGGCGAGAGCTCTCCGGCCGAGGTGTACACGCCGCTCATCGGCCTTGACCTGACCGCCAGGGGCCGCGCGGAACTACGGCTGCCGCTGACGGCGGCCTTCGAGCATGCGGCCCTGGTCCTCGCCGGCACGGCCGGCGTCGCGGGCGAGGCGCTCGCGCCGGGCACGCTGCTCTATTTCGCCCCGGGGCGCGAGGAGCTGCTGCTGAGCAGCGGGGCCGCGGCGCGGATTCTGCTGATCGGCGGAACTCCCTTTGGCGAGGAGATCCTCGTCTGGTGGAATTTCGTGGCGCGCACGCGCGAGGAAATGGCCGCGGCGACCCGCGACTGGAACGCGGGGCGTTTCGGCGCCGTGCAGGGGAGCCCCGCGCCCGCGCTCGTCGCTCCGGACGTCACCGGCATCGGCTTGCGGCCCAGCCCTCCCGGCGTTACTTGAAGACGACCGTCCGGCCGCCGTTCAGGAACACGCGCTGCTCGGTCGCATAGCGCACCGCCGCTGACAGGGCGCGCCGCTCGGAGTCGCGTCCCGCCGCCACCAGCATCTCCGGCGTGTAGCCGTGGTCGACCCGCTCGACGATCTGCTCGATGATCGGCCCCTCGTCGAGATCGTGCGTCACGTAGTGAGCGGTGGCGCCGATCACCTTGACGCCGCGGTCGTAGGCCTGGTGGTAGGGCTTCGCGCCCTTGAAGCCGGGCAGAAACGAGTGATGAATGTTGATGGCGCGTCCACGCAGCCGCCCACACAGCTCATCCGACAGGATCTGCATGTAACGCGCCAGCACCACGAGCTCGGTGCGCGTCGAGTCGACGAGCTCGAGCAGACGCCGCTCCTGCGCCGGCTTGGTGTCGGGCGTGACCGGCAGGTGAAAGAACGGCAGATTGTGCCGCGCCGCGATCGGCTGCAGTGTCACATGGTTCGAAACCACCGCGGTGATGTCCATGCGGAGCTCGCCGGTGCGGTGGCGGTAGAGCAGATCCTCGAGGCAGTGATCGAAGTTCGACACCATGATGAGCACGCGCGTGCGCTCGCGGCTGTCGTGAATGCGCCATTCCATCTCCTCGGCGGCCGCCACGTCCGCGAACTCCGCGCGTAGCCGCGCCAGATCCACGCGCTCGCCCTGCACACCGCAGAAGGTGATGCGCACGAAGAAGCGCTGCGAGAGCGTGTCGTCGAACTGATGCATCTCCATCAGATAGAAGCGCCGCGCGGCGAGAAAGCCGGCGATCGCGGCGGTCGTGCCCATGCGGCTCGGGCAGCTGGCGGTCAGTATGCAGGGGTGCTCGGTCGCAAATGCCACGTCGGGCTCCGAAGGGCCAAATTCCCGCGAGCCTGACAGCGCGGCGCCGCGCGCTCTGATCCAAAAGGGACGGCCGCTAGCGCGTACGCGTCATCCGCGGCCGGCCACGCGCACCGCCGCCCCATTGACGGCGCGGGCGGCCTCCGAGGCGAGGAACACGACGACATCCGCGATCGCCTCGGGCTCGACCCAGTGCGTGATGTCGGCGTTGGGCATCGCGGCGCGGTTCGCCGGGGTATCGATGATGCCGGGCAGGATCGCGTTCACCGTGATGTTGCGATCCCTGAGCTCCGCGGCCAGGGCCTCCGTCAGGCGCTCCACGCCGGCCTTGGACGCCGCGTAGGCGCCCATGCCGGCGCCGGCACGCGCGGCCGCGCCCGCACCGATGTTGATGATGCGGCCCCCGCCCGCCGTGGAGAGGTACGGCAACGCCGCCTTCGATGCGACCACCGCCGTCTTGAGATTCGTCGCAAACATGAGCTCCCAGGTCGAGACGTCGCCCTGCTCGAGCGTCTCCCAGCGAAATCCGCCGGCGACGTTGACCAGGGCCTGAAAGCCGCCGGTCGCGGCCGCGACCGCCCGCATCGCCGCGTTCGCTGCCTGCTGCCCGGTCAGATCCACACCGCCCTCGAGTACGTGCGGCGCGCCGAACTCCTGGCTTGCCCAGCCCGGGACCGGCCCGTGCCCCAGCAACCCGAGGCGCGTGCCGCGAGCGGCGAAACGGCGCGCGACCGCGGCCCCGAGGGCGCCGAAGGCGCCGGTGATGACGACGGTGGCAGGCTCAGTCACGAGGTCAACCCGCTGAAATCAGAGGATCTCCAAGAGATGGAAGGCGGCCGGCCCGCTACGGCCCGTGATCGTACACCCGGCGCCGCGGGCGATCCTCAGGGCATCGAGCCTGGACAGGCACAGCTCCACGTCATCATGGCGAACGATCAGGTCGGAGAGGGCAAGGAGCAGCGTCGTCTCCGACCGAGCCTCGAGCGAGGCCGACTCCTCGATCGTCTGGCGCGTGAGGCGTGCCCTGCAGCGCGCCCGCCGGGTCATGACGTTGAGGTCCGTGACGGAGCCGTCGAGCGGGTCAGCCGACACGGACGCCTCGCCCGCAAAGGCAACCGGCTCGCTCTCGGCCGTCAGTGTGACCGGGGATCGTCCGTCGATTGCGAATGACAGCCGGCCGCTCAGAACCGCCATCTGCCGTTCGATCCCCGGAAATCTCGAGAACGGGCCCGCGGCGCGGATGTCCGCGACGCTCACGCGCCAGTCGAAGTCATCGAGGCTGCTGCCGGCCGGAGAGACGGCGACCTCGCGCGTCACGCCGCCACCGTTCTTCCAGGGTACCGGCGTGCGCTCGGCGGCACGCAACACTTCGAGGGCGACCGCCGCAGTGCTCACCGCGGCGTCAGCCTCCGGTGAGCTGCTGCTTCAGATACACGAAGCTCAGCGCCCACATCTCGGCCGCCTGGCGGTGGTCGGCGGCGGCGGCGTGCCCGCCGTCGGTGTTCTCGTAGAACAGCACCGTATGGCCCTGCTCCTCCATGCGTGCCGCCATCTTGCGGGCGTGCACCGGAGTCACGCGGTCGTCGCTCGTCGCGGTGACGAAGAACACCGGCGGATAGCGCTTCGCCTTGCTGACGTTCTGGTAGGGCGAGTACTTCATGATCCAGGCGCGGTCGGCCGGCTTGTCCGGATCGCCGTACTCCGCTTCCCAGGAGGCGCCCGCACCGATGTGCGTGTAGCGGATCATGTCGATGAGAGGTACCTGGCACACGACCGCGCCGAAGAGCTCGGGGCGCTCGACCATGTTGGCGCTCACCAGCAGCCCGCCGTTCGACCCGCCCATGATGCCGAGCTGCTTCGGCGTCGTGATGCCGCGCTTCACCAGATCGGCGGCGACGGCCTGAAAGTCGTCGTAGGCCTTCTGGCGGTTTTGCAGCAGCGCCGCCTGATGCCAGCCGGGACCGTATTCGCCGCCGCCGCGAATGTTGGCGACCACGTACACGCCGCCGCGCGTCAGCCACAGCATGCCGAAGTTCGCCGAGTAGGTCGGCGTCAAGGAGATCTCGAAGCCGCCGTACCCATAGAGCACCGTGGGCGCGGGGCCGGTCAGGCTGCGCGAGCGGGTCACGAAATACGGAACCTTGGTGCCGTCCTTCGAGGTAGCAAAGAACTGCTCGGTCGCGAGGTTCGTGGCATCGAAGCGGGCCGGCAGCGACTTGATCGGCGCCGGGGGACCCTCGCCCGAGGTCGCGTACAGGGTGGTCGGCGTCGTGTAGCTCTCGAAGCGGAACTGAGCCTCCGGACCCCAGGTATTCACGGTCACGATCCGGGTCGAGCCGCCATGCGGCAGAGCCAGGGTCGTGCGGCTCCAGCCGCGATTCGCGTCCGGGCGAAAGACCTCGATGCTGCCGGTGACGTCGCGGTTGACGGCGACGTACACGGCATCACGGCCCGCGGCCACCTCATCGATCGCGCTGCGATCGTCGGGCGTCAAGAGGTTCACGACGCCGATGCGCTCGCCCTTCTCACCGATCTCCACATGGCAGGCGATCAGGGAGCCCTTGCGGATCGGCGCAGCTCCCGGCGGACCCCAGTCGTCGCGCAGGGTAAAGAGCAGAGCGTCGCCCTGGGCAGCCTTCAAGTCCGCGCCGAGCGGCAGGCGCAGCTTGCGTGTCGTGCCATTGGGCGCAAGCCAATAGTACTCGGAGGTGAAAAAGGTGATGGCGCGCTGAATCACGGCCATCGAGCCGGCGGGGTTGTGGAACACCACCGCCGCGGATGCGACGTCGCTCGCCTCCCCCTCGTACACGGTGCGCGCGGCCGCCATCGGCTCGCCGCGCTTCCAGACTTTCACGATGCGCGGATAGCCCGAGGAGGTCATGGAGCCCGGGCCGAAGTCGGTGCCGAACACCACCGTGTCCTCGTCGAGCCAGGTGATCTGCGACTTGGCTTCGGCGAGCTCGAAGCCGCCCGTGACGAAGGCCTTGGCCTCCGGATCGAACTCGCGCACCACGGCCGCATCACCGCCGCCGCGCGAGAGCGTGAGCAGGCAGCGCTTGAGTGAGGGCGCGCAGTCGGCGCCCTTCCACACCCAGTTCTCGTGCTCATCGAGCGCGAGCTTGTCGACGTCGAGCAATACGTCCCAGGCCGGCGCCGGATTCGCGTAGTCGGCGCTGCTCGTGCGCCGCCAGATGCCCTTGGGGTGCTGCGCGTCCTGCCAGAAGTTGAAGACATACTGATGGTCCAGGTCCCCGTAGGGGATACGGTCGGTGGCGTCCAGCACCTTGAGAATGGCGTCGTAATCCTTGCGGTAGTCGGGATCGGCCTGCAGCACCGCGGTCGATTTCGCGTTCTGGGTCTTCACCCATTCGAGCGCCTTGGCGCCGTGGACCTCCTCGAGCCAGAGATACGGATCGTCGGCGCCGGCGGGCGCCTCACGGTTCTTGTCCACTTTCGCTCCTGCGAGTAGCCCGCCGGCGATCAGTGCGCCGAGAGCCGTCAGAGCCAACTTTGCGCGCGCGGCCATTCGAGCCCTCCTGATGGCGATCGCCACGTCAGTGTTCGGCGTACGGCGCCGGACGCCGCGCGTAGATGCCGAATCCGCAGATCACGGCGTAGCAGACCGCCGGCACGATGAGCGCGACCTTGAGGCCCATGAGATCCGCGGCGCGGCCGGTGATCCAGGGAACCACGGCGCCGCCGACGATCGCCACGCAGATGATGCCCGAGGCCTCGGCCGCCCGCGGCCCGAGCCCTTCGCAGGCGAGCGTGAAGATGGTCGGGAACATGATGGAATTGAAGAGGCCGATTGCGAGGTACGACCAGCCGGAGATGAATCCGACGGTGTTGGCCGAGATGACGATCAGTACGATCGCCATGGCAGCGTTGAACGCCAGCACCTTGCCGGGCGAGAAGATCCGCAGCACGTAGGCGCCTATGAAGCGGCCCACCATCGCCCCGCCCCAGTAGAAGATGATGTGCTTGCCGGCGTCCTCGGACCCGACCGCCCAGACGCTCGACTGCATCAGGTAGTTGACGATCAGAGAGCCGATCGCGACCTCACCACCCACGTAAACGAAGATGCACAGAGTGCCGTAACTAAAGCGCGGGAGCTTGAGGAGGCTCATGTAATGGCTGAACGTCGGCATCTCGCTCGGAGCCTCGACGAGCTTCTTCCTCGCGAGCCAGACGAGCGCGGCGATCACGGTCAGTGCGGTCGCGAGCCCGAAGTAGGTGCGCGCGATTACCTGCGTCTCCTGCTTACGGAACAGCGCCAGCGCCGCGCCCGACAGCGTCGACGGATCGATCTGGGTCAGCGTGCCGAGGATCAGGATCGAGCCGACGTAGGGAAACACCGTCGTGCCGAGGGAGTTGAAAGCCTGCGCGAAGGTCAGGCGGCTGTGCGCGGTCTGCGGCCGCCCGAGCATCGAGATCAGTGGGTTCGCGACCACCTGCACGATGGTGATGCCCGAGCCGAGCACGAAGACGGCGACCAGGAACGCGCCGAACAGGCTTGACGACGAGGCCGGGATGAACAAGAGGCATCCGGCGGTCATGGTCATGAGACCGAGGGCCGCCGTGCGCATATAACCGATGCGCGCCACCACCGCGGCGGCCGGAATCGAGACGACGAAATAGGCGATGAAGAACGCGAACTGCACCAGCATCGCCTGGGCGTAGTTGAGCGTGAACAGCGCCTTGAGCTTGGGGATGATCACGTCGTTGAGACTCGTGATTCCGCCGAACATGAAGAACAGCGCGAACACGAACAGGCGCAGCGTCCTCACCGAGGAGTCCGCCGGACCTGCGCCCGCATTGGTGGCCACACTCGTCTGCTGCATACCTGGGTTTACCAAGCTGTCTCCTCACCCTTGTCCGGGTTGATCGCTATTCGCCGCCGCCGGGTACAGCGCCATGAGCCTCTGCGTGACGCCGTTGGTCCAGCCAAAGCCATCCTGCAGCGGGTACTCACCGCCGCCGCCGCCGCGCTCGGTGAGCACGTCGTACTTCTCCACGAGCTTGCCGCTGTCGCGATAGACGCGCCTCACGTTACGCAACCAGTGATGAGCGATCGATTCGGCCAGCTGCCGCTCGCCGTAGCGATTGAAACCCGCCACGCCGATCCACTGCAATGGTGCCCAGCCATTGGGCGAGTCCCATTGCTGACCCGTCGTGAGCGGAGTCGTGACGAGGCCGCCGGATTTGAGCAGCGTAGCGCGAGCCGCGGCCGCCACGCCGCTCGCCTGCTCGGGCGAGGCGCAGCCGAGGAAGAGCGGATAGAGCGTCGCGGCCGAGAGGCGCGCGATGGCGGCGCGCTCGGTCCACCGATAATCGAAGTAAACGCCGGCCGGGCCGTGCCACAGCCAACGATCGATGGCGGCGCGGCGCGCGTCCGCCCGGCGGCGGAACTCGGCGGCGCCGGCCGCGTCGCGCTCGTGCTCGCACCCGGCGACGATCGCGCGCTCGAGCCCGAACAGCAGGCTGTTGAGGTCGACGGGCACGATCTCGGTCGTGACGATCGTCGCCATCCTGTGCGGATCGGCGAACCAGCGGGAGCTGAAGTCCCAGCCGCTTTCGGCGGCGGCGCGTATGTCGCGAAACACCTGCGCCGGCTGCCGCACGCTCGCGCGCGCGAGCGCCGAGTCCTCGCGATACGACTCGTCGCGCGGCGTGTCGCGGTCGTCGAAGTAGCGGTTGAGAATGGCACCGTCGGGCATAGCCACGACGCGGCGGTGCGCCTCGCCCGGCGCGAGTGCCGTGGCGCCCTCCATCCAGAACCCGTACTCTCGCCGCAGCTGCGGCAGGTAGCGCGCGAACGCGGCGCCCTGGTCGGCCGACAGCAACCCCACCATGGCGAAGAAGAACGGCGGCTGCGAGCGGCTGAGATAGTAGGTCCGGGTTCCGTTCGGTATGTGCCCGAATTGATCGATGAGGTGCGCAAAATCCTCCACCATGCCGGCAACCAGGTCGCCGCGGCCGCTCTCGGCGAGACCGAGCATGGTGAAGTACGAGTCCCAGTAATAGATCTCGCGAAAGCGCCCGCCGGGAACGACGTAGGGCCGGGGGAGAGGGAGAAGTGAGGAGCCCGCAGGCGCCGTCGGCGTCGTGCGTGTGAGCTCACTCCAGAGACCCTCGATATGGGCCGCGAGCGTCCTCTCTTTGGGGGGCGCGGCGACCGGCGGCGGATCGGCGGGCAGCGCGAAGTGCTTCGTAACGAAGCTTCTCAGCTTCTCGGGCGATGCGGGCGGCGCGGCGCGGTACCTGGCCAGAATTGCTGCGGGCGCCTCGCGCGGCACCGCGTCCACGAAGGTCTTGCCGTCGGGGAAGATGGCGGCGTTCTGCACCGCGACGAACAGCTCGCCGAACAGAGCCTGGGGCGGCTGCGGCGTGCTCAGGGAGCCTATGGCTGCTCCCAGGATTCGGTCGGCACGTCGCTCGGCAGGGGGAGCGAGCGGATGTAAGTCACGAGGGTCCACACACCATCGGCCCCAAGGATACCGCCGAACGCCGGCATTCCCTTCGGCCGGCCGTAGTAGATCGACGAGAAGACCTCCGCATCCGCGCCGCCATAACGCCAGCGCCCGTCGCCGAGGCTCGGGCCCACCCAGCCGCTGCCACCTAGGTTGTGGCAGCCGTCGCAGTTCATCGCCGAAAAAAGCTGCTCGCCGGCTTTGGCCACCGCGGCATCCGCGGCGTGGGGGTTCTTGAGCACGCCCCCCGCGGGCGCGATGCCTCCGGCCGCCACGTGCGCCTCATAGGCAATTGCGGGCGGCGTCGTGCTCGCTCCCGCGACCGGCGGCGGCGCGGAACGAGCACAGGCGGCAAGGGCGGCGAGGCACCCAAGAGCCGCGGGCAGGTGCAACCGCCTCATAGCCCGAAGATCCAGACGATGCCGCCCTGGCTCGTGTGGCGCGCGATGTCCTTCATGAACTCCGCGGGCTCGCGTACGTCGGTGGGATCGTCGGAGCGTGTATCTCCGGCGAGCAGCGCCCAGTCCCCACCGATGCCGGCGTAGATGGCCACGTACTCCTTGCCGTCCGGACCGCGGTACGCGATCGGATTTCCCACGACACCCGAGCCCACCTTGAATTTGGAAAGCAGCTGCCCGGAGTGCGCATCGACCGCTTTGAACCACCCGTCGAGCGTCCCATAGAACACGACATCACCCGCGGTCGCCAGCGCGCCGCTCCAGCTCGGGTATGGCTCCTTGTCCTCCCAGGCCTTCCTGCCGCTCGCGGCATCCCAGGCGATGAACGCGCCGAGATTTCCCCCCGGACCCGGATGGTATGCGAAATCAACGCCTATATATGGAGTGGCCCGAAGATGCGCGGCGTGTGCGGCCCCATAGTCCATGCAGAGGTTGTTCGTCGACGTATAGAAAAGATGGGTGCGCGGCGAATAGGCCGGCGGGGACGCCGGGCTCACTGCGCCCTCGAGGCTCGGGCACACGCCGGTGACTTTGCCCTTCGAGACCCCGGTCTGCTTGGCCGGCTCGATCACCGGTCGCCCGCTCGCGAGGTCGACGGACTGCGCCCAGGTCACCGGCGCAAACGGCGCGGCGACCAGGAGTTTGCCGCTGGCCCGATCGAGTGTGTATGCGAAGCCGTTCTTGTCGAAGTGCACCAGCGCCTTGACCGGCTTGCCCGCAATCGTGAGGTCGACGAGCAGCATCGCTCCGGTGGCGTCGTAGTCCCAGTTATCGTGCGGCGTGAACTGATACGCCCACACCAACTCTCCCGTACCCGGCCGCCGGGCCAGCACGCTCGCGCTCCACTTGTTGTCGCCGGCCCGCGCCTCCGGGTCATAGGGAGCGGCGTTTCCCGTTCCGTAGTAGATGAGGTCGAGCTCCGGGTCGTAGGAGATCCAGCCCCATACCGGAGCGCCGCCGCTCTTCCAGCTGTCGCCGGCCCAACTCTTCGCGCCGACATCGACTCCGCCGTCGTACGGCGCCCGGAAGGTGCCCGGCCGCACGAGCATGTCCGCATCCGGACCCATGTTGTGACCGGTCCACGCGATCTGCCCGGTCTTCACGTCCAGGCCCTTCAGCCAACCGTAGATGCCGAACTCGCCCCCGGATGCGCCGACGATCACGCGGTCGCGCACCACCACGGGCGCCATCGTGACCGTCTCGCCGTCGCCCATGTCGGCGATCGTGGTCTTCCACAGCTCCCGGCCCGAGCGCGCGTCGACCGCCACCGTGTGGCCGTCGAGGAGGTTATAAACGATGCGACCGTCCAGGTAGAACGCGCCGCGATTGACGGCGTCGCAACAGGCCACCCCCAGCGCGTTCGAGCTGACATCAGGCCGATACTTCCAGCGCAGCGGATATCCCTCCTTGCGCAGGTCGAAGGCGTACAGCACGTTCGGCCACGGGGTGACGACGTACATGGTCTCGCCCACCACCAGCGGCTGGCCCTCGTGCCCGGTCAGCACCCCGGTCGAGAAGGTCCAGAGCGGATGAAGCGAGCGCGCGTTCTGCGCGTTGATCTGAGTCAGTCCGCTGTAGCGCGTCGCCGCATAGTTCTTGGCGGGCATGGTCCACTGTCCGTCCTCAGGCGGGCCCGGGGGAGCGCCGGCCGCGCACGCGATCCCGGGCGGGATGCAGGCCCCGGAACAGGAGAGCAAGATGCCGATGACTGGATGACGCAGCATGGCGGAGGATTATAAGTATGCGCACACGCATCATCCATGCGATCGCTATTACGCTGCTCGGCGCCACGGCGGCGCTCGCCGCGACGCCCGGAGACACCGGGAGGGCACAGACCATGAGCCTCATTGACTCCGATCAGAAGCCCGCGGTCGAGAAGAGCCTGCGGGAGCTGAAGTCCATGAGCCCCGCGGAGGCGGCAACCACCAACAAGGCGGTCGTCACCCTCATCGCCAACCAGCACTCGCTCGCCGTCACCCGCGGCTTCAACGTCGTGCAGGATGAGCCGGCGAGCGTGGCGGGAGGCGCGCTCGGGCCGACGCCGACCGACTATTTCATGGCCGCGCTCGGCACCTGCCAGAACGTCGTCTTCGTTCGCAATGCCGCGCTCGAAGAGCTCGCGATCGAGGCGCTCGAGACCACCGTGACCGGCAGTTGGGATCGGCGCGGGCTCTATGGCATCGGCGGGGCCGACCCCGGGTTCAAGGAGATCACGCTCGAGACTCGCGTGACCACGACCGCGCCGGGCGAGAAAGTCGCGGAGCTGGTGCGGCGAACCCGTCGCGGCTGCCCGATCTTTGCCACGCTACGCAAGGAGACGGCACTGACGGTACGGCTCGTCGTCAACGGACAGCCGGTGCCGCTCTGAGCGCAGCACATCCCTGATCAGCGTCCGGCGCTCGCCGGGTCCCGGCTCGGGTACGCCAGGCGTCGCGGGCTGTCAAGCCTCGCGCCCGCTGGCTTGCCGCACCGCGGAACAAAACTCGTACGGATTGCTCGGATTTGGCCGCGCGCCTCAAGTGTTGCGTCTCGACGCCGATGGAGGGGAGCCGGACATGGGTCAGCGGGCCGCCGGTTATGTGATGCGAGTCACGGAGGATGCATGGACAGCGATAAGCCTAAAGATGACGGTTCGATCCTGGGTCCCACCCTGCGCTTCAAGGGCGAGTTGACGGCGGGCGAGGATCTACTGATCGAGGGCCACGTCGTCGGCAGCATCAAGCACACGCGCCGCCTCACGATCGGTCCGCAGGGCCACGTCAAGGCGCAGATCGAGGGCCACATCGTTTCGATCGCCGGCACCGTCGAGGGCGATGTGCAGGCACAGACGTCGGTCGCCGTCATGGAAACCGGACACCTCACCGGCGACGTGCGCGCCCCGAGCGTCAGCATCGTCGACGGCGCCGATTTCAACGGCAACGTCATCATGGATACGAGCAAGCGCTCACGCAGCAACGGGCGCGACACGGAGAAGCGGTGATCTATGGCACGTAACATCATGTCGGTCTTCGGTCCCAACGGACGTGCGGCCGGCGCAGAGGCTCCCGCAGCGGCCGATGCCGCGCCGCCCCAGGGGGCCGCGAAGCAGTCGGCCCCCCTCGCCCTCATGACGCTCGGCAAGACCCTGGTCTTCAAGGGCGAGCTCTCCGCCGACGAGGATCTGGTGCTGTTCGGCCGGGTCGAGGGCTCGATCACCCACAGCGGCAGCGTCACGATCGCGCTCGGCGGCGTCGTCACGGGCAATGTCGCGGCACGCTCCATCACCATCCGCGGCACGATCGACGGCGACGTCGAAGCGAGCGATTCGGTCACGGTCGCTCCCAGCGCCGTGCTGAACGGCGACATCATGGCTCCCCGGGTCAGCATCGTGGACGGCGCCGAGTTCAACGGCAGCGTGAAGATGCCGCCGCGGGCCGCCGCCGAGACCAGGAAGGCGGCCTACAAGCCGGTCGTGCCCGCTCCCAGGCCGGAAGTTTCTGCGCCGCTCAGCGAGCCGCAGGCCGCTCAGCTCCTCGGCGAGCACCCGGAGAGGTAATCCAACGGCCCGGCGCCGCCGGGCGTTCCGCTGACCCGGTGGTCGAAGCCGTGCCAGCCCGGCGGGCTGGGCACGGCTCTGCCGTGGGTTGACATGCAGGTATTCACCTGCATATATTATATGCAGTTCCCTGCCTGCATATGAAATGAACGACGTCGACACGGTGTTCAAGGCGCTCGCCGATCCCAGCCGTCGCGAGCTGCTCGACCGCCTGTTCGCCCGGGGCGGACAGACGCTCACCGACCTCTGCCGCGGTCTCGATATGGCGCGCCAGTCGGTCTCACAGCATCTCGACGTTCTCGAAGAAGCGAATCTGGTCGCGGTGCAATGGCAGGGACGCGAGAAGCTCCACTACGTCAACCCGGTGCCGATCCATGCGATCTACGAGCGCTGGATCCGCAAGTACGAGCAGCAGCGCCTGACCGCCCTGCACAACTTCAAGACCCGACTCGAGAGGAAATGACCATGGCCAGCGAGAAATTCGTGTACGTCACGTATATCGCCACGACGCCCGCCAAGGTATGGAAGGCCCTGACGGACGGCGAGCTGACGCGCCAGTACTGGAAACACACCAACGACAGCGACTGGAAGCCGGGCTCGAAGTGGAAGCACGTCGCGGACGACGGCAAGGGGACCGTGAAGCTCGTGGGTCAGGTCGTCGAGGTGGTGCCGAGCAGACGCCTGGTCCTGACCTGGGGCGACGTCGCGGACGCCGCGGACACCTCCAGGCACTCGCGCGTGGCCATCGACATCGAAACCGTCGGGTCGATGGTGCGTCTCACGGTCACGCATGACGAGCTCGATCCCGAGACGGCCAGGAAGGTCGCCGGCGGCTGGCCGCGCGTGCTCTCGAGCCTCAAGTCGCTGCTCGAGACCGGCCGCGCGCTCGACACCTGGGCCTGACCGGAGAGTCTCATGCCAGGAGCCGGAGCCGTCCTCAGGCAGTTCTACGACGCCGTCCAGCGCCGCGACATGGGGGCCGCGCGTGCCCTGCTGGCGGATGACATGGTGTTCGTCGGCCTGTTCGAGACCTACCCGAATGCCGACGCCTACATCGCCACGTTCACCCAGCTCATGCAGATCGTGACACGGCTCGACGTGAAGACGATCATCGGTGAAGGCGACGAGGCGGCGATCTTCATGGACATGGTTACGACCGGCCCCGTGAAAGCGACCACCTTCGTCGCCGAGTGGCACACGGTGCGCGACGGCCGGATCGTCCGCGCGCAGTCCGCCTTCGACGGCCGTCCCTTCGCCGCGCTATTTGCCCGCCCGGAGGAGCAATCCCATGGTTGACCTGACCCACCAAGTTCCCATTGAGGCGCCGGCCGCCAGAGTCTACGCAGCGGTCGCAACCACCGACGGCAATCGGGGCTGGTGGACCGCCGACTCGGTCGTCGACACTCGGGCCGGCGGCAAGGCCGAGTTCGGCTTCGAGCGGCGCGCCGTCGTCTTTCACATGAGGATAGACCGGCTGGTCCCGGGCGAGGCGGTGGTGATGGCCTGCACCGGCGGTCAACCCGAATGGGCCGGTACGACGCTCAGCTGGACGATCGCGAGCGACGGCGAGCAGTCGGTGCTGCGCTTCACGCACGGCGGATGGAAGGAGCTGAGCGACTACTGCGCGAGTTGCAACTCCATGTGGGGACGCCTCATGTACCGGCTGAAAGACTACGTCGAGACCGGCAAGGCCGATCCCCAGTGGCGCGAATGAGCTCGCGGCGAGCGTGCCGCGCGTGGGCTGACCGCGACACCCGTTGAAGTCTCGCGACATCCGCTGTCAAGCGATGCAAAACGCGTTATCGTAGTTGCGACGGCAAATCGAGCCCCCGGGACGTTCGATGCAGCTCGAGTGCAAAAGGACGCGCCGTTTGCCGCCGCGTTCCGAACAAAACTAACTAACACTTGAGGGGACTTCGGGATCCTGGCCGCGGGTGCGGCGCTGCTGATCATCGTCCGCAACATGTATGAGCGGCTGAAGCCCTGAGGTCGGCTCGCACAGCAAGAGGTCCCGCGCAAGCGGGCCCTGTTGCATTCTCAGCGATCCCTCACCGGTCTGGCGGAGAGGGTGGGATTCGAACCCACGAGCCGCTTGCGCAGCCTCCGGTTTTCAAGACCGGTGCAATCAACCGCTCTGCCACCTCTCCGTACTAATCGAATCAGCTAGTTAGGTTCACCAGCGGGCGAGTCGCCGACGCGCTACGCCCTACCGCGCAGGCCGAAGCGCCATTGCCCCGTCACCGAGCAGAGCCAGAGCGATCAGTGCCGCGGCGCAGAAGGCCGGATACTCCCATCCACCACCCTTGTTCGAGAACACCCAACCGTTGGCGCCGTGCACCAAAACGATCGTGCCCAACATCTCGAGCGCCAGGACTGGCGCGATCCACCGGACGTAGACACCGAGGATCAGGCCGATCCCCCCGAGCACCTCGAGAGCAAGGACGGCATACGCCACGATCGCGGGCTGTCCCAGGGAGGCGAAGTAAGACACGGTCCCGGGTATGGTGAAGACGAAGATCTTAAGCGCCGCGTGCGCAAGAAACATGACGCCGACGCTTACGCGAAGAAGCAGAACGCCGTAGGGCGCCGTGGACTGGTCGATCATCGAGCGCTCCCGCTGTTGTCGGATTTCTGGCGAGAAAGCGAAGACTCGCTCCCTCTCCGCCACTTATAGTCTCATGCACCGGCGGTCCCGGTTCAAGCGAAGAGCATCATTCCGATGATGCTGGCAGCAGCCTCGTTGAGCTCCTTACTCTCCTGTTCTTGCTGCCAGCGCTCGCGGCAGCAAGGTGGGCCTGATCCTATCAGGGCGGCTTCCTGTAGCCCGGCAGCTGCGCCGCCTCGGGCGAGCGGGCGAGCTTGAGCGCGCTGGCCACCGCGGCATCGAAGTCCGCGCGCGCGGGTCCGAACTTGACTCGCGGGCGAAAGAAGTCGGCCCACTGAAACTCCGCGAACGCGGTCGGGGTCTTGTCGTAGCCGCCCGCATCGCGCACGAAGCCGGCGAGCGAGCGGTACGGATCATCGAGCAGCTTCTCGAGGTGATCCGGAATGTTCTCGAACGAGCACGGCTTGCCGTTCTGGTCGACCGGATG
>DATMRG010000046.1:0-50696 GCA_035566495.1 Steroidobacteraceae bacterium | reverse complement strand
GCGACCGCCGAGTTAAGGCCTATTTCTTCTTGCTGGCTTTCTTCTTGGCCTTCTTCTTTGCCTTCGCCATGTTGGCTCTCCAAGTGTGACGGGTTAGTCCGGGGTCCGAGTATATACACGCGAATCCAAATTACAAGCGAGTGCGAGCCAAGTGTGCTAGGTGCCGCGCGCGCCGTGACTCATCGCGAGCGGTGCGCGGCGCGCATGGAGTGCGCTCATGGCGACGCGGCGCGCGACTCGAGCGAGAGAATGAACTTCCACTGCGCGCTCTCCACCGGCGTCACCGACAGGCGGTTGCCCGGACGCAGCAGCACGAGCCCTGCGAGCTCCTTGCCGGCGTGCGCGCGCAGCTCATCGAGCGTGATGATGCGTGCGAGGCGGCGCTTGAGCTGCACGTCGACCATGAACCAGCGGGGATTCTTGCGGTCGCTGTCCGGATCGTAGTGCTCGTGCCTGCGATCGAAGGCGGTGGGGTCGGGATAGCCCTCGCGCATCACTTCCATGATCGCCACGATCCCCGGCACATCGGTGCTCGAGTAGTACATGAAGGCCTGGTCGCCCTTCTTCATCTGGTCGCGCAGCATATTGCGCGCCTGATAGTTGCGGACGCCGTCCCAGGCGCTGGTGTGGCGCGGGGCGGCGGCGAGCTGCTCGGCGCCGAAGCTGGTCGGCTCGGTCTTCATCAGCCAGTAGTGCATCGAATGAACCCCTCATCGGTCACCACCGCGTCCATGAGCACGTCGTGCGGCGCTGCGACCAGGCGCTCGACGTGCTGGAAGGCGTACCCGAACCCTACCAGCAGCGGCTTGTGCCACACACGGCGCAGCTGGCGAAAGGCGAAGGCACGGTCATAGAAGCCGCCGCCGGTGCCGAGGCGCAGTCCGCGCCCATCGAAGCCGACGAGCGGCAGGAAAACCAGATCGAGCCAGCGTGCGCCGATGGTGGCCGAGCCTTCCGGCTCGCCGATGCCGAGGCGGTTCTCGCGCAGCGTTGCACCGCGCGCGACGAAGCGCATGCTGCGCGACAGCCGCCGCCGCTCGATGCGCGGCAGATAGATGCGGCAGCCGCGGCTCTCGGCCAGCGCGATGAGAGCCGCGGTATCGAGCTCGGCGGGCAGGGCGGCGTAGACCGCGATGCGCTGCCCGGCAGACAGATGCAGGAGGCGGTCGGCGATGAATGTGGCGCGCCGGGCGGCCGCGGCGCGCTCGCCGGCGCTGACGGCGCGGCGCCGTGCGCCGAGCTCGGCCCGCAATGACTTGCGGGCAGCGCCCAGGGTGGAATCAGGCAGCGCCACCCGCATGTGCCGGTGCGAACCGTTGCTCTCGAACCAGAGCAACAGGTGGGACGAGCTGCAGCAGGTAAGGCTTTCCGCTCAAAAAGGCGGACCTGCACAGTGCTGCCGCAAGCGCTAAGTCCCGAGGGTGTTTCAATTAGGGTCCGAGGTAACCCGGCCCGCTTGTCGAACACCGCAGGCGACGCTGGTTACGAATGTACACCATGCCCGCGGTGCCTGCTTGAGACTCCCGTCGCATCACAGATCGAGTTGCTGCCCCTTGCCGAGGGCGCTCTCGACCCGTTCGCGCAGCGCCCGCACCCGGTGGCCGGCGCCGCTGTCGAGCTTGGTCTCGCGGTCGCGTACCTTGAGGAACTCGTGCGCCAGGTTGAGCGCCGCCATGACCGCGATGCGGTCGAGCCCGACGACCTTGCCATTGTCGCGAATCTCGCGCATGCGGCTATTGAGGAATTCGGCGGCGTCCAGGAGCGCCGAGCGCTCGTCGTAGGCGCACGCCACCACGAACTCCTTCTCCATGATACGCACGCTGACGCGCGCCTGGTCCGGCGGAGTCACGCGCCGTGCTCGAGGGTCTTCAGGCGGCCGATCATGGCCTCGACGCGGGTGCGCACCTGCTCGTTCTTATGCATCAGCGAGGCGCGCTCGCCGGCCAGGGACTCGTGGCGCGCCTTGAGCGCGCGATTTTCTTCCTTCAGATGCTCGAGCGTCGCCAGCAGCTCTTCGACGCGTTTCGCGAGGCGGGTGAGCTCGAGATCGAGTTGTGTTTTTGTAGTGTCGCTCATGGCAAAGGACTATAGAGCCGCGCTCTTCGTGCGGTCAATTCGACTCAACTATAATGCGGCGTCCCCATGGATCACCCCGACTACCCCGAGATCGAGCACCTGCTGAGTGAGCAGCGCTCGCTGACTGAAGCGGCCGAGGCGCACGGCACGCTGGCCGGCTGCCTGTGCGCGCTGGCCGACTACAGCTTCCAGGACTGGCTGCGCGAGATCCTGCCCGAGGGGCGCGCGGACGCTGCCGCCGCCGATACGCTCTACGGGCTCTACACCGCCACGGCCGCGGCACTCGAGCAGACCGACATGGAGTTCGAGCCGCTGCTGCCGAGCGATGCGCAGCCGCTCACGGTGCGCACGGCGGCGCTCGCCATCTGGTGTCAGGGATTTCTCTACGGGCTCGGCTCCGGCTCGATCCCCGACGCCAGCGGGCTGCCCGGGGACGTCGGCGAGCTCGTGCGCGACCTCACCGAGATCACCCGCGCGGGCGTCGACGACGAGCAGGGCGAGGAGTCGAACGAGGGCGCCTACGCCGAGCTGGTCGAGTTCGTGCGCGTCGGGGTGCAGCTCCTGTACGAGGAGCTCGCGCCGGTGCGGCATGCGCCGCTCCCGGACGCGGCCCCGCTCCACTAGGGCCATGGCGAGAGACGAGTTTGCGCGCCGCCGCCGTCAGCTGATGCGCCTGATGGGGCGCGACTCGATCGCGATCCTGCCGGCGGCCCCGGTACGGCACCGCAATAACGACGTCGAGTACCCCTACCGGCAGGACAGCGACTTCCAGTATCTCACCGGCTTCGGCGAGCCCGAATCCGTGGCGGTGCTGGTGCCGGGACGCGAGCAGGCGGAGTACATCCTGTTCGTGCGCGAGCGCGACCCTCAGCGGGAAACCTGGGACGGGCGCCGCGCGGGGCCGGCCGGTGCGGCGCGCGACTTCGGCGCCGACGACGCCTTCCCCATCGGCGACATGGACGACATCCTCCCGGGCCTGCTCGAGAACCGCACCCGCGTCTACTACACCATGGGCGCCTATGCGGACTTCGATCAGCGGGTGGTCGGCTGGGTGAATGGCCTGAGGACCCAGGCCAGGAACGGCCGCCACCCGCCGCAGGAGCTCGTGGCGCTCGATCACCTGCTGCACGACATGCGCCTCTACAAGTCGCGCGGCGAGCTCGATCTCATGCGCGCCGCGGCGCGCATCTCGGCGCGCGCGCACCTGCGCGCCATGCGCTTCTGCCGGCCCGGGGCCACCGAGTACCAGGTAATGGCGGAGCTCGTCCACGAGTTCCGCCGCCACAACGCCGACACCGCCTATTACCCGATCGTCGGCGGCGGCGCCAACAGCTGCGTCCTCCACTACCGCGACAACGACCAGCCGCTCGCCGACGGTGACCTGCTGCTGGTCGACGCCGGGTGCGAGTTCGACTACTACGCGGCCGACATCACCCGCACCTTTCCGATCAACGGGCGCTTCACCCCCGAACAGCGTGCGGTGTACGAGGTGGTGCTGGAGGCCAATCGCGCCGCCATCGCGCGCGTGCGTCCGGGCAACCACTGGAACGAGCCGCACGAGGCGGCGGTACGCGTCATCACCCAGGGACTGATCAGGCTCGGCCTGCTCAAGGGCCGGCTGCCGGCGCTGATCCGCAGCGGCGCCTACCGGCGCTTCTTCATGCACCGCACCGGGCACTGGCTGGGGCTCGACGTCCACGACGTCGGCGACTACAAGGTCGGCGACGAGTGGCGGGTGCTCGAGCCCGGGATGACCCTCACCATCGAGCCGGGCATCTACTTGGCCGCAGGCGCGCGCGGCGTGCCGCGGCGTTTCCGCAATATCGGCGTCCGCATCGAGGACGACGTGCTGGTTACGAAGCGCGGCGCCGAGGTGCTGACCGCCCGCGCACCGAAGGACCCCGACCAGATAGAGGCCGTCATGGCGCACTGAGCCGTGTCAACTCTCATGAACACCGCGCTGCCCGCATCTCTCGAGACCGACGTCGCGATCGTCGGCGGCGGCATGGTCGGCGCGAGTCTCGCCGCCGCCCTCGCCGGCACCGGTGTGCGCGTATTGCTGGTCGAGGCCGTGCCCTTCGGCGCGAGCGCGCAGCCGAGCTTCGACGATCGCACCACGGCGCTCGGCAATGCGAGCCGGCGCATCTTCGAGGGCCTCGGAGTGTGGCAGGACATGGCGGCCGAGGCCGCGGCGATTCGCGCCATCCACGTCTCCGACGCCGGCCGCTTCGGCAACGCGCACCTCGTCGCGGCGGAGCAGGGCGTCGACGCCCTGGGTTACGTCGTGCCGAACCGGCGGATCGGCGCGGCGCTCTGGGCGCGGCTCGCCGGCGCCGCGGGACTCACGCTGCGCGTTCCGGGACAGGTCGAGGGCGTCGGGATCGACGCCGCGGGCGTGCGTTTCACGCTGGTGAGCGAGCGCGGCCGCGAGGCGGTGGCCGCGCGGCTGGTGGTGGCGGCCGACGGGGCGAACTCGCTGGTCCGGGCCGCGGCCGGTATCGCGGCCACGCTCGAGGACTACGACCAGGTCGCCGTTGTCGCCAACGTCGCGAGCGACACGCCGCACGCCGGCAACGCCTACGAACGCTTCACGCGCACCGGTCCGCTCGCCGTGCTGCCGCTCGCCGACGGTACGCTGAGTGTCATCTGGGCGTGCCGCAGCGCGGACGCGCCCGCGGTGCTCGCGCTCGATGACGCCGCCTGGCTCGCGGCGCTCCAGGCGCGCTTCGGCTGGCGTGCCGGGCGCTTCGTCCGCGCCGGGCGCCGCGGCTCCTATCCCCTGAAGCTGTCGCGCGCCGCGGCAGCCATTGCGCCGCGCACCGTTCTCATCGGCAACGCCGCGCAGGCGCTGCATCCGGTGGCCGGCCAGGGATTCAACCTTGGGTTGCGTGATGCGGCGATGCTCGCCGAGGTGCTCGCCAACGCATCCGGCGACCCGGGAGAGCCCGAGCTGCTCGAGCGCTTCGCCGCCTGGCGCGCCGCCGACCGCGGCGGCGTGCTGCGCTTCACGGACTCCCTGGTGAAACTGTTCGGAGACTCGCGTCCCGGCGTCGGCCTGCTGCGCAATCTCGGGCTCCTGGCCTTCGACCTCGCACCGCCCGCCAAGAGCGCGCTCGCGCGCGTCAGCCTCGGCTTCGGCGGCCCGAGCCCGCGCCTCGCCCGCGGTCTCGCCGTGCGCCGCGCCCATCCCGGGGCTCGCGATGTTTGACGTGGCGATCATCGGCGGTGGGCCGGTGGGCGCCTGCGCGGGGGCGCTGCTGGCACGCGCCGCACGCGCCGGGGGTGGGCGGCCGAGCGTGGTGCTCGTCGAGCCGCACCTGCCGCAGCCACCGGGCGCGGACGCGCCGCCCGACGCGCGAGTGGTGGCGATCTCGCGCGCCAGTGAGCGCCTGCTGCGCTCGAGCGGCACCTGGCCACGGATCGATGGGCCGCGGCTCTGTGCCTATGAGCGCATGCGTGTTTGGCACGAACGCGTCGCCGCGGATAGTCCCGACGCGCTCGTCTTCGACGCCGCCGACGTCGGCGAGCCAAACCTCGGCTACATCCTCGAGAACCGCCTGCTGCAGTCGGCGCTGCTCGCGGCCTTCACGGCGGCCGGTGGCCGGCTCGAGTCGGGGCAGTTCTCCTCGCTCGCCATCGCCGACGACCGGGTGAGCATCGGGACCAGCGGCGGCACGCTCGAGGCGCGTCTCGTGGTCGGGGCCGATGGCGCGCAGTCGGCGGTGCGCCGGGCCGCCGGTCTCGCGGTGGAGCAGAGCGACTACCGCCAGACGGCCATCGTCGCCACGGTCGCCACGGCGCGCCCGCACGAGCTGACGGCGTGGCAGCGCTTCATGCGCGATGGCACGCTCGCGTTCCTGCCGCTCTTCGATGGCACGAGCTCGATCGTCTGGTCGGCGGACGATGCCCTCGCCGCGAGCCTTGCGGCCGCGAGCGCCGCGGAGTTCGCGCACGAGCTCGATCGCGCCTCGGACCTGGCGCTCGGCACCACGCGGCTCGTCGGCGAGCGCGTTACCTTTCCGCTGCGGCGCCTCGCGGCACCGCGTTATGTTGCGCGGCGTGTCGCCCTCGTCGGCGACGCTGCCCACGTCGTGCACCCGCTCGCCGGCCAGGGTGTGAACCTCGGGCTCCTCGATGCCGCGGCGCTCGCGCAACTCGCGGTGGCGGCGGTGGGGCGGCGCGAGGATCCGGGATCACTTGGCGTGCTGCGCGCCTACGAGCGCTGGCGCAAGAGCGAGGTGGCCATCATGGGCACCGCGATCGATGGCTTCGACCGCCTGCTCGCTCATGGCACGGGACCGCTCGCGCGCCTGGCGCAGCGTGGACTCGGATGGGTGAACCGCAACCAGGAGCTGCGGCGCTTCTTCATCCGCCGCGCACTCGGGATGAGCGGCGAGCTGCCCGAGGCTGCGCGGCGGGCATCATGAGCCCGAAGTGAGACCTGCTTGTCGCTCGAGCTCCTGGTAGTCCTCGCGGCCAGCAAGGCTCCCGACTGGTCGAGCTGGAATCAGGCGCTCTGGGAGGTACGTGCGCCTGCGAGCCTGGCGCGGTCCGTCGACCTCAAGCGCCATACAGGCTTCCTGGCGGTCAGAGTCGCGGGGCGCGCCACCGGGTTTTATTTCCAGCGCGAATCCGCCGCGGAGCTGGCGGCGCAGTATCCGCCGCTGGCAACCGTGTCGATGGTCGAGCCAATCGTGTATTCGCTCAGCTTCGATGCACACCCCGAGGAGTGCGCGGCCGCCTACCTGTCCGCCTCGGTGCTCGTGTCGCGCTTCGGCGGCGTCGCGTTCGATACCCGGCAGGGGGCGATATTGAGCCTGGAGCAGGTCGACCAGGGCGCCAGGCAGTGCCTGAGTCTCGTTGCCAAATGACGACCGGTGCAGTGACGCCGCTTCAGGTCAACGGGATGAGATCGACCTTAGCCGCGCACACGAAGTCGTTCTCCGACAGCCCCTTCACGGCGTGGGTCGTGAACTTCACGCGGCAGTAGTTGTAGCCCACCTCGAGGTCCGGATGGTGATCCTCGATGTTGGCGATGTGGGCGAGCGCGTTGACGAAGCTCATGGTGCGGTAGAAATCGCGGAAGCGGAGCTCGCGGCGGATGGCGTGCGCGCCATCCGTCAGGACCCAGTCCTTCGAGATCTGCGTGAGGAGCGCCGCCGCCTGCTCCGCGGTGAGGGGCGGCATGCCGCCCTCACACGGTTTGCATCGGCGCTCGGCGAGGGCCTGGCTCACGCGTCACGCGAGGGCGGGGTGAGGCGCGCGTAGCGGCGCACGACATAACGCTCGACGATCTCCTGGAACTCCTCGGCGATGCGTTCGCCCTTCAGGGTCACCGTCTTCTCGCCGTCCTCGTACACCGGCGCCACCGGCCGCTCGCCGGTGCCCGGCAGGCTGATGCCGAGGTTGGCGTGCTTGCTCTCGCCCGGGCCGTTGACGACGCAGCCCATGACGGCGACCGTCATCTCCTCCACCCCGGCGTACTCGCGCCGCCACTGCGGCATGCGCGCGCGGACGTGGCTCTGGATCTGCTGCGCCAGCTCCTGGAAGAAGGTGCTGGTGGTGCGCCCGCAGCCCGGGCAGGCGATCACGAGCGGCGTGAACGCGCGCAGCCCCATGGTCTGCAGGATCTCCTGCGCGACGATCACCTCCTGGGTGCGGTCGCCGCCCGGCTCGGGGGTGAGCGACGCGCGGATGGTGTCGCCGATGCCCTCCTGCAGCAGCACCGCCATGCCGGCGGTCGAGGCGACGATGCCCTTCGAGCCCATGCCAGCCTCGGTGAGCCCGAGATGGAGTGGATAGTCGCAGCGTGCGGCCAGGTCGCGGTAGATGGCGATGAGATCCTGCACGCCGCTCACCTTGGCCGAAAGAATGATGCGGTCGTGGGGCAGTCCCAGCTCCTCGGCGCGCTGGGCGCTGCCGAGGGCCGAGAGCACCACGGCGTTGCGTAAGACCCCCTGCGCATCGAGCGGCTCGGCGCGCGCCGAGTTCTCGTCCATGAGGCGCGTGAGAAGGTCCGAGTCGAGGCTGCCCCAGTTGACGCCGATGCGCACGGGCTTCCGGTAGCGACAGGCGATCTCGATCATCTCGGCAAACTGCGGGTCGCGCTTCGACCCACGCCCGACGTTGCCCGGGTTGATGCGGTACTTGGCGAGCGCCTGGGCGCAGTCGGGATGCTCGCGCAGGAGCTTATGTCCGTTGAAGTGAAAGTCACCGATGAGGGGAACCGCGACCCCGGCGCGATCGAGCCAAGTGCGGATCGGCGCGACGGCGGCCGCCGCCTCGCTGGTGTTCACGGTGACGCGTACCAGCTCGGAGCCCGCCCGTGCCAACGCCTGCACCTGCCGCGCCGTGCCCTCGACGTCGGCGGTGTCCGTATTGGTCATCGACTGAACCACGATCGGCGCACCGCCGCCGACGCGGACGGGTCCGATCGATACCTGCACGGAGGAGCGGCGGGGGAGGCTCATGCGGCGCAAATTCTACCGGCACTTGACCGGGCTGGTATCATTCGGGGGCCCGAAACGGTCTGTTCGGAGAGAGTCCGGCACCAGCCGGAACGCCGAAGGCGCAAATTCCGCCCGGAAACGCTCAGGCACATGAACGGCAGACGGCGCTACGCGGCTCTTTGACGCATCGCGCGGGGCTTCTGGAGAGCGGTGGAGCGAGCCTCCACCCACCGAAGGGGAGCGGCACCTCTCGAGGGCGCCTGATCTCTCAGGTCACAGGGACAGAAGGGCGGCAGGCGCTTCGCATGCGGAGCGTGTGCCGGCTTCTTTGTTCGCTGGAGGACCGAAGTGGGACGCAAGACCCCGTTGTTCGCGCTGCACCAGGAGCTCGGCGCCCGTATCGTCGACTTCGGCGGCTGGGACATGCCGGTGCAGTACAGCTCGCAGATCGGCGAGCACCACGCGGTGCGCCGGAGCGCGGGCGTCTTCGACGTCTCGCACATGTGCGTCGTCGATCTCAAGGGCCCGCGGGTCCGAGCCTTCCTCGCGCGGCTGCTCGCCAACGATGTCGGCAAGCTGAAGACGCCTGGCAAGGCGCTCTACACCTGCATGCTCAACGAGCAGGGCGGAGTCATCGACGACCTCATCGTCTACTTCCTCACCGAGAGCTGGTTCCGCGCGGTGGTCAACGCCGGCACCCGCGATAAGGATCTCGCCTGGATCCGCCGCCACGCCCAAGGCCTCGGCGTCGAGGTCACCGAGCGCACCGATCTCGCCATGCTCGCGGTCCAGGGTCCTGAGGCGCGCGCCAAGGCGGCGACACTCCTGGCGGCGGCCGACGCCGCGGCGGCGCTCGCTCTCGGGGTGTTCGTCGGGCGCGAGCTCGGCGCCTGGTTCGTCGCCCGCACCGGCTACACGGGCGAGGATGGCTTCGAGATCATGATGCCGGCCGCGGATGCAGTGCCCGCCTGGCGGCGCCTCAATGCCCTCGGCGTCGCCTCGTGCGGCCTCGGGGCGCGCGACACCCTGAGGCTCGAGGCAGGCATGAACCTCTACGGCCACGAGATGGACGAGAACACCGATCCTTTCGAGTCGGGCCTCACCTGGACCGTGGCGCTCGAGCCCGCGGCGCGCGCCTTCATCGGGCGCGAGGCGCTCGAGGCGATCCGCGCGCGCGGCGCGGGGCCGAAGCTCGTCGGCCTCCTGCTCGAGGACCGCGGGGTGCTGCGCAGCCATCAGAAAGTGGTGGTGCCGGCGATCGGCGAGGGCGAGATCACGAGCGGCACCTTCTCCCCGACCCTCGAGCGCTCGATCGCCCTCGCCCGTGTGCCCGCGGCTACGCCTGGGCGGGTGCAGGTCGACATTCGCGGCAAGCTGCTCAACGCCCGAGTGGTGAAGCCGCCGTTCGTGCGTTTTGGCAAGTCCCTGGTCACTTAAAGGACCCGATTCATGAGCAACCTTCCCGCGGACCTCAAGTACACCAAGTCGCACGAATGGGTGCGCACCCTCGGCGACGGCACGGTCGAGATCGGCATCACCGATCACGCGCAGCATGCACTCGGCGATCTCGTGTTCGTCGAAGTGCCGGAGGCCGGCCGCACGGTGAAGCAGGACGAGCCGTGCGCCGTGGTCGAGTCGGTAAAGGCCGCCTCCGACGTGTATGCGCCGATCGCCGGCGAGATCACCGGCGGCAATCCCAAGCTCGCGGACGCGCCCGAGACGATCAACTCCGACCCCTACGGCGAGGGCTGGCTGATGCGGCTGCGTCCGGCCGCTGGCGCGGTGGCGGCGGCGGAACTGCTGTCGCCCGATGACTATCAGAAAGTAGTGGCGGCGGAGGGCGGCTGATGGCGTTCATTCCCCACACCGAGGCCGACGTCGCGGCGATGCTCGCCGCGATCGGCGCCCGCGGTATCGAGGACCTGTTCGCGGAGATCCCGGCGAGCCTCAGGATCGGCTCGCTCGCGGGTGTGCCCGAGGCGCTCAACGAGATGGAGATCGGGCGCCTCATGAGCGAGCGCGCCGCGCAGGATGGCACCCCGCTCAGCTTCATCGGCGCCGGCGCCTACGAGCACCACATTCCCGCGGCGGTGTGGGCCATCACGACGCGCGGCGAGTTCTACAGTGCCTACACGCCCTACCAGGCCGAAGCCAGCCAGGGCACGCTGCAGATGATCTACGAGTTCCAGACCATGATCGCGCGCCTCACCGGCATGCAGGTCGCCAACGCCTCGATGTACGACGGCGCCTCGGCGACCGCGGAAGCGGCACTCATGGCGGTGCGCGCCAACCGCAAGTCGAAGTCGGCGCGCATCCTGGTGCCGACGACGCTGCACCCGCACTACCGCCGCGTGGCGGTCGCGATGGCGTGCAACCAGGGACTGCGCTTCGAGGAGCTGCCCTACTGCACGGTCGAGGGCGTGACCCTGCCCGCCTCGCTCGCCAGGTACCAGGGCGAGGACGTGACCGCGCTGGTCATCCAGCAGCCGAACTTCTTCGGCC
Source organism: Steroidobacteraceae bacterium (assembly GCA_035566495.1). Classification (GTDB taxonomy): domain Bacteria; phylum Pseudomonadota; class Gammaproteobacteria; order Steroidobacterales; family Steroidobacteraceae; genus 13-2-20CM-66-19. The sequence continues at coordinate 39,669 of DATMRG010000046.1, read as the reverse complement.
GGCTCGAGGACGTGGATGCGCTCACCGACTGGGCGCACGCGCGCGGAGCCCTCGTGATCGCGGTGGTGAACCCCACCTCGCTGGCGCTGCTCAAGCCCCCCGGAGAGTGGGGCAGCAAGGGCGCCGACATCGCGGTCGGCGAGGGCCAGCCGCTCGGCGTGCCGCTGTCGTCGGGTGGACCGTACTTCGGCTTCATGACGGCCCGCATGGAGCACGTGCGCCAGATGCCCGGCCGCATCGTCGGCCGCACGCTCGACGCCGCCGGTAGCGACGGCTTCACGCTCACTCTCCAGGCGCGCGAGCAGCACATCCGCCGCGCCAAGGCGACCTCCAACATCTGCACCAACCAGGGGCTGCTGGTGACGGCGGCGACCATCTACATGTCGCTCATGGGGCCGCAGGGACTCGCGCGCACCGCCGCCGCGAGCCATGCCCGCAGCCGCGAGCTCATCGCCGCGCTCACGCGGGCGCCCGGCGTGCGCCTCGCCTTCGACGGACCCCACTTCCACGAGGCCGTGCTGCTCCTCGACCGCGCGACCGAGCCGGTGCTCGAGGCGCTCGCCGCCCGCGGGATCATCGGCGGACTCGATCTCGCGCCGTACTACCCCGAGCTCGGCCCGGCGCTGCTCGTGTGCGCGACCGAGACCAAGACCGCAGCCGACCTCGAGCGCTACCGCGCCTCCCTGAGCGAGGCCATGCAGGCCGCGCGCGCCGCCTGAGAAGGACGTAACCGATGCCGAGCCGTGAACAAGTGATCTTCGAGCACTCGCAGCCGGGACGCGGCGCGAGCGATCAGTGGCCGCACGACGTGGGCGCCGCGCCGCTCGCCGATCTGCCGGCGAAGCTCAGGCGCAGCAAGGCACCGGCGCTCCCCGAGGTCGGCGAGCTCGAGGCGGTGCGGCACTTCACCCGCCTGTCGCAGCTCAACTTCTCGATCGACACGCACTTCTATCCGCTCGGCTCGTGCACGATGAAGTACAACCCCAAGGCGTGCAATCAGTACGCCATGCTGCCGCAGTTCCTGGCGCGTCATCCGCTCGCGCCGGAGTCGCACGGCCAGGGGTTCCTCGCCTGCATGTACGAGCTGCAGGAGATGCTCAAGGAGGTCACCGGCATGCAGGGCGTGGCGCTCTCACCCATGGCGGGCGCGCACGGCGAGTTCGCCGGTGTCGCCATGATCCGCGCCTACCATCGGGCCCGCGGCGATCTCAAGCGCAACGAGATCATCGTGCCCGAGGCCGCCCACGGCACCAACCCCGCGACCGCGACCATGTGCGGCTGCGTGGTGCGCGAGATCCCGGTCGACGCCTCCGGCGACGCCGATCTCGAGGCACTCAAGGCGGCGGTCGGTCCCAACACCGCGGGCATCATGCTCACCAATCCCTCGACCCTCGGCGTGTTCGAGCGCGGCATCGAGGCGGTGGCCAAGGTGGTGCACGACGCCGGCGGGCTGCTCTACTACGACGGCGCGAATCTCAACGCGATCCTGGGCAAGGTGCGTCCCGGAGACATGGGCTTCGATTGTATGCACATGAACCTGCACAAGACCTTCTCGACGCCGCATGGGGGCGGCGGGCCGGGCGCGGGCGCGGTCGGGGTGTCGGCGCGGCTCCTGCCGTTCATGCCGATCCCGGTGGTTGCCAAGGAGGGCGAGCGTTACCGCTGGCTCACCGAGGACGACATGCCGCAGTCGATCGGGCGGCTGTCGGCGTTCATGGGGAATGCCGGCGTGCTGCTGCGTGCCTACATCTACATGCGGCTGCTCGGACGCGAGGGCATGCGGGCGGTGGGCGAGTACGCGACGCTCAACGCCAACTACCTGCTGAAGCGCTTGCGGGACGCGGGCTTCGAGGCCGCCTATCCCGAGCGCCGCGCCAGCCACGAGTTCATCATCACGCTCAAGCGCCAGGCCCGCGAGCTCAACGTAACCGCCATGGATTTCGCCAAGCGGCTGCTCGATCTCGGCTTCCACGCCCCGACCACCTACTTCCCGCTGCTCGTGCCCGAGTGCCTGCTGATCGAGCCGACCGAGACCGAGACCAAGGCGGTCCTGGATGCGTTTGTGGCGGCCATGTCACAGATTCAGCAGGAGGCCCAGCAGGAACCCGAGCGCGTACGCACGGCACCGCATACCATGCCGGTGCGGCGCCTCGACGACGTGCGCGCCGCCCGCCAGCTGGACCTCACATGGACGCCAACGACGCAGCGTTAGACCGGTACAAACCGCGCGGCATGACCCGCGTGCTGCGTGCGCTCGGCGCGAGCCTGCGCGGGCTTGCGGGCGCGTTCCGCGACGAGGCGGCCTTCCGCCAGGAGCTGGCCTTCGCCGCCGTGGTCATTCCGCTCGCCCTCTGGCTCGGACACAGCGGTGTCGAGCGCGCGCTGCTCATCGCGCCGGTCCTCCTCACCCTGATCGTGGAGCTCGTCAACAGCGCCATCGAGGCGACGGTCGACCGCATCGGTTTCGAGCGTCACGCGCTCGCCGGCCTCGCCAAGGACATCGGCTCTGCCGCGGTGCTGATGTCGTTCGTGCTCCTGACCGCGGTCTGGCTGCTCGTGCTGCTCGGACGCTAGAGAAACCCACCCCGATGCGATTCGTGCGAACCGGGCTGCTCGCCGCCATCGCGTCCTGCGCCGCGCTCGGCGCCGCAGCCGATCCGCCGCGCGCGGCCCCGCAGGCCTCACCCGCGCCTGCCCCGCCCGCCACGCCCACACCTGCGCCGCCCGTGGGGCCCGAGCCGCCGCCGTCCGGTAACGCGGCGGGCGAGCCCCCGCCGGCACCGGCCGCGGTGATTCCCCAGATCGCGCAGCAGGCGGCGGCGGGGGAGGCCAACCCCGACTGGGCCGTCACCCTCGAGCGCATCGCGAGCAGCGTGGTCTCCATCGACCTCGACATGGTGCGGGCGTTCGATACCGAGTGGAACACGACGGCGCAGGCGACTGGTTTCGTGGTCGACGCCGAGCGCGGCCTGATACTCACCAACCGCCACGTGGTCACGCCGGGTCCGGTCACCTCGGAAGCGACCTTCCTCAACCGCGAGGAAGTGCAGCTCTACCCGGTATACCGCGATCCGGTCCACGACTTCGGCCTCTACCGCTACGACCCGAAGAAGCTGCGCTTCATCAAGCCGAAGGCCCTGCCGCTCTATCCCGAGGGCGCCCAGATCGGGCGCGAGATCCGCGTGGTCGGCAACAACGCCGGCGAGCAGCTGTCGATCCTGGCCGGCACACTCGCGCGCCTCGATCGTGACGCGCCCGAGTACGGCATCGCCAAGTACAACGACTTCAACACCTTCTACCTGCAGGCGGCTTCGGGCACCTCGGGCGGCTCGTCCGGCTCGCCGGTGATCGACATCCGCGGGCGGGTGGTCGGGCTCAACGCGGGCGGCGCGACCGGCGCCGCGTCGAGCTTCTATCTGCCGCTCGGGCGGGTGCGCCGCGCGCTGACCCTCATCCAGGGAGGCAAGCCCGTGCCGCGCGGCACGCTCTATGCGGTCTTCAACTACATGCCCTACGACGAGCTCGACCGCCTCGGGCTCGATTCGCACACCGAGGCGGAGGTGCGCAAGACCTTCCCGCGCCTCACCGGCATGCTGGTGGTGAGCGAGGTGCTGCCGGGCTCGCCGAGCGAGAACGTGCTGCAGCCCGGCGACATCCTGACCCGTCTGAACGGCCATTACCTGACGCAGTTCGAGCCGCTCGAGGAAGTGCTCGACGACTCGGTCGGGCGGGAGGTCGAGGTCGAGGTCGAGCGCGGTGGCAAGCCGGTCTCGGCCCGCCTGCCGGTCGGCGACCTGCATGCGATCACCCCGAGCGCCTACGCCGAGTTCGGCGACGCCGTCGTCAACACCATGTCGTACCAGCTGGCGCGCGCCTACAACGTGCCGACGCGCGGCGTGTACGTCGCCAACCCGGGCTATGTGTTCGCCGCCGCCGCGATCCCGCGTGGAGCGGTGATCTCGGCCCTCAATGGCCATGCCACCAAGACGCTCGCCGACCTCGAAGCCGGCCTCGCGCAGCTCGGCAACGGCGACTACGCCACGGTGCGCTACAGCACCATCGACGATCCGAACGGCAGCCAGCTGCGTCCCATCCGCATGGATCGCCTCTGGTTCCCCGTCCGCCACTGCGACCGCGACGACGCGCGTGGCCTCTGGGATTGCAAGGATCTGGCCGCGGGGCCGGCGCCCAAGCCGGCGGAAGTCAGCTCCACCGCCTACCCGCGTTTCAGCGACCCGCGCCAGAACGCGCTCGCCCCGTCGCTCGTCATGGTGACCTTCGACATGCCCTACTCGGTGTCGGGGATCACCGAGCGCAACTACCACGGCACCGGACTCGTGGTGGATGCGGCCCGCGGGCTCGTGGTGGTCGACCGCAACACCGTGCCGGTCTCGCTCGGCAACGTGCAGATCGCCTTCGCCGGCACGGTGCAGGTGCCGGGCCGCGTCGTCTACGTGCATCCGCTGCATAACTACGCGGTCGTGGCCTACGACCCGCGCCTGATCGGCACGACGCCGGTCAAGTCCGCCAGGCTCAGCTCCCGCGAGTTGCGCGCCGGCGAGCCGCTATGGGTGGTCGGCCTCGGCAGCGACAGCCAGATGCGCTCGCGCACCACCGAGATCGCGAGCATCGAGCCGCTCGAGCTGCCGCTGTCGCGCACCATGCGCTTCCGCGACAGCAATCTCGAGACCGTGCAGCTGGTGAATCCGCCGACCGAGTTCGACGGCGTGCTGTCCGACAAGGAGGGCAACGTGCTCGGCACCTGGTCGAGCTTCGCCTACGAGAACGGCCGCGAGCTCGCGCAGGAAAACCGCGGCGTGCCGATCGATGTCGCGGCCGACATGCTCGAGCGCGCGCGCGCCGGCCGCGCGCTGCACTCGCTCGAGTGCGAATTCGGCGTCCTGCCGCTCGCGAACGCCCGCGAGCTCGGCCTGCCTGAGAGCTGGACGCAGAAGCTCGCACAGCACACGCCGACCCGGCGGCAGGTGCTGTCGGTAGTGCGCCTCGTCGGCGGCTCGCCGGCATCCAAGCTCCTGCAGCAGGGCGACCTGCTGCTCGCGATCGATGGGCAGGTGGCCACCCGTTTCCGCGAAGTGGAGCGGGCGGCGGCCGACAAGGAGCTGGTGCACGTCACCGTCTGGCGCGGCCAGGGCGAGCAGACCTTCGAAGTGCCGACCGCCGAGTTATCCGGAGGCGATCTCGAGCGCGTGGTGCAGTGGGCCGGAGCGACGCTGCAGGCACCGCACCGCTCGATGAGCGCGCAGCGCGCCATTCCGCCGCGCGGCGTGTACGTCGCGTATTTTGCCTACGGCTCGCCGGCGACCCGCTACGGACTCTTTCCCGGGCGGCGCATCGTCGAAGTCGACGGCGTGTCGACGCCGGATCTCGATTCCTTTCTCAAGGCGGTCACGGGTCGCCCCGACCGCTCCTCGGTGCGCCTGAAGACCATCACCTGGAACAACGCGCCCGAGGTGATCACCGTCAAGCTCGACAGGCACTACTGGCCCGCGTACGAGCTGACACACTCGCCGAGCGGCTGGGCGCGGACCAAACTGGAGTGATTTTCCCGAGAGCCAACATAGTGTTGCAGCAGACTGACGCTTTGCTGCAACAGAGGGTTCTGTTGCCCGTGGCTTGGTAGAATTCGTCATCCCTATGGTCCGCGTCGTCAGAGCCACTCAGGTCGAGATCGAGACAGCCGTACAGACGCTGCGCAACGGCGAGCTCGTGGCTTTCCCGACAGAAACCGTCTACGGGCTCGGCGCCAACGCGCAGAACCCGGCCGCGGTGCGCCGCATCTTCGAGGCCAAGGGCCGGCCCGCCAATCATCCGGTGATCGTGCACCTCGACAGCCCGCGCTACCTGCACCGCTGGGTACGCGAAGTGCCCGATGGCGCCACCAAGCTCGCCGAGGCCTTCTGGCCCGGGCCCCTTACCATGGTCATGCCGCGCGCCGCGCACGTGCACGACGTGGTTACCGGCGGTCAGGACACCATCGCGATCCGCGTACCGGCGCATCCCATGGCGCAGCAGCTGCTCACGGCTTTTGGCGGTGGCATCGCCGCGCCCTCCGCCAACCGTTATGGGCGGCTCTCGCCGACCCGCGCCGAGCACGTGCGCGAGGAGCTCGGCGATGCGGTGCGCCTGGTGCTCGATGGCGGCGAGTGTCAGCTCGGGCTCGAGTCGACCATCGTCGCCTTCGAAGGTCCGACCGTGCGCCTGCTGCGTCCGGGCAGCGTTACGGCCGGACAGATTCGAGCGGTGGTGGGCGAGCTGGCGATCGGAGCGGGGTACGAGTCGCCACGCGTTCCGGGGGGCGCGGAGAGCCATTACGCGCCGGCGACGCCCATGACCATCGTTTCTGCCGGGGAGATCGATGCCCGGGCCGATGCCGCCTCGGGCGGCGGCAAGCGCATCGCCGTGCTGGCGCAGCGCCTGCCGCTGCGCTCGCACAAGTACGTCACCTGGATCAACGCAGGCCGCCGGCCCGAGAGCTACGGGCGCGACCTCTACAACAACCTCCGCACCCTCGATCGCGCCGGCTGCCAGCGCATCCTCGTGCAGGAGGTGCCCGAGGGCGAGCGCTGGGACGCGATCCGCGATCGCCTGCGGCGCGCCGCGAGCAGCATCGCGCAGAGCGACGAAGGCAGCGGCACGATGGCCGTGCTGCCCTGAGCTCGCGCGATTTCCACGAGTGCCGCGGCCGCGATTCATCGATCCGTTCCAGCCCGCCGAAGTGCGCCGCCTGGTGCGCGAATTCGGCTCGCCGCTCCTGATCCTCGACTGCGAGCGCGTGCGCGTGCAGTTCAGGAAGCTCCGCAAGGCGCTGCCGCGCGTCGACCTGCACTATGCACTGAAGCCCCTGCCGCACCCGGCGGTCGTACGCACCGTGATCGAGGAGGGCGGCTACCTCGATCTCGCCACGAGCGGCGAGGTGCAGCTGGTCGAGCGCCTCGGGGTCGCGCCCGAGCGCTGCATTCATACTCATCCGATCAAGCGCCCGGCGGACATCGCCAACGCGCTCGAGTACGGCCTGCGCACCTTCGTCGCCGACAACCCCGACGAGGTACGCAAGTTCGTCCGTCATCGCGAGTCGGTGCAGCTGCTGCTGCGCGTCTCGTTCCGCTCGCCGGGCGCCGTGGTCGACCTGTCGCGCAAGTTCGGCAGCGATCCGGAAGCCGTGCTCGAGCTCGCGCAGCTCGCGGCCGGCCTCGGTATCGGCGTGCGCGGGCTGTCGTTCCACGTCGGCTCGCAGACCAACGACGCCACCAAGCAGGTCGAGGCACTCGAGGCCTGCGCGAAGCTCATGGCGGCGGCGCGCCGCGAGAAGCTCGGCGCCTTCGACACGCTCGACATCGGCGGCGGCTTTCCGATCGACTACACCCAGCCGGTGCAGGACATCGGGCGCTTCTGCGCGCCGCTGCGCGCGGCTCTCGCGCGCCTGCCGAAACGCGTGCGCGTGATCGCCGAGCCCGGGCGCTACATCGTCGGGCCCGCGGCGATCGGCGTCGCCTCCGTGATGGGTCGCGCGCAGCGCGAAGGCCATTGGTGGTATTACCTCGATGACGGCCTGTACGGCTCTTACAGCGGCCAGCTCTACGACCACGCCCGCTATCCGGTGGAGCCGCTGCGCGACAGCGCCGAGCGGCTGCCTTCGGTGCTCGCCGGCCCGACCTGCGACAGCATCGACGTGATCGCCGAGAACCTGATGCTGCCGCAGCTCAAGGCTGGCGACCTGATCATCGGCCGCGCCATGGGCGCCTACACCCGCGCCAGCGCCACCGACTTCAACTTCTTTCCGCGCGCCACCGTGGTCGCGGTCAACACCCGCCCGGGCGATGGCGGTGGCGTCGACCCGCTCACTCTGTGAGCGAGACTCCCGGAGCCGAGGCGCGTTGTTCATGATCGCTTCCCCGATCCGCAACGTGGTCTTCGACATCGGCTGGGTGCTGATGCGGCTCAAGTACCGGCCGCTGCTCGAGCTGCTGCGCTCGCGCGGCGTCGAGGCCGACGACCTGCACTCGGTGCTGGCGCGCGCCGCGCTCGAGGATCACGAGTCCGGCCGGCTGCACGGCCGCGGGCTCCTCGAGCGGCTCGCGGCGCTCACGCCCGGGCCGGTGTCGCTCGATGAGCTGTACGCGCACTGGGTCGACATGTTCGAGCTCGAGCCGGAGATGGTCGAGCTCGCCCACCGCCTGAGCGAGGGCCACCGCGTCTACCTGCTCTCGAACATCGGCGATCTGCACTGGACGCATCTGTCGCGCGAGTGGCGCTTGCACCGCATCGGGCACGGCGCATTGCCGTCCTACCTGGCCGGCGTCATGAAGCCGCACGCGGGCATCTACGCCGAGGCCGAGCGGCGCTTCGGGCTCGAGCCGGCCGCGACCGTATTCATCGACGACCGCGCCGACAACATCGCCACCGCCCGCGGCCGCGGCTGGCACGGCATCGTCCACGGCGGCTACCAGAGCACCGTGCGCGCCCTGCGCGGGCTCGACGTGGCCTGCTGAAGGCTCCAGGTGCCTCATGAAGGACGATAGCCCGGCCGAGCCCAGCACGCGGATTCACCAGCTGGTGAGCGAGGCGCGCGACGGTCGCAATCCGCGCGTCGTCGCGCGGCTCTACTCGGGGTGGGCGGTGTTCGGCGAGCGCCAGTTCGTGCGCGGCTACCTGCTGCTTCTGCCCGATCCGGTGGTGCCGACGCTCAACGCGCTCGGAGTCCAGGAGCGCAGCGCCTTCCTCACCGACATGACGCGCCTCGGCGATGCGCTCCTCAAGGTGACCGGGGCGCTGCGCATCAACTACGCGATGTTCGGCAACGAGGAGCCGGCGCTGCACGCGCACGTGATCCCGCGCTACCTCGACGAGCCCGAGGCGCTGCGCGCCGCGCATCCCTGGGCATACGACTGGAAGGCGGCGCCGGTGTTCGAGCGCGCCGCCTGCGCCGAGCTGGCCGAGAGCCTGCTGCGTGAGCTGCAGCGCCTCGGCGTCACGAAGCCGATGCGCTTTGCGCCGGGCGCCAACGCCGGCTGAGTCGGCGCCGTCTTACTTCGGCGGCGGCTGAGTCGCGGGCGGCGGCGAGTTCGGGCTGTCGGGCGGGTTGACCGGTGGCTTGCCGGTCAGCTTCGCCGGCGGGTTCTTGCCAACCGGCGGCGTCGCCGCTGCCGGCGCGGCCTCGGCCGCCGCGGGCTTGACGCTCAGGAGCTCCACCTCGAAGAGCAGCATCGAGCCGGGCGGGATCGGCGGACGCGACCTCAGGTCATAGGCGAGCTGCGGCGGGATGAACAGCTTCCACCTGGCGCCGGGCTTCATGAGCTGCAGCGCCTCGGTCCAGCCGGGAATGACGCGGTCGACCTCGAAGGTCGCGGGCTGCCCGCGCTTGTAGGAGCTGTCGAACTCGGTGCCATCGAGCAGCGTGCCGCGATAGTTCACGACCACCGAATCGCTCGCCTTGGGCGCGGCGCCGCTTCCGGCCTTGAGCTCCTGGTATTGCAATCCGCTCTTGGTCGTGACGATGCCCGGCTTGCTGGCGTTCTCCGCGAGGAACTTGGCCGCGGCGCGGTGATTGGCCTCGGCTCCGGAGGTGGCGAGGGCGCGGATGTTTTCGCGGTCCTTGTCGGACACCTCGACTTTGCCGCTCAAGCCGTCGCGCACGCCCTGGGCGATGCGCGCCGTGCTGACCGCATCGGGTGTGACGCCTGAGTTGCGCAGCTGCTCACCCCACATGAGGCCGAGGCTGTAGCTCTCGGCGCCCTTTGGGTCCCCGCTGGCCTCGGCCGCGCCGCTGTTGGCGGGCGTCTTCTTTGCCTTCGGGCTCGCGGCCGGAGCGGCAGCCGGCGCGGCGGGCGCGCTCGCCGCGGGCGCCGCGCTCGTGGAGGGCTGCTGCGCCTGCAGGGCGCCGGTGAATAAAGCGGCGGCCACCGCAGTCATGGCAAAGGTGATGCGGCGGCGTGCAGCTCTCGAGGTCATGGACTTCCCTTCTTCAGGCGGCGGGGGGCGGGGCGAGAGTGTCGCCGATGCCGCGCTAGCGTGCCAGTTGAAATTCTCCGCCCGCGGCGAGCGCCCGGCGGTAAGCGGGCCGCGCCCGGATGCGCTCGAGGAACGCCGTGACCTTCGCGCCCGTTGCGCTGCCGGCGCGCGCCGCGGCCGCTTCCAGCGGAAAACTCATCTGTACATCCGCCCCCGTGAGTTCCTCGCCCGCGAACCAGGTGGACTTGCCGAGCTCGCCCTCCCAGAACCCCATGTGTGTTCTCAACTGCGGGTCGATGAAGCGCTGCTGCGCCCGCTGTGCGACCGCGCGCACGATGGGCCGTATGAGCGCCGGCACCGGCGGGCGCGGGAGCCTCTGGAACACGAGCTTGAGGAGCAGCGGCGGCATCGCCGAGCCCTCGGCGTAGTGCAGCCAGTAGTTGTAGCGCAGCCGCTCGGGGCTGCCTGCCGGCGGCCGCAGCCGCCCGTCACCGTAGCGGTCGAGGAGGTACTCGATGATCGCCCCGGACTCGGCCAGCGTATGCGCGCCGTCGGTGATGACCGGGGACTTGCCGAGCGGGTGGATGCGCTTCAGCTCCGGCGGGGCGAGCAGCGTCGCGGGGTCGCGCTGGTACTTCACGACCTGGTACTCGCAGCCGAGTTCCTCGAGCAGCCACAGCACGCGCTGGGAACGGGAGTTGTTGAGGTGATGGACGGTGATCATGCGGCCTTGATTCTACGTTTCTTCATATAATGCCGCGCGGGTGTGCGGCAACCGCGGAGGCTCCCGTTTGCTCATCATCCGGCAACTCTCCCGCAGCTTCCGCGAAGGCGCGCGCGTACACCGCGTGCTCGATGGGCTCGAGGCCGAGGTGCGCCCGGGCGAGCGCGTCGCAATCATGGGGCGCAGCGGCTCGGGCAAGTCGACGCTCCTCAACCTGATCAGCGGCATCGATGAGCCCGACGGCGGCACGGTGGAGATCGACGGCGTCGCGGTGAGCGGGCTCGGCGAGCCCGCACGCACCCTGTTCCGCCGCGCGCACGTCGGCTTCGTCTACCAGTTCTTCAACCTGATACCGACGCTCGATGTCGCCGAGAACGTGCGCCTGGTGCTCGAGCTGAACGGCGCGCGCGGCGCGGCGGCGCGTGCGCGCAGCCTGGCGGCGCTCGAGAGCGTCGGCCTCGCTTCGCGCGCGCACAGTGCGGTCGATCAACTCTCGGGTGGCGAGCAGCAGCGCGTCGCGATCGCGCGCGCCCTGGTGCATGAGCCCGGACTGCTCCTGGCCGACGAGCCCACCGGCAACCTCGACGATGCGACCGCCCGCGAGATACTGCCGGTACTGCTGTCGATGACGCGCGCGCGCGGCACCACCCTCGTCATGGTTACCCACGATGAGGCGCTGGCCGCCACCGCCGACCGGGTCCTCGAGCTGCGCGAAGGACGCCTGCACGCGCGGACGGCGGTGCAGAGCGGAGCGGGCCCGTGACGGCGCTGCGCGCGGCGAGCGTGCGGCACCTGCTGCGCCACCCGGCGCAACTTGCGCTGGCGCTCGTCGGGCTCGCGCTGGGCGTCGGGACCATCGTGGCGGTCGACATCGCCACCGCCAGCGCGCGCCGCGCCTTCGAGCTCTCGCTCGGCGCGGTGAACGGCGCCGCGACCCATCAGATCGTCGGCGGCCCGGGCGGCATCGATGAGAGGCTCTACGTGCGGCTGCGTACCGCGCTCGGTGAGGCCTCGGAGCCGCGTGCGCGGCTCGCGCCGGTGGTCGAGGGCTACGTAACCGCGGGCGGACGCGTCATGGAGCTCGTCGGCGTCGATCCGTTCGCCAGCGCCGGGCTCGAGGGGGGCGGTCGGGCCGACCGGCCGGCCCCGTTCGGTCTCGAGGGACCCGAGCAGGCGCGCGCCTGGTTCACGTGGCCGGGCGCCGTCCTCATGAGCGCCGGCGCGGCGCGCGCGCTCGGCGTCACGGCGGGCGGCGGCTTCGAGCTCGAGGTCGGCGGCGTACCACACCGTGCGACGTTGATCGCGCCTCTCCCCGGGACGGGCGCGGGTCTCGACACCGTGATCCTGACCGACATTGCCCAGGCGCAGGAATGGCTGCAGGCCGGGCCACGCCTGTCCCGAATCGACGTACGGCTGCCCCCGGGTACGGCCGGCGGCCCGCTCGAGCGCGCCCTCGCCGGGCTCCTGCCTGCCGATCTGACGCTGCGCTCGACCCGCGCTGCCTCGCGCGAGACCCTCGCGATGACGGATGCGTTCACGACCAACCTGAAGGCGATGAGCCTGCTCGCGCTCCTCGTCGGAACGCTGTTGATCTACGGGGCGGTGAGCTTCGCCGTGCTGCAGCGGCGCCCGATCATCGGAGTTCTGCGGGCGCTCGGCGCGACGCGGCGCGAGGTGCTGGTGCTGGTGCTCGGCGAGGCGGCGGTACTCGGCCTCGCGGGAGCGGCTTGCGGCGTGCTGCTCGGTCTCGCCATCGGCCGCGGACTCGTCGGTCTCGTGTCGCGGACCATCAATGACCTCTACTTCGTGGTGGCGGTGAACGAAGTGAGCGTGCCGGCGGGCACGGTGCTCGCGGCTCTGGCTGCGGGACTTGCGACCGCGCTCGTGGCGGCGCTCTTGCCGGCGCTCGAAGTGGCGGGGAGCGCGCCGCAGCTCGGGCTCGCACGCTCGGTGCTCGAGGGCCGTGCGGCACGAGCCGCGCGGCGCCTGGCGCTCGCGAGCCTGCTGCTGGCGCTTGGCGCCGGACTCACCGTCGCACTGTCACGCCGGAGCCTGTTCGCAGGCTTTGCCGCGCTCTTCATGCTGTTGATCGCGGTGGCCGCGGTGACCCCGGCGGTGCTGCGCCTGCTCGCGCAGGCCGCGGCGCGTCTGAGCGCGGGCGTGAGCCCGGTGGCACGGCTCGCCTGCGCCGACGTCGGCGCATCGCTCAGCCGCACCGGCGTCGCCATTGCGGCGCTCGGCATGGCACTCGCCGCCATGATCGGCGTCGGCATCATGGTCGAGAGCTTCCGCGAATCGCTGCGCGAGTGGCTGGTGCAGACGATGCGCGCCGACGTCTACGTGACCGCACCCGGCGTGGCCGAGGGTCTCGAGCGGCGCATCGAGCCCGAGGTCATGCGGGCGATCCTCGCGCTCCCGGGTATCCGCGTCCACAGCGAGGGACGCCGCGTCACGGTCACTTCACCCCTCGGGCCCGTCGACCTCAACGCGCTCAGCCTCGCTCCACCGAGCTACGCGGGCTTTCGTTTCACGGCCGGCGATCCGGCGCGCGCCTGGAGCGGGTTCGCGCACGGAGCGATCCTCGTCTCCGAGCCGCTCGCCTGGCGGCTGTCGCTCGAGCCCGCAAGCTCGCTCACCCTGATCACCGCCCAAGGCGCGCATGCCTTCACGGTGGCTGGCGTCTACCGCGAATACGGCAACGATCGCGGCGAGGTCCTCATCGATCTTCACGAGTACCGGCGCTGGTGGCACGACGACGGCGTCGCCGGGCTCGGCCTCTACCTCGCCCCCGGCGTCAGCGACTCGCAGCTGATCGCTGCCGTGCGCGGCGCGGCCGGCAGCCGGCAGGCGCTCCTCATCCGCTCGAACGCCTCGATCCGCGAATTGTCCATGCGCATCTTCGAGCGCACCTTCGTGATCACGCGCGTGCTCTACTGGCTTGCGGCCGGAGTGGCCGCGGTCGGCCTCCTGAGCGCGCTCCTCGCCTGGGAGCTCGAGCGGGCCCGCGAGCTCGCCCTGCTGCGCACCCTCGGGCTCACGCCCCGCGGCACCGCCGCGCTGGTCCTCGCGCAGACCGTTTTCATGGGTGTGGTGGCGCTGCTCGCCGCGATCCCCGCGGGACTCCTCACCGCGCTCACACTGACCGAGGTGATCAACCGCCGCGCCTTCGGCTGGCGCATCGATCTGCATCTGGCGCCGGCCCAGTTCAGCAATGCGCTGTGGCTGGCGCTGGCGGCGGCACTGGCCGCGGGGGTCTACCCCGCCTGGCGCAGCGCCCGCGCCGCGCTCGCGAGCGGACTCAGGGAGGAGTGACGTGCCGGACCTCATGTATGACGACCCGCGGCTCGCCGCGCTCTACGACCGCCTGTATCCGCCCTCGCCGGGGAGCCTCGGCTTCTATCTGCCGATGATCATGGCGGCACAGTCGGTGCTCGATGTCGGCTGCGGCACCGGCGCGCTGCTCGCCGCGGCGCGCGAGGCCGGCTACGCGGGGCAGCTCTGCGGACTGGATCCGGCCGAGGGCATGCTGGCGCTGGCGCGCGCCCACGCGGACATCGCATGGATTCGCGGCGCGGCGCGCGCGCTCGCCCGGCGGGGCGAGTTCGACCTGATCGTCATGACCGGACATGCGTTCCAGGTGCTCGTCGAGGATGAGGAGCTGCGCGCCACGCTCGCGGCGCTCCGTGCCGCGCTCAGGGGCGGCGGCCGCTTCGCGTTCGAGACCCGCAACCCCGCCGCGCGCGCCTGGGAAGAGTGGACGCCCGACCGTGAAGTGCAGGTGACCGACGCCCAGGGCGACATCGTAACGGTGAGCCTCGAGGTCGAGGCGCCATTCGATGGGCGCAGGGTCGCCTTCGCGCAGACCTACAGCTGCGCAAGCTGGGGCGGACCGCTCGTGAGCCGCAGCGCCCTGCGGTTCCTCGACGCCGCGGGCCTGGCCCGTTTTCTCAGCGAGACGGGCTTCGCGATCGAGGCGCAGTACGGCGATTTCGATCGCCGGCCGCTCGCGCCCGACAGCCGCGAGATCGTCACGATCGCCCGCGCGCTCTAGCGCCAGGGCCGCCCCGCGATGAAAGTCGTCCCGAGTCTCGCCGCCGTCCTGACCGCGATCGCCTGGCCGCTGGCGGCGGCGGCGCCGCCACCGGACCCGGGGGTGCTCCCGGCGGGCGCCGCGCCGGGATTTGCGCAAGCCGAGACACCGCGCGCCTTCGTGTTTCCCCGCGACCACGGGCCACATCCGGAATTTCGACAGGAGTGGTGGTACCTCACCGGCAACCTCGACGGCCCGCGTGGCGAGCGCTTCGGATTCGAGCTCACGTTCTTCCGTTTCGCGCTCGCGCCGCTCGTCGCCTCGCCGTCCGACTCCGGTGCCTCCGCCTGGCGTACGCGCGAGATCTACCTGGCCCACTTTGCGATCACGGACGTCGGCGCGAAGCGCTTTCGCTCCGCGCAGAAGCTCGCGCGCGGCGCGCTCGGGCTCGCCGGCGCCGAGGCCGAGCCGCTGCACGTATGGATCGATGACTGGACGCTCGGCGCCGCGGGTGCCGCGGCCGGGGACTGGAAGCTCGCTGCGGCGCAGCCGGGATACGCGCTCGAGCTCGACCTGCACCCGCTCATGCCGCCGGTGCTGAACGGGGAGGCGGGGCTCTCGCGCAAGTCGGACGCGTCGGGGTCGGCCAGCTATTACTACTCGATTCCGCGCATCGCCCTCCGCGGCAGGCTTACCCGCGAGGGCCGGCCGCTCGCAGTGGATGGACTTGCGTGGTTCGACCGCGAGTGGGGGAGTGGTGGTCTCGGACCCGATGAGGTCGGCTGGGACTGGTTCGCGCTGCAGCTCGACGATGGTACGGCGCTCATGTTCTACGCGCTGCGCGATCGCGACGGCAGCCGCGATCCCCACAGTGCCGGTACCTGGGTCGAGGGCTCGGGAGAGACGACGGCTCTCGGGAGCACGGCCGTCGACATCGACGTCACCGGTCACTGGACCAGCAGCGACGGCGCGAATTACCCCGCGGCCTGGCGCGTGCGCGTACCGTCGCTCGCGCTCGATATCTCAGTACATCCGGTGCTCGCCGATCAGGAGCTCAAGGTGAGCCCGCGCTACTTCGAAGGCGCGGTCGATGTGAGCGGCACGCGTCAGGGCCGGCCGCTCAGGGGGCGCGGATACGTGGAGCTGGTCGGCTATGCCAAGGGCCGCTGAAGCGGCCGGCGTTCAGATCGCAACCCGAGTTGTCGCCGACCTCAGTGTTGGGAATGCCGCGTCGCGGTGGCTAAGTCGTGCGCTGCGGAATAAGCCGCGTCACGGCCGGCGTTCCAATCCTCAAACCTGAGCGGCACCGGGATATCCGGCTGCAGGCTCTCGACTCGGACGGGGTAGAGCCAATTCAGCCAATAACACGCATGCCAATCGGTGCAGGGATGCGCATAGTCGTGTTTGGCCATCTGGTAGAAGAAGCAGACCTTGAGATTCGGCAGACAGGCTTTGCCGCCCTCGGAGAAGAACGACAACCGATCGCCGATCGGCTCGCCGACGATGCTGACCCGGTCGCCACCCGCATCCTTGATGAACGCGGCCGTCGTGATGGCGGCGGAGAAAGTCAGCGCGTCCGTCAGAATGAAGATGTGTCCGCCCGGCGCCAGCAGGTCGGGCAGGGCATGCGCGAAATGCCAGGTGTTGGTGTAGTCGCCGCCGCCGTCGCCGCGCAGATCCACGATGACGGCGCACGGTGGCTTGGCGCGCAGGGCGGCCTCGGTCGTCGCGAGGAAGGGCGCGATCTTCTGGCCGTCCGCGTCGCCGATGCTCTGCAGCCGTACCACCTGGGCGCAGGTGCCGGCGGCGGAAAACAGACGAAAGTGATCGGCGAAATCCCGCCAGGTCTCGGGCACTTCTCCGAATTGGGGTCGATAAGCGATCCAGTCCTCACCCTGGATGGGTTCCGGGGAGAGCCAGCGATCACTCTCCTGCAGGCCCTGACCCTTTTGCAGCGGATAGGCAGCCACTCGGCGCGTCACGACCCGTCCGTCGGGCAGCGTCACGGTCCAGGTCGAAGCCTTGGGATCGGCGGCGATCCCGAGGCCATACAGCAAGTCCTGCACGACGATGTATTGCGCGGCATTCTGCCGGCGGAACCCGCGCACGCCGCCCCGCAGTGTCTCGAGCCTCGGCAGGATCCGGTCGACGGTCTGCCCGTCGATGCTGTCCAGCCGCCCGCCCAGGAGGTCGCCATAGGGCGCGGCAGCTCGCATCACGTAGAAACCCTCGGCGAAGAGTGTCACTCGCAGCGGCAGGACAAGCGTCCCATCGTCTGCCGTCGGGTCCATGCGCGTATGTCCATTGTCGGCCAGGGCCACCACCTGCATCAGCGCCACCTGCAGTTTCGGCGGCGGCAGCGCCTGCGGCAGGGACTCGAGCTCGCTGACGCGAGCCGCGGCCGCCGCGCGGGCGGCTGGCGAGAAGGCGCGGTCGAACGCCAACATCCTCGCGAAGTAGTCGAGATCCTGCCGCTGCGCTTCGAGAGCCGATGCCGGCGCGGGATACCTGAGCTTCGCTCCAAAATGATGAAAATTGAGCAGGAAGGCGAGAATCAGGCCGCCGCCGACGATGACCGCGGCCACGATCGCGCCGCCCAGAACGAGCGCCAGCCGGCGAAGAGCGCCCGCGCACACGCCGAGGACAAGCGTCCGCAGGGTTCTCAGTTGCGATGCCCAAGGGCAAGGGATGCGTGGACGAGCCAGATACTGCTCCACACTCCGAAGCTGAAATAGAGCGACATCCAGGGGACTTCGTTCCTCCAGTCCTCCCAGCGGCAGGAGACAGTCCAGCGTCTGGTGACGTCGACCATACCATCGGCGATGCTCGAGTACCTGTGTCCCCTGGCCTGGTCGGCGCGCCATCGCGACCAGTACATCGGGACGTCGTAGAGAAATATGAACGCGACATAGGCGGCACCCCCGGCGATCACGCCGGCGTACAGCGCCCCAAGGCCAGGCCGCCCGATCATCAACACGCCGGCGACCACCAGCGCCGCCGATAGTCCCCATATTGAATTCTCGACCGCGTGAGCGCGTTGCTCGGTGGTCAGCACGGCGTACCACGAGAAGGCTTCGGCGAGCACGATGAGCGGTACGACGGCCAGTGCCGTGGCTCGTGCGACCGGGGTGCCGCTCAACATTGCGGTACGGTGCAGCATCAGGGCCCACTGCGCCGCGAAGCACAATTCGGCCACCGTCGCGACCGACCGGCCGACGAGCACGCTGGACACTCGGGAGTCGACGAGCACGATTCGCGGGATGTCGATCACAGGCAGGAAGGAACGGAACGCGCAGCCCGCCACATACACGGCGGACAAGAGCAGCTGCAGGTAGCAGCCGGCCTCGGCCTCGGCGCGGATAGAAACCTGCTCGCGTCCGACTGCGAGGGCAGACAGCGACCAGAGGACTACGTTCAGCACCGCGATCGCACGGAGCGACCGGTGCCACCGGGCGACCGCGTGCGACGTCAGGCGGCTCGCTCGATGACGGGGCGCTTCGTGGCGCTCTGCGGCAGCGGCCCCGGACGGCAGGTGATCAGGTTCGCCTCGAACTCACGCGTGCACGCCGTCCAACTTGACTGCAGTGCGCGGGCGCGGCACGCGCGCGGGTCAACCTGGAGCGCCCGCACCGCCGCTCTGCCAAGATCCGGATCGAGCGCTCCGGTCACGCCATCCTCGACGACATCGATCGGACCCGTGACGGGGAAGGCCGCCACCGGCACGCCGCAGGCCATCGCTTCCAGATTCACCAGGCCAAAGGTGTCGGTGAGACTCGGGAACACCAGCACGTCGGCCGCGGCGAGGTGGGCGGCGAGATCCTCGCCATGGCGAAAACCGGCGTACACCGCCTCAGGGTACCGCGCCTCGAGGCGCGCCCGCTCGGGGCCGTCCCCGATCACGAGCTTCGAGCCGCGCCAGGGCATCTGCAGGAACGCATCCACATTCTTCTCGACCGCCAGGCGTCCCACGTACGCGGCGACGGGACGCGGCAACAGCAGGAGCTCCTTGCTCCGGGGCCGGAACAGCTCGGTGTCCACGCCGCGCCGCCAGCGCACGAGATTGCGGAAGCCGCGCTCGTGGAGCTCGTTCTCGACCGACTGCGTGCTCACCATGCAGCGCTGCGCGGCCGCGTGAAAGCGGCGCAGAGCCGCATACGAGAGCCACAGCGGGATCGGCCAGCGGGACTTGAGGTACTGCGGAAACTGGGTGTGATAGGAAGTCGTGAAGCGCCATCCGCGCCTCAGGCAATAGCGCCGCGCGGCGAATCCGAGCGGGCCCTCGGTAGCGATATGCACCGCCTGTGGCCGGAAGAATCTGAACTTGCGCGCCAGAGCTGCCATCGGCCTCACGGCTATGCGGATCTCGGGATAGCTCGGGCAAGGCATGGTGCGGAAGTCGCGCGGCGCGGTGATCATCACCTCGTGGCCGAATCTGACGAGCCAGGCGGAGGTCTGCGCCAGGGTGTTGACGACACCGTTGGTCTGCGGAAACCAGGCGTCCGTGACGATCATGATTCTCATGCGCCGCGACATGCTCAACCAGAAACGTGACAGTGGCATGAAAGTAGCGAACGAAAACAGCGGCTTGTCATTTGTTCTTAACATTCTTCCTATAATTCCTTCATTCGAGCGCAGCCGCGCATCGAGTGGAGGGAGCGAATGCACGCCTTTTTTACCGAACTGAAGAAGCAACGGTGGGATGACCATCGGTACTACCACCACAGCCGCATCAACCAGACCCTGCACCTGGTGAGTGCGCTCAGCTTTCTCACCGCGTACGTCTTCATCTTCACCAACCCCGTCGCCGCCGCGCTCATCGGCTGGCTCGTGGCGATGGTGACGCGTCAGCTGGGCCACTTCGTCTTTGAGCCCAAGGCCTATGACGAGGTCAACCACGCCACGCACGCGCACAAGGAAGACATCAAGGTCGGCTACAACCTGAAGCGCAAGGTCGTTCTGCTGTCGATCTGGGGTGCGTCGCCGCTCGTTCTGTGGCTCGATCCGACGCTGTTCGGGATCTACCAGCCGACGCACGGCCACGCCGGGTTCTTGCGCCACGTCTGTCAGGTCTGGCTTGCCCTTGGCGTGGGCGCGTTGCTGTTCCGCACGGTGCAGCTGTGCCTGCAGCAGAGTGTGCTGACGGGAGTAGCGTGGTTCACGAAGATCCTCACCGACCCGTTTCACGACGTCAAACTCTACTGCCGCGCTCCGCTGTACTTGCTGCGCGGGGAAC
Organism: Steroidobacteraceae bacterium; assembly: GCA_035566495.1. Taxonomy (GTDB): domain Bacteria; phylum Pseudomonadota; class Gammaproteobacteria; order Steroidobacterales; family Steroidobacteraceae; genus 13-2-20CM-66-19. The sequence goes on along the minus strand of DATMRG010000046.1, from coordinate 19,713 downwards.
TCGTCGATCCGATGGAGGACGTACTCCACCAGGCCTGAAGCAGCTCACGCAGGACGCGTCGACGGATCGCCTGGCTGGTGAGTGCGGGATCGTGCCACCACCAGCCGTCGCGCCGCATCGCCTCGGCAGCCGCCACCACCCGGTCCGCGACCGCGGCGAAGTCGCGGTCGCTGTAGTTGAGGCTGAAGATGAGGCGTGCGGTGCCAATCCAACTCAAGCACAGGCCCTGCGCGCGCAGGTAGTACTGGAACATCCAGTTGTAGCGCGAAGCCTCGAGGTAGTTGCAGGTCCAGATGGACGAGAGATTCGCTACTTGAACCGGCAGCCCGGCCGCCTCGAGGCGCGCATTGAGCTCGGCCGCACGGCGCTCCCAGACCGCGTCGAGCTCGCGATAGAGCGCACCGATGGGCTCGCTTTCCAGGCGCGTCAGAAACTCGTGCATCGCGCCCATCACGTAGGGGTGCGAATTGAACGTGCCGCGCGCCAGGCACACATCCGCCGGGTGCGCGTCGTCGTAGCGCTTCATGAGATCGTGCCGTCCGCACACGACTCCCACCGGCAGTCCACCGCCGAGACTCTTGCCGTAGGTCACGAGGTCGGCGCGCACGCCGAAGTATTCCTGCGCGCCCCCGCGAGCGAGGCGAAAGCCGGCAAACACTTCATCGAAAATGAGGACGATCCGTCGCTCGGAGCACACCGCGCGCAGTTCCTTGAGCCACGCGGCGTAGGCGGCGCGGTCGAAATGGGCACTGCGTCCACCATCGATCAGGCCCGAGTCGGCCGGCGCGCTCGCATTGGGATGCATCGCCTGCACGGGATTCACCAGCACGCAGGCGATATCGCGCCGCGCGCGCAGCACCCGCAACGATGCCGCATCCATGTCCTTGAGCGTGTAGGTGGCGTCGGGAGGCAGGGGGTTGCCCACGCCGGGCTGAACGTCGCCCCACCAGCCGTGATAGGCACCGCAGAAGCGCACCAGGTAGCGGCGGCGTGTGTGATAGCGCGCGAGGCGCACGGCCTGCATGACCGCCTCGGTACCCGACATGTGGAACGACACCGCGTCGAGTCCCGAAATCTCGCGCAGCCGGCGGACGTTGTCCGCCAGCAGCGGATGGTAGGCGCCGAGCACCGGTCCGAGCGCGCGCACCTTTTCGGCACCGCGCTCGATGCACTCCTTGTAGAAGTCGTAGCCGAAGAGGTTCACTCCGTAAGAGCCGCTCACGTCGTAGAGCTGGTTGCCATCGACGTCGGCCACGGTGACCCCGCAAGAGGCCTCGAGGAATGTGCCGCCCGGCAGGTGCTGTCGCACCATGCGGCTGAACTGAAAGGGCACCCGGTAACGCATCGTGAACTGCAGGTCCGACAACGAGCGCGCCAGCTCGCGGGCGAGCGCGGTGCCCTTCGCGAAGCGCTGCGCGTAGAGCTGCGCGAGCTGCATGAATCCCGCGCGCCGCGCAGCGGCCACTGCCGCGGGCGCGTCATCGGCGTTGAAGAACTGCGTCTCGTCGTATTCGTAGTAGGGGATGAGCCGCACCAGGAGCCGCGCGAGACGCGCGTGTCCGGCGAGCGAGGGATGCTTGGCGCGCGAGAGCAGCAGCCGCAGCCACAGCCCCCGCAGCACGAGCAGCGCCACCAGCGCGCCCGCGATGTACCACAACAGCATGATTTTCAAGACTCAGGTGCCCCTTTCCGGAGACCGATCGCCCCGGCGGCAAACTATTTCAGTCTCGTGACAACCCGATGACAGTCCGCTCCGCCATCAGCCGGATCACACAGCAGGAGCGGATCAATTTCCTCCTGACCAACCGCCTGCCGCGTCGCTGGCTGACCTTGTTCATGGGGTGGCTGAGCCGCCTCGAGCACCCCTGGCTTTGCCGGACCTGTATTGCGATCTGGGGACTCTTCACCGAGCTCGATCTCAGCGAGGCCCGGAAAACCAGCTTCAGGAGCCTGCAGGAGTTCTTTACCCGGCAGCTGAAGGATGGGGCCCGCCGCGTCGATCCGCATCCCGAAATCGTCGTGAGTCCGTGCGACGGCATCGTGGGCGAAATGGGTCAGGTGCGGGAAGGGTCGGTGCTGCAGGCCAAGGGTTTCCCCTACACGCTCATGGATCTTCTCGGCGACGAGGAGCTGGTGAGTAACTATCTCCGCGGCTCTTTCGTGACGCTGCGCCTCACCTCCAACATGTATCACCGCTTCCATGCACCCCATGACTGCCACGTGGAGCGGGTGACCTACGTTTCCGGAGACACCTGGAACGTCAATCCGATCGCGCTCCGGCGTGTCGAGAATCTGTTCTGCAAGAACGAACGCGCCATCATTCGCTGCCGGCTGAATGATTCGGACCAGCTGCTCACGCTGGTACCGGTCGCCGCCATCCTGGTGGCGAGCATCCGGCTGCACTGTGCGGACGTGCTGCTGCACCTGAGGTACCGCGGACCCAACACAATTCCGTGCGATGCGAGGCTCCGCAAAGGCGAAGAGATGGGCTGGTTCCAGCACGGCTCAACGATGATTGCCTTCGCACCGCCCGGCATGGTGCTGGCTGCGGGAGTAGGCCGCGGCAGCCTGATCCGCATGGGCCAGCCGCTGCTGAGTATTGCGGGCGGGGCACCGTGAGCGAGCTCGCGGTCATCACCGGCACCACCCACGGAATCGGCCGCGTGACGAGCCGCGAGCTCGCGCGCGCCGGGAAAACCGTGGTCATGCTGTGCCGCGACCTGGCGGCTGCAAGTGCCGTGCGCGCTGAGATCCTGCGCCAGGTGCCCCGCGCCACGGTCGAGGTGGTCCGCTGCGATCTCGCCTCGCTCGCCTCGGTGCGGGAAGCCGCCGCTACCGTCCGCCGCGACTACCCGCGGCTCGGGCTCCTCGTCAACAACGCGGGCATGGTGAGCACCCGCCACCGCACCTCGGTCGATGGCTTCGAGCTCACATTCGCGACCAACCACCTCGGTCCCTTTCTGCTGACCGCCTTGCTGTCTGATCACCTGGACAAGACGGCGCGCATCATCATGGTCGCGTCCCGGATCCACTACCGCGGCCGCCTCGATCTGGCTGCGGTGAAGGACGTGCGCGCTCGCTACCGGGCCACCGCTGCCTATGCGCAGTCGAAGCTCGCCAACGTCCTGCATACGTTCGCGCTCGCGCGCCGCCTGGCCGGCACCGATATCAGCGTCAACTGTCTGCACCCGGGCGTCGTCGCCACGAACCTGCTGCCGCGATGGCTGCGTGTCATCAAGCCGCTCATCACCCGCGTCATGTTCGATGCCGAGCGCGGCGCGCGCACCACCGTCCACCTCGCGCTCGATCCGAGTGTCGCCGGCATCACCGGCCGCTATTTCGACGAGTACCAGTCTCCACGGGACGCCGCTCCGCTCGCGAACGACGTCGAGCTGCAGGAGTCGCTGTGGAACATGAGCGCCAAGTGGACCGGAGCGCCGCACTGACCGATAAACACACGCTGCTACCCTGACCCCCGGAGGCTCACCATGCCGGAAAATGCCCGATCGTTGCTGTCGCCCCTATCACCGCTCAAGCCGCTCGGCGAAACGCTGCTGTTCGCGAGCAACTTTCTGCGTCATCCGAATATGCTCGGCTCGATCATCCCGAGCTCGCGCTTCCTCGTCGACCAGGTGCTCGAGCCCATCGACTGGGCGCGGGCCCGGGTGATCGTGGAGTACGGGCCGGGTACGGGTACGTTCACCGGCGAGATCCTGCGCCGCATGCGCGCCGACGCGCAGCTCGTGGCCGTCGAGACAAATCGCGACTTCGTGCGTTTCCTGCGCAGGACCCTCCCGGATCCGCGGCTGCACGTCGTGCATGGCTCCGCCGCAGAGGTGCAGCCGGTTCTGATGCGGCTCGCCCTCCCGGCGCCGCGCTACATCATCTCGGGCATTCCGCTCGGCAGCATGCCCGATCCCGTGCGTAGCGACATCGCGGAGAAGAGCCGCGCGGCTCTCGAGCCGGGAGGCGCGTTTCTCGTCTACCAGTTCACAGCCCGGGCGCTGCCTACGCTGCAGCGAACCTTCGGCGACGTGCGGCGCGGTTTCGAGCGGCGGAACTTCCCGCCGGCGCAGCTGTTCCTCTGCATGACACCCGCGGTGTAAGGGCGACCGGCTGTCAGGGTCGCGCGGCAGCCGGCGATTTGAAGACCGATCCGTCCTTCATCACGAAGCTGACATTCTTCAACGCCGCGACGTCCTGCAGCGGATCCTTCTCGACCGCGATCAGGTCGGCGTAGGCTCCCGGCGCGACTCGTCCGATCTCCCCGCTCATGTCGAGCAGCTCGGCGGCCCGCGAGGTCGCCGACTGAATCGCCTGCACGGGTGTCATCCCGAATTCGACTTCCCGGCCAAACTCCTGGGCGATGGGATCCGACCAGACGAAGCCGCCGACGTCGGTGCCGAAGGCGATCTTGACGCCGGCGCGCAACGCCTTCTGAAACGAGACGCCGTGAACGGCGACGCGCTTGCGGTCGCGTTTGCCGCTCGGCGTGTCGGGCGGATCGGGATCGTAGTAGTAGACGGACAGAGTCGGCACCAGCCAGGTGCCCTGCCTGATCATCTGCGCGATCTGCGCGTCGGTGATCTCGAGGCCGTGCTCGATCGAGTCACAACCGCCGTCGAGCGCGCGCTGTAAGCCGATGCCGTTGTAGGCGTGACAGGCCACCTTCCGGCGCCAGCCGTGCGCCTCGTCGACGATGGCTTTGAGCTCCTCGGTCGTCAGGGTGGGCTGCGACGCCAGCTCTCCCTGCTTGTCGACCCAGGAGCGGTGCGTCATGTAAACCTTGATCCAGTCGGCGCCGTGATCGAGTTGCTCGCGCGCCGCCTTGCGCGCCTCGACCGGGCCGTCGATCAGCTGCGCGCCCTTCGGAACCTGGATCTCGGGCGCGTAGCCCTCGAGGTTATAACCGCCGGTACTGGAGATGGCCCGCGTGACCACGAACATGCGCGGCCCGGAGATGTATCCCTCGTTGATCGCCTGTTTGATGCCGACGTCGCCGTAACCCGCGCCCTCGGTCTCGACGTCGCGAATGGTCGTGAACCCCTGCTCGAGCGCGCGCCGCGCCGCGACCACTGCGCGCGCTACCCGGTAAGACGCCGGGAACTTGAGCAACTGTATGTCGTAGCCGCCGGCCTCGGGCACTTCTCCCTGGAGGAAGATGTGTGTGTGGCAGTCGATGAGACCCGGCAGGAGAGTGGCATTGCCGAGATCGATGAGTTGCGCGCCGGCGGGCGCGGGGCGCGAACCGGCCGTGTAGACGTCGGTGATGCGATTGCCGCGGATGACGATCTCGGGATTGGGACGTGGCTGCGCGCTCGTGCCGTCGATGAGCGCTCGCGCCCGGACGACCGTCACGTGGATCGCCGGCTCGGCGGCGGCCGCTGCGGACGGACCGGAGGCCGCCGCGGTGAGCCCGATGATGAGAAGTATCCGGTGCGCGTACCTTCGCATGGTTGGCCCTCCCGCGCGCGCGGGATCTTACGCCAGGTCGGCGAGTACCGCCGGCACGTGCCGGCGCAGCAGCTTGTTGCGCGCTTCCCATTGCTCGGCGGGGGACAGCTCGATGAGAAACTCGACCTCGCCCCCCGCCAGCAATGCGACCGGCACGCCGTCGCGGTAGAGCAGGCGGTTGCCGGCGAGCGCCGGCAGCCGCGCGCCCGGGGTGATGATGCCGACGAGGTTCAGCGGATCGGAGCCCGAGAGTGAGACGTAGTGTCCCTCGCGGGGCTTGCGCCGCGCCTCGCGCAGCAAGCCGATCGCTTCCGGCAGCGCGTACTGCTCGCCGGTTACCGAGGCGACGAAGCGTCCGCCACGGATCTCGCCGCGGGCTTCGAGCCGCCGGCAGCACATGAGGAGATCGCGCCACGGCGGCAGCCAGTCGGACTCGCGCGCCAGGAGGCGCCAGAAGAGCACGCCCCAGCGCTTCAGCAGCGTCCGCACCACGTGCTCGATGAGCTCCTCCTCGCGCGCGCGGTCGATGACCGGCGGAGGGCTTTCGCGCGCACTGCGCGCCCAGCGTCCGGCGGCGTCCATGCCGAAGAGCGCGATGCGCCGGCGGCGGCGGCCGCCGACGGCCCCGCGGCGGCGATCCGCGGGAACGAGCAGCGCGCGCAGTCCCGCGAAGCTGTCGGAGTTGACGAGTCCGAGTGCGACCAGCTCCGCGAGGGCTTCCTCGGCCTGCGATGCGAGGAGTCCGGTGCCACCCGCCAGCTCGTCGAAAAATGAGGCGCCGTGGCTCGAGAGGAAGTCCGCGACGCGCTCTGCCTGGGGGCTCAACTGCGCCGGCTGGGCGCCGCCGCCGAGCGCCGACCAGAGTCTCAGGTTGCGCCGCGCCAGGAGCACGATGGGAGTCGCGCGCACCGGCGCGGCGCGGCGCTCGGGGTCGCTGCGCCGCGAGCTGAGGCGCGTCCACATGAAACGCCCGGCGAGGCACTGCTCATCGAGCCAGGCCGGCTCGTACTCGCTGATACGCTCGGGGAGGATCTCGGTCTCCCAGGCGCTGGCGGCTGCCTCGAAGCCCTCGAGCTGCGCGAGGATCGCGCCGACGGCGTCGGGGCCCTCCATGCGCCCCTCGGGAGTGACGCGCTGCCACTCGCAGAGGAAGCGCAGGAAGTCGCGCGCTTCGATCGGCTCGATCTCGGCGCGCAGGCGCTTGACGGTATAGCGGTGAATGCGCGCGAGCAGGCGCCGCTCGCACCATTCGAGCGTGCCCGCCACCGCCTCGGCCGTGAACGCGCCGCGCATCGCGAAGCCCTCGGCCTCGAGCGCGGCGAGTGCCGCGTCGATTCGCGGCAGTTCGAGGCCGGTGAGCGCGGCGAGGGCCGGCGCGGTGACGGGTCCCGAGCCCGTGAGCCGCCCGCGCAGCACCTCGACGAGCGCCGCCTCGGGACCGAGCTCGCGCGCGTGCGCCGCCGGCGTGATCACCAGGGGGTCACGCGCGGCTGCCGGATACAGGGCGGTGAAGAGCGGCAGCTGCTCGGCCGTCACCCAGAGCCGTGCACGCTCGGTGTCGAGCCGCGTCACGCGTCGCGCGCCGGCGAGCGCGGTGATGAGTGCCGGCCAGCCCTCCTGGCGCTCGACCTCGTCCGTCGTGAGGAAGGTCAGCCACACGAGCGCATCGTGCAGCTCGTCGGCGTTGGTGGCGTCGGGCCAGGCCTCGGAGCGCACCCGCGCGATTGCCTCCGGGTCGAGCTTGCCGATGTCGGCGGCGCTCTCGGGGTCGAGCCAGCGCCGGCTCATCACGGCCTGGGTGCGCCGCTCCTCGAGCGGCGCATCGTCGAGGAACGCGTACGGCCGCGCCGAGAGCACCTCGAGCGCGAGCGGCGAGGGCTCGGTGAGATCGCGGGCGAGCGTGCGGATCCGGCCGGCCTCGAGCCCGCGCAGCAGCCGCTCCAGCCCCTCGATGTCCATGGCCTCCTCGAGGCAGTCGCGGATCGCCTGGCGCACGAGCGGATGGTCGGGGATCTCGAGCTCGCCCGTGAGGTTCTCGGCGCACGCCACCTGGTCGGGAAACACCGCGGTGAGGAGGTCCTCGGCCGCCATCCGCTGCAGCGGCGCCGGCACCTTCTTGCCGCCGCGAAAGCGCGGCAGGGCGAGCGCGATGGTGGCGCTCCAGCGCCAGCGCACCGGAAACATCGGCGCCGCGCACAGCGCCTGCACCAGCAGCGGCCGCACCGTGTTGGAATGCAGATAGCGCGCGACCTCGGCGAGCTCGAAGCTGTGCGCGGTGGTGAGCGACAGGACGATCGTGTCCTCGGTCGCGGCGGCCTGCAGCTCGAAGTTGAAGGAGCGGCAGAAGCGCTTGCGTAACGCAAGGCCCCAGGCGCGGTTGATGCGGCTGCCGAACGGGGAGTGGATGACGAGCTGCATGCCGCCGGCTTCGTCGAAGAAGCGCTCGAAGATCACCAGCTCCTGCGTCGGCAGCGCGCCGAGCGCGGCGCGCGCAGCGGCAAGGTAGCTCACCAGCTGCACCGCCGCGGGCGCGCCGATGCCGCTCTGCGCGACCAGCCAGGCGGTGGCCGCCTCCACCCCCCGATCGAGCTCGGCCTCGAGCTCGCGCCTGAGGCGCGCGACGCTCGCCGAGAGCTCGTCGGTCCGACCCGGGGCCTCGCCGATCCAGAAGGGTATGGTCGGCGGCTCGCCGCGCGCATCCTCGACGCGGATCCGGCCGGGCTCGACCCGCAGGATCCGGTACGAGACGTTGCCGAGCTGGAAGATGTCGCCCTGCAGACTCTCGATCGCAAAGTCCTCGTTGACCGTGCCGACGAACTGCGCCTGCGGCTCGAGCAGCACCTGATAGTCGGCAGTGTCGGGAATGGTGCCGCCGGAGGTGAGGGCGGTGAGACGCGCGCTGCGCCGCCCCTTGATGCGATGGTTGACGCCGTCGTGATGGATCAGCGCTCCGTGGCGGCCGCGGCGCGTGCTGTAGCCCTCGGCCAGCATGCGCACCAGCTCATCGAACTCGGCGCGTTGCAGAGCGCGGTACGGATAGGCACGGGTCAGGCACGCGAACAGCTCGTCCTCCTGCCACTCGTGCGCCGCCGCCTCGGCCACGATCTGCTGGGCCAGCACATCCAGCGGCTTCGGCGGCACTGTCAGGCGGTCGAGCTCGCCGCGGCGCACGGCGGCGAGCAGCGCTGCGCACTCGACCAGATCGTCGCGCGACAGCGGGAACAGGCGTCCCTTGGGCGTACCGCCCACCGAGTGGCCGGAGCGGCCGGCGCGCTGCAGAAAGGCAGCGATGGAGCGCGGCGAGGCGAGCTGGCACACGAGGTCCACCTCGCCGATGTCGATACCGAGCTCGAGAGATGCGGTCGCGACCAGGGCGCGCAACTCGCCGCCCTTCAAGCGCTTCTCGGCGTCGAGCCGCGACTCCTTCGCCATGCTGCCGTGATGCGCGGCGACGTGCTCCTCGCCGAGCCGCTCGGACAGGTGGCGCGCGATGCGTTCGGACTGGCGGCGCGTGTTGACGAACACCAGCGTCGTGCGGTGCTCGCTCACGAGCTCGGCGAGGCGGTCGTAGATCTGCGTCCACACCTCGCCCGACATGACGGACTCGAGCGGCGCGGCGGGGATCTCGAGCTGCAGATCGCGCTCGCGCACGTGACCGGTGTCGATGATGGCGCAGTCGGGGCTGCCGTCGGCACGCAGGCCGCCGCTGCCGACCAGGAAACGCGCAACCTCCTCGATCGGCTTCTGCGTTGCCGAGAGTCCTACGCGCGTCAGACGCCGGCCGGCGAGTGCCTCGAGCCGCTCGAGCGTCAGGGCGAGATGCACGCCGCGCTTACTGCCGGCCATCGCATGAATTTCGTCGACGATGACCGTGCGCGTGCTCGCGAGCATGCGCCGCCCGGACTCCGAGCCCATGAGGATGTAGAGCGACTCGGGCGTCGTGACCACGACGTGCGGCGGGCGTTTGCGCATCGCGGTGCGCTCGTGCTGGGGCGTGTCGCCGGTGCGCACGAAGGTGCGGATGCCGTGCCCGGGGAGCCCGAGCGCACGCAGCTCGTCCGCGATGCCCGCGAGCGGCGCCTCGAGATTGCGATGGATGTCGTTCGAAAGCGCCTTGAGGGGCGAGACGTACACCACGTAAGTCTCGTCGGCGAGACCGTTGGCCGCGAGCCCCGCGCGCACCAGCTGATCGATGACGGCGAGAAATGCGGCGAGGGTCTTGCCGGAGCCGGTCGGCGCCGCGATCAGCACGTGGCGGGCGGCCGCGATCTCGGGCCATGCCGCGGCCTGCGCCGGCGTTGCAGCGGCGAAAGTGCGGGCGAACCAGCCGGCGACGGCGGGGTGGAATTCGGCGGGCATGCGCGCATTGAAACACACCGCGCGGTGCGCGAGCAGCCTCCGCAGCGGTGAATTAATCCAACGTACAGTGCCTTGCGCGAGCTGCGGCTGTACACGACGGCGCCGCCGGGCCCAAAGGGGAGTAGAGTTACGTATCACGATGTGGGAAGAAGAGACTCCGGATTCATTCCGCCACAAGCTGCTCTGGTGGGTCGGCGGCCTGGTGATCGTCGCGGCCGCCGGCTTCGGGCTCTGGTACAAGTTCCTGTTCCATCCGGCCGAGACCTCCCCGCCCGCCGCCGCCGTGCAGCCGGCCAAGGCCCCCGCCGCCGCCGAGCCCGCCGTCTCACACCCGATGCCCGCGGCCGGCGGCCCCGAAGCGCTGCCGGCGCTGAACGACAGCGACGCGATGGTGCAGGAGTCGCTCACCAGCGTGTTGGGACGCCCGACCATCGAGACGCTGCTGGTTCCGCAGAACATCGTGCGCCACATCGTGGTGACGATCGACAACCTGCCGCGCCACAAGGTAGCGGTGGACCTGCGGCCGGTGAAGCCGACGCCCGGACAGACCGTGGTGTCGACCCAGGGCGATCTGGTGGTGTTGAGTGACGCCAACTTCGAGCGCTACTCGATCTTCGTCCGCGCGGTGCAGGCGGCCGACGTCAAGGGGCTCGCCGCGATGTACCAGCGGCTCTACCCGCTCTTCCAACAGGCCTACGAGGATCTCGGTTACCCGGGCAAGTATTTCAACGACCGGGTGGTCGAAGTGATCGACCACCTGCTCGAGACGCCCGAGATCGCAGGTCCCCTCCAGCTCGAGCAGCCGCGCGTGTTCTATACCTTCGCGGACGCCGGGCTCGAGAGCCGCTCGGCGGGACAGAAGCTGCTGATCCGCATGGGCCCGGCGAACGAGCGCGTCCTCAAGGCGAAGCTGCGCGAGCTGCGCGCCGAGATCGTCGCCAAGAAGTAGCGGCGGAGCCCGCGGACATGACCGATCCGATCGCCGCGCCGGAGGAGGAGGGCCTCGACCAGCCGCTCGCCGACCTGCGCTCGGTGTTGATTGCCGGGGAGACGATCGAGGCCTGGGCGGTGCAGCGGCGGATGTTCGCGCTGAACCACCGGCGCGTGATGGTCGCCGCGACCAGCGGCCGGCTCGTCATCATCAGCCGGCCGCTTCTCGGCGGCTTCGAGCTGGTCTCGGTGCGCTGGCAGGATCTCGAGGAAGTCACGCTGCGCGTCGGAGTGATCGGCGCCGATCTCGGCGTGCGCGCCGGCCGGGCCACCGACCTCGCCTCGCTCGGCGCGCAGGGCGCGCAGCGGGTGGAGCTCAAGGGCCTGCGCAAGACCCAGGCGCAGTCGGTCTACCGCATCTGCCAGGCGCAGGACCAGGCCTGGCGCGAGAAGCGGCGCGTGCGCGAGCTCGAGGAGCTGCGCGCGCGCTCGGGCGGCATCCAGGTCACGGCCGGATCGCCCCTCTCTGGCGGGTCCGCGGCGGACGGCGATGACGCGCTGCGGCGTCTGCAGGAGGCCAAGCGGCTGCTCGACGCGCGGCTCATCACCGACGCCGAGTACGAGGCCATCAAGGCCAGGATCGTCTCCTCCTGACAGCGTATGCACCGTTGGCGCGCAGTCTATTCACAAGTAATCCACAAGCGATCCACAGGCTGCGTGCGTTAGTCTTGATGGATGGTCGCGATCCGCCTGCGCCGGCCGAAGAAGCCGGCCGAGAACGAAGTCCTCGGCACCTATAGCTTCCCGAGCCGCACGGTCCAGGTCCTGAAGACCCAGGATGACCATATCCTCTGGACCTGCGATTGCGACAAGTTCCGTCGCCAGGCGGGACAGCGCGAGCCGCTCTGGTGCAAGCACATCGCCAAGGCCGCGGCGCGCCGCTCGCTCGAGCGCCTCACCCGCCGCGTCGCGGCGGGCCGCGGCGAGCGCTGAGCGGCCGGCACCCGCTTTACCCCGCGTTACATAAGAAAGCCCGGCGCCTTTGCGGCGCCCCGGCTTATTCGGTATCGTGGTGCGGCACAGCAGTTAGGAGCATCAGTATGCGTTGGGAAACTCCGCGGGCGATCGACGTGCGTTTCGGCATGGAGATCACGATGTACATCTCCAGGCGCTGATGCCTGGGCGGCCGGGCGTCCGCCCGGCTTCTACCGCCTGATTTCGATGCGTCGTGAGAATCCGCGTACTGGGGTCCGCCGCCGGTGGCGGCTTTCCCCAGTGGAATTGCAACTGCCGTAACTGTTCCGGTCTGCGCAACGGCACCCTCCGCGCCGTAGCCAGGACTCAATCCTCGATCGCCGTCGCCGGCGCGGATGCGGCCGCGTGGGCGCTGGTCAACGCCTCCCCCGACATCCTCGCGCAGCTCCGGGCCCACCGCGAGCTGCAGCCGGCGCGCGCGGCGCGCGACACGGCCATCGCCGGTGTCGTGCTGGTGGACGCACAGATCGACCACACTACCGGACTCCTCATGCTGCGCGAGTCCACCCGGCCACTCGCCATCTGGTGCACGGACGCCGCCTACGCCGACCTGACGGGCGGCAACCCGATCTTCAAGGTGCTCGGGCACTACTGCGGCATCGACCGGCGCCGGGTGGATGAGGCGGGCGGGGAGTTCGCGGTCGAGGGCGTCGCCGGCGTGACCTGGCGGGCGCTCGCCGTGGCGAGCAAGCCCGCACCGTACTCGCCCCACCGCGGCGCGCCGGTAGCGGGTGACAACGTGGCGCTGGTGATCGGCGACCGGGCGAGCGGTAAGACCGCCGTTTACGCCCCCGGGCTCGGCGCCCTGGAGCCCGCGATCTGGAGCGCGCTCGAGGCGGCCGCCTGCGTGCTGGTCGACGGCACCTTCTGGAGCGACGACGAGATGATCGCGCAGGGCCTCTCCCGCAAGCGCGCCCGCGATCTCGGGCATTTGCCCCAGAGCGGCCCCGGCGGCATGCTCGAAGCGCTGGCCAGGCTGCCGCGTGCGACCCGCAAGATCCTCATCCACGTGAACAACACCAATCCGATCCTCGACGAAGACTCGCCCGAGCGCGCGGCGCTGACGCGCGCCGGCGTCGAGGTCGCGAGCGATTCCATGGAGATCGCGCTGTGAGCGCGCCGGCCTGGACACGCGCGGAGTTCGAGGCACAACTGCGCGAGCGCGGCCGCGCCTATCACATCCATCATCCCTTCAATGTGATGCTGAACTCCGGCAAGGCGACGCGCGAGCAGATCCGCGGCTGGGTGGCGAACCGCTTCTACTATCAGGTCAACATCCCCATCAAGGACGCGGCCATCCTCGCCAACTGCGACGAGCGCGCGGTGCGGCGCAACTGGGTGCAGCGCATCCTCGATCACGACGGCTATGGCGACGACCCGGGCGGCATCGAGTCCTGGCTGCGGCTGGCCGAGGCGGTTGGCCTCGGGCGCGCAGAGGTGGAGAGCCTCGGCCAGGTGCTGCCGGGCGTGCGCTTCGCCGTGGATGCGTACGTCAATTTCGCGCGCCGCGCACCCTGGCCCGAAGGCGTGTGCGCATCACTCACCGAGCTCTTTGCGCCCGAGATCCATCGCCAGCGCCTCGCCGGCTGGCCCGAGCATTACCCGTGGATCGACCCGCAGGGCCTCGGCTACTTTCAGAGCCGCATGAGCCGCGCGCGGCGTGATGTCGAGTTCGCGCTGGCGGTGACGCTCGAGCGCTTCGTCACCCGCGCGGCGCAGGAGCGCGCGCTCGAGGTGCTCAAATTCAAGCTGGATATCCTCTGGCAGATGAACGATGCGATGGCGCTTGGCTACGGGGTGACGGCATGAGCGCGGCAAGCGGCGTGAGCGGCACCTCGCGCCCGGCCATCGCGCGCGGCTTCAGGCTCCAGTGGGAGGCGGCGCAGGAAGCGCACGTGCTGCTCTACCCCGAAGGCCAGGTGGTGCTGAACGGCAGCGCCGCCGAGATCATGAGCCGCTGCGATGGCGTGCGCACAGTGGCCGACATCGTCACGGACATCGAGCGCACCCATTCCCTGAGCGGGATCGGCGACGACGTCACCGCCTTCGTCGCCCTCGCTCTCGAGAAACGCTGGCTGGAGCTGCGTCCGTGAGCGCCGCCGGGCCCGCGCTCCCAGGCCTCAAGCGCGGGCTGCCGCTGTGGCTGCTGCTCGAGCTCACCTACCGCTGCCCGCTGCATTGCGTGTTCTGCTACAACCCGACGGAGTTCGCCGCCACCGGGACCGAGCTCGCGACCGCCGACTGGATCCGGGTGCTGCGCGAGGCGCGCGCGCTCGGCGCCGTCCAGCTCGGGCTCTCGGGCGGTGAGCCCCTGGCGCGCGATGATCTCGAGCCGATCGTCGCCGAGGCCCATGCGCTCGGCTTCTACACCAATCTGATCACCTCGGGCGTCGGCATGACCGAGGAGCGCATCCGTGCGCTCAAGGACGCGGGGCTGGACCATATTCAGCTGTCGTTCCAGGACAGCACGCGCGAGCTCAACGATTTCCTGAGCAGCACGCGGACCTTCGAGCTCAAGGCGAAGGTGGCGGAGCTCATCCGCCGCTACGACTATCCGATGGTGCTGAACGTGGTGCTGCACCGGCTCAACATCGATCACGTCGGCGAGATCCTGGCGATGGCCGAATCGCTGGGAGCCGAGTATGTCGAGCTCGCCAACACGCAGTACTACGGCTGGGCCTGGCTCAACCGCGCGCACCTCCTGCCGAGCCGCGCCCAGCTCGAGCGCGCGGAAGCCATCACGAACGAGTTTCGCGCGCGCGCCGGGGACAGGATGAAGATCTACTTCGTGGTGCCGGACTACTACGAGACCCGGCCGAAGCCCTGCATGAACGGCCTCGGCAGCGTGTTTCTCGTCATTACACCCGACGGCACCGCGCTCCCCTGCCACGCGGCACGCATGCTGCCCGGGCTCGAGTTTCCCAACGTGCGCGAGCACGGCGTGCGCAGCATCTGGTACGACTCGGCGGCCTTCAATCACTTCCGCGGCGAGGCGTGGATGAAGGAGCCCTGCCGCAGCTGCCCGGAGCGGTCGCGCGACTTCGGCGGCTGCCGCTGTCAGGCGTATCTCCTGACGGGCGACGCGGCCAATGCCGATCCGGTCTGCGACCTCTCGCCCCATCATCACCTCGTTACCGAGGCCGTGGCGGAGGCGGAGCGAGCGGCGGCCGCCGCGACCACCATGAGGGCGGGCGGCGCCGCGCCGGCGCCGCTCGTGTTTCGCGACCACCGCATCTCGATCGCGGTCGAGCCGCGCCGCGGCGCGCCGCGGCGCGGGTGAGAGAGCTGCGCGATGGCCGTGCGACCGGTGCTCAGGATGGGTGAGCCGCTGCTGCGGCAGGTGGCGGCGCCGGTGACGCGCTTCGACGCCGAACTCGCCGCGCTGGTCGCCGACATGGACGACACCATGCGGGCGCAGAGCGGCGCGGGACTCGCCGCGCCGCAGATCGGCGTGAGCCTGCGGGTCGTGATCTTCGAGCTCAAGGACAACCCGCGCTACCCGCAGCTCGCTCCCGTGCCCTATACGGTGCTGGTGAATCCGGAGTTCACGGTGCTCGATCAGGAGCAGGATGAGGGCTGGGAGGGATGCCTGTCGGTCCCGGGCATGCGCGGCCTCGTGCCGCGTTACCGGCGCCTGCGCTATCAGGGCTTCGATGCGGCGGGCGTGCCCATCGACCGCACGGTCGAGGGCTTTCACGCCCGCGTCGTGCAGCACGAAGTGGATCACCTCGATGGCATACTCTATCCGCAGCGGGTCCGCGACCTGCGCAACTTCGGATTCGAGGACGCGCTCGCCGGGCAAATGACGCCCATGCCGGACTGAAGCCAATGAGAGCCAAGGAGACTCGCATGACTCACCACATCAGCGGGCCCTTCGACGTCAAGGTCACGCCGCAGAAGCCCGATACGCAGATCGCGCGCACGGCGAACCTCGGGCGGCTCACGATCGACAAGCGTTTCCACGGCGATCTCGAGGGGAATGGCAAAGGCGAGATGCTCGCCACCCAGAGCGAAGTGAAGGGCTCGGCCGGCTACGTGGCGCTCGAGCGCGTCACCGGCAAGCTGCAGGGGCGCAGCGGCAGCTTCGTGCTGCTGCACAGCGCCACCATGAAGCGCGGCACGCCCGAGTCGACCATCACGGTCGTGCCCGACTCGGGCACCGGCGAGCTGACCGGCCTCACGGGCAGCATGCGCATCAAGGTGGGCGCGGATGGCGCCCACTCCTACGAGTTTGATTTCAGGATCGAGCCGCCGCCGGCCGGCTGACGCGGACGTCGCGCTCCATGCGGACGGCGGCCTCGACTCCCTGGTAGTAGCCGGGGACGCGTCCGACCTCGCGGTAGCCGAGCGCGCGGTAGAAGTCCTGCGCCGCCTCGTTCTGCGCGCGCAGCTCGAGTCCGATGATGAAGGTGCCGGCGGTGAGTGCGCTCTCCTCGAGCCAGGTCACGAGCCGCCGCGCGATGCCACGGCGACGGTGCCGGGGATCGACCGCCAGCAGGTTCAGGTGCGCGGCCTCATCCGCATAGCTCATGATGGCGAAGCCGGCAATGGTGCGGTCGCTGCGCGCGGTCAGCACCACGCTCTCGGGATGGCGCACGTACCAGCCGATGCGCTCGGCGCCCCACTTCGGGCGCAGGCCTGATTCGATCAGCTCGTGCGACATTGCCGCGAGGCGCGGCGCGTCACCGAAGCGGGCGGGCTCGAGGCGATAGTCCTGCACGGCAACCCTCAGGCCAGCGTGTGGAAGACCTGCTGGACGTCCTCGTCCTGCTCGAGGCGGTCGATGAGCGTCAGCACCTCGGTGGCCTGCGCCTCCGGCAGCTCGGTCGGCACGGTGCAGATGTACTCGTGCTCGGCCGAGAGTGGCACGATGCGGCGCGCCTCGAGCGCCTCCTGCAGCTTGCCGAAATCGGCGAAAGCACCGCGGATCACGAGCTGCGGCTCGCCTTTCTCGCCGGTGCTCTCGCCCATCTCCTCGAGACCGTGATCGATCAGATACAGCTCGAGATCGTCCTGGTCGATGCCGGCCGGATCGAGCCGGAAGACGCCCATCTTCTTGAACAGGAAGCTGACGCTGCCGTTGGTGGCGAGATTGCCGCCGTTCTTGGTGATGACGTTGCGCACCGCCGCCACCGTGCGCGTCGGATTGTCGGTCGCGGTCTCGACCAGCAGCGCCACTCCGTGCGGCGCATAGCCCTCGTACAGCACCTGCTGGTAGTTGGTGGCATCGCGCCCCGAGGCGCGCTTGATCGCCGCCTCGATGCGGTCCTTGGGCATGTTGACCGCGCGCGCATTCTGGATGATCCGGCGCAGCGAGGGATTGGCGGCCGCGTCCGGGCCGCCGGACTTGACGGCCATGGTGATGTCCTTGGCGATGCGCGCGAACTGCTTCGCCATGCGGTTCCACCGCGCGAACATTGTGTGCTTGCGGACTTCGAAGATGCGGCCCATGACGGGCTATTGTAGCGCGGCGCAGCCGCGCGTTTGGACGAGGCGCCCGAGGGGGAAGGCTAGACGAGCTGTGCTTGCAGCAGGCGCATGCGCCGGCGCTGCCGGCCGAGGGCCCGCTCGATCTCGCGGAGCTTGCCCTGCAGGTCCGACTGCCGCCAGTGCTCGATGACCGCGCGGCGCTTTTCCTCGAGCCACTGCTCCTTGACGTGCGCCCAGTCGGCGAGCGCGGCGAGGAAGGTCTCATACTCGTGCGCGACGCGCGCACGCAGCTGCTCGATCTGCGAGTGGCCGCCGCTGGGCAGGTCGGCCAGGCGCCGCTCGGCGCGCTTGAACTGCATGGCGAGCAGCGCGCGCTGGATCTGGAACCAGGGCGTGCGCTTCAGGCGCCGCGTCAGCCCGACCAGCTCGAGCCCCGCGATCAGCCACTTGGTCGGATCCCACTGCCACCAGCGCACGCCGTTGCGATAGTCGTGAGCGAAAATGTGGTGGAAGTTGTGATAGCCCTCGCCGTAGGTCACCACCGCCAGCGCCGGATTGTCGCGCGCGGTGTTGTCCTCGGTGTACGGGCGGGTGCCCCACATGTGGGCCAGCGAGTTGATGAAGAACGTGACGTGATGGCTCCACACCAGGCGCAGCACCCCGGCGAGGATCAGCATGCCCCACAGGTCGTGGAAGATGATGCCGGCGATGATCGGCAGGCCGAAGTTCAGCCCGACCGCCAGCGGCACGTAGTAGCGATGCTGGAAGGCGAGCAGCCGGTCCTTCTTCAGGTCCGGAATGTTGGCGAGGTCAGGCACGCCGCTCGGGTACTCGCGCAGCATCCAGCCGATGTGCGAGAACCAGAAGCCGCGCCGCGCCGAGTACGGATCGCGGTCGACGTCGTCGACGTGCAGGTGATGGTTGCGGTGCCCGCTGCACCAGACGAAGGCGCTGTTCTGCAGCGCCATAGTGCCGAAGATGAGATAGAAGATCCGGACGCCGAGGTGCGCCTCGTAGGTGCGGTGCGCCCAGAGCCGATGGTAGCCGCCGGTGACCGCCATGCCGTTAGCGAACAGGAAGAAGGCGGCTATGGTCCAGTCGGCGGCCGTAAAGCCGTGCCACAGGCCATACCAGGGCACGAGCACAGCCGCGGCGGCGAACGTGACCGCGAACATCAGGGCGTTCGCCCAGATCAGCGGCGGTTTTGGGCTGGCGGGGGTTGCGGGCATGCGGGCTCTCGGAGGCCTTATCGGCAAGGCGGGGTACGGTAGCATGGCGGGCCTTCGGAGGTGGGACTTACGTCAAATATGCGGGGTACAGCTCTACCGTGGCGGTGCCTGGCCGCCCTCGCCGCGCTGGCGCTATCGTCGCCGGCGCTGGCGGAACGCGCCTACGTCTCGAACGAGGACGACGGCACCGTCAGCGTGATCGACGCCGATCGCGGCGCGGCAATCGGAACGGTCGCGGCGGGCAAGCGCCCGCGGGGCCTCGCGTTGAGTCCCGATGGCAAGGTCCTGTACGTCGCGGTGAGCGGTATGCCGAAGTGTCCCCCGCCGCTCAGCGACGCGGAGTGCGCCAAGCTGCAGCGTGATCCGGCGGCCGACGGCATCGCCGTGATCGATACGGCGGCGCTCGCGCGCACGCGGCTGCTCGGCGGGGTCTCGGACCCCGAGCGCGTCGCGGTGAGCGGTGACGGCCGGCGGCTGTACGTCTCCGAGGAGGACTCGGCGCGCGTTGCGGTGCTCGACGCCTCGAGCGGCCGCGTGTTGGCCACGGTGCCCGTGGGCCGCGAGCCCGAGGGCGTGCGGGTATCGCCCAATGGACGCTGGGTGCTGGTCACGAGCGAGGAAGACAACACCGTGACCATCGTCGACGCGAAGTCATACGCGGTCCTCGGCAAGGCCACGGTCGGAACCCGGCCGCGCGATCTGGTCTTCTCCGCCGACAGCCGCAGCGCCTTCGTGACGGGCGAGGGCGATGCCAGCGTCTATCGCATCGCGGTCCCGGGCGGCGCGCCGGCGGCCGAATTCTTCAAGCTCCGCACGCAGGCGCGGCCGATGGGCATCGCGCTTGATACCGGGCGCGGGCGGCTCTATGTAGGTACCGGCCGCGCCGGCACCGTGGCGGTGCTCGAGCTCGCCGGCCCGAACCTCGTCGCCGAGGTGGCCTGCGGCGGACGCCCCTGGGGCGTGGCGCTCGGCGGCGGCGGCCGGCATCTCTTCAGTCCCAACGGGCCGACCGGAGAGGTGGCGATCGTCGACGCCGACAAGCTGGCCGTAACGGCCCGGATCACAACCGGCAAGGGGCCCTGGGCGGTGGTCGCAGGTCCGTAACGTGCTACCGTTGCCGCCCCGGGCGGCACCCGAGAAAAACCATGTTCGAGCGGCTCGAGCTCATCACTGCCGACACCATCCTCAGCCTCATGGCGGCGTTCCGCGCCGACCCTGATCCGCGCAAGGTCGACCTGGGCGTCGGCGTCTATCGCGACGACCATGGCGAGACGCC
>DATMRG010000045.1:0-21852 GCA_035566495.1 Steroidobacteraceae bacterium | reverse complement strand
GTCGTCAGCCCGCAGCTCGCCGCGAGCAGCAGCACGAAGCCGGCGACGCGCACCGCGGTATTCACGCGGGAGACGCTGATGCCCTGCACACGGCGCTGCAGGCCCCAGGCGGCGATCGCCAGCACCAGCGGCAAGAGGTATGCCGGCCAGCCGAACAGGAAGAACAGCACATCGCTCAGCCACGCGCCGACGACGCCGATGCGGTTATGAATCGGCGCGGCGCCGCCTGTATAAGAGAATCCCGGATCGTCGGGGCTGTAGCTGGCGAGCGCCATGAACAGCACGAGCGCCACGATGCCGAGGGCGATTACCGCGCTCTCGCGCAGGGCGCGGGACACGGCAGCGGTGAGGCGCGAGCCGTTGCGTGCCTGGACCTGGGTCTCAGCCAATTCCCGGTTCTCCGTCTTAAGATAGAAGGACCGCATTATAGGGCTTGGTACCATGCGCCGATGGCACAGATGACCCCGGCAAAAACCCGGCACAGCCGCTTGATTATCCTGGGATCAGGACCGGCGGGTTACAGCGCCGCGGTGTACGCGGCGCGCGCCAACCGCGCGCCGCTCCTCATTACCGGCATGGCGCCCGGCGGACAGCTCATGACCACCACCGACGTCGACAACTGGCCCGGCGACGTCGAGGGACTGCAGGGCCCGGCGCTCATGGAGCGCATGCGCCGCCACGCCGAACGCTTCCAGACCGAAATCGTGAATGACCATCTGGTCTCGGTGGATCTCGCCGCCCGGCCACTGGCGCTCGTCGGCGAGGCGCAGCGCTACAGCTGCGATGCACTCATCATCGCCACCGGTGCGAGCGCCCGCTATCTCGGGCTGCCGTCGGAGGAGCAGTTCCGCGGCCGCGGCGTCTCCGCCTGCGCCACCTGCGACGGCTTTTTCTTCCGCGAACAGCGCGTGGCGGTGGTCGGCGGCGGCAACACCGCCGTGGAGGAAGCGCTCTATCTCGCGCACATCGCCCGGCACGTGACGCTCGTACACCGGCGCGACAAGCTGCGCGCCGAGAAGATCCTCCAGGATCGCCTGTTCCGCGAGGTGCACGCCGGCAAGATGTCGCTCGTCTGGAACCACACGGTCGACGAGGTGCTCGGCGACAGCCAAGGCGTGAACGGCGTGCGCCTGCGCGCCCTGCCGGGCGGCGCGACCCAGACGCTCGAGATCACGGGCCTGTTCGTCGCCATCGGCCATACACCCAACACCGGGTTGTTCGAGGGACAGCTCACCATGCGTGGCGGCTACATCACCGTGAAGAGCGGGCTCGACGGTGACGCCACCGCGACCAGCGTGCCGGGCGTGTTCGCCGCCGGCGACGTTGCCGATCACGTCTACCGCCAGGCGGTGACTTCCGCGGGCTCGGGCTGCATGGCCGCGCTCGACGCCGACCGCTACCTCGAGACGCTCGACACCCGCAAGCACGCCTGACGCCTCCGACCCAAGATGGCCGACGCCCGGATCGAGTTCTGCTCCAGCATCGATGAGCTCGAGCCGCGCGAGTGGAACGCGCTCAGCGGCGGCACGCAGCCCTTTGCGCGCCACGAGTTTCTCGCCGCGCTCGAGCACTCAGGCTGCGTCGGTCCCGGCACCGGCTGGCAGCCGCACCATCTCGTGCTGCGCGATGGAGCGGGCCTCGCCGGCGCGGCCGCCGCCTACCTCAAGAGCCACTCCTATGGAGAATTCGTCTTCGACTTCGGCTGGGCGCAGGCCTATGAGCGCCTCGGGCGCCGCTACTACCCGAAGCTGACGCTCGCCACTCCGTTCACTCCCGCGACCGGCGCGCGCCTGCTGGTGCGGACGGGGCTCGATCGCGCCGCCGTCGCCCGCGCGCTCCTCGAGGCGCTCGAGCGCGACACCGCGGCCCGTGGCGTCTCGGGGGTGCACGCGCTGTTTCTCGATGAGCCCGCGCGCGCCGCCTGCGCCGCGCAGGGCTGGCTGCTGAGGCGCGACTGTCAGTTCCACTGGACTAATCGCGGCTACGCGAGCTTCGACGACTACCTCGAGTCCTTCACCGCCGAGAAGCGCAAGAAGGCGCGGCGCGAGCGGCGGCGCGTGGCCGAGAGCGGGGTACGCTTCGAGACGCGCTTTGGCGGCGAGCTCGACCCGCCACTCCTCGAGCGGATCTACGCCCTGCACCGCGACACCTTTCTGCGCCACGGGCACGAGCCATATCTCACTCCGGAGTTCTTCGCCGAGGTCGCGCGGCGGCTGCCCGAGTCGCTCATGGTCAAACTCGCCCTGCACGGGCACGCCGTGGTCGCGATGGCGATCTTCTTCTCGAGCAAGGAGGCGCTTTACGGCCGCTACTGGGGCGCGGCTGCGGATTTCCACAGCCTGCACTTCGAAACCTGCTATCACCAGGGGATCGAGTTCTGCATCGAGCGCGGCATCGCGCGCTTCGAGCCCGGCACCCAGGGCGAGCACAAGGTGAGCCGCGGCTTCGAGCCCCAGCTCACCTGGTCGGCGCATTTCATCGCCGACCGCCAGTTCCGCGCCGCCATCGCCCAGTATCTCGAGCGCGAGGGCGCGGCGGTCGAGAGTTACGCGCTCGAGGTGCAGGAGCACGTTCCGTATCGAAGGCGGCGCGGCGTCGGCGAGCGCGCATGAAGACCGTCACCTGGATTTCGGCGCACGATGCGCCCGAGTGGTTCCCGCCTCCCGAGCAGGCGCTCGAGGACCCGCCGGGACTGCTCGCCGCGGGCGGCGACCTCTCGCCCGAACGACTGCTCGCCGCCTACCGGCGCGGCATCTTCCCCTGGTACTCACCCGGTCAGCCGGTGCTGTGGTGGTCGCCCGACCCGCGCGCGGTGCTGTTCCCCGAGGAGTTTCACTGCACGCGCAGCCTCGCCAAGACGCTGCGCAACGCCGGCTTCACCACCTCGATCGACCGGGACTTCGTCGCGGTGATCGACGGCTGCGCCGCCCCGCGCTCGGCAAGCCCGGGCACCTGGATCACCTCCGACATGCGCACCGCGTACCTCACGCTCCACGCCCTCGGCTGCGCCCACAGCATCGAGGCCTGGCGCGACGGTGCGCTCGCCGGGGGGCTGTACGGCGTGCGGCTCGGGGGCGTGTTCTTCGGGGAGTCGATGTTCAGCGTGCTGCGCGATGGCTCCAAGGTCGCGCTCGCCCACCTGGTGGTAGTGTGCCTGCGCAACAGCATCGTCGCGATCGACTGCCAGCTCTACTCGCGCCATCTCGGCAGTCTCGGCGCCCGCACCATCCCGCGGGTGCAGTTCCAGCGCCTGCTGCGCGAGCAGGTCGCGCTGCCCTCGCCCCCCCTGACCTGAGCGCACGCCGGCCGCGCAAATTGCCTTAGCAAGGGCCTTTGTGCTCCAATTCGCGCCCCCGAGGCCGTTAAGGGCACCATGCCGAAAGAAGACGCGATTCAGATGGAAGGCGAGGTCGTCGAGACCCTGCCCAACACGACTTTTCGGGTGAAGCTGAAGAACGGCCACGTCGTGACCGCGCACATCTCGGGCAAGATGCGCAAAAACTACATTCGCATCCTGACCGGCGACGCGGTCACCGTGGAGATGACCCCCTACGATCTCACCAAGGGCCGCATCATCTACCGCGGCCGATAGCGAGAGCAGCCGTGTCCGCCGAAATCACTTCCTGTGATTTCGGCCAATCTAAGCAGGTACGGCCGGCACGTGCGCCGGCTCGACGTGCAGGACGAGCTCCGAGCCATCCTCCTTGACTGACACGCGCACGTGTCCGCCGCTCGCCAGGCGCCCGAACAGGAGCTCCTCGGCGAGAGGCCGCTTGATGTGCTCCTGGATGGTGCGCGCCATGGGACGTGCGCCCATCTTCGGGTCGTAGCCCTTCTCCGCCACCCAGCGCCGCGCCGCGTCGTCGAGGGAGATCGTGACGCCCTTCTGCTCGAGCTGCGCCTCGACTTCGAGGATCAGCTTGTCCACCACCCGCTCGATGGTCGCGGTATCGAGCGCCGCGAACTGGATGACGGCGTCGAGCCGGTTGCGGAACTCGGGGCTGAAGATGCGGCGGATCGCCTCCATGCCGTCGCTCGTGTTGTCGGCATGCGTGAAGCCGATCGACGGGCGCGCCATCTCCTGAGCGCCGGCGTTGGTCGTCATCACGATGATGACGTGGCGGAAGTCGGCCTTGCGGCCGTTGTTGTCGGTCAGCGTGCCGTGATCCATGACCTGCAGCAGCAGGTTGAACACGTCCGAATGCGCCTTCTCCACCTCATCGAGCAGCAGCACGCAGTGCGGGTGCTTGGTGATCGCTTCCGTGAGCAGCCCGCCCTGGTCGAAGCCGACGTAGCCCGGCGGCGCACCGATCAGCCGCGACACCGTGTGCCGCTCCATGTACTCCGACATGTCGAAGCGCAGAAACTCGACGCCCATGGCGATCGCGAGCTGCCGCGTGACCTCGGTCTTGCCGACGCCGGTCGGGCCTGCGAACAGGAAGCTGCCGACCGGCTTGCGTGTCTCGGCGAGGCCCGAGCGCGCCATCTTGATCGCCGCTCCCAGCGCCTCGATCGCCTTGTCCTGGCCGAAGATCACGAGCTTCAGATTGCGCTCGAGGTTCTTGAGGATCTCCTTGTCGGAGACCGAGACGCTCTTGGCCGGAATGCGCGCCATGCGCGCCACCACGTCCTCGATGTGGCGCACCCCGACCACCGGCTCGCGCTCGGCGACCGGCTTCAAGCGCGCACGCGCGCCGGCCTCATCGACCACGTCGATGGCCTTATCCGGCAGATGCCGCTCGTTGATGTGCCGCTCGGCCAGCTCCGCCGCGGCACGCAGCGCCTCATCCGCGTAGGTGATGCCGTGATGCTCCTCGAAGCGCGGCTTGAGGCCGAACAGGATGTCGATGGTCTCGGCCACCGAGGGTTCGACCACGTCGATCTTCTGGAAACGCCGGGCAAGAGCGTGGTCCTTCTCGAAGATGCCGCGGTATTCGCTGTAGGTAGTCGAGCCGATGCAGCGGATCTCGCCATTCGAGAGTACCGGCTTGATTAGGTTCGAGGCATCCATCACGCCGCCTGAGGCGGCACCGGCGCCGATCACGGTATGGATCTCGTCGATGAACAGCACCGCCCCGGGAAGCTTCTTGAGCTCCGTGATCACGCCCTTCAGGCGCTTCTCGAAATCGCCGCGGTACTTGGTGCCGGCGATCAGCGCGCCCATGTCGAGCGCGAAGATGGTGCAGTCGGAGAGCACCTCGGGCACCTTGCCTTCGACGATGAGGCGCGCCAGGCCCTCGGCGATCGCGGTCTTGCCGACGCCGGCCTCGCCGACGTACAGCGGGTTGTTCTTGCGGCGGCGGCACAGGATCTCGATGGTGCGCTCCACCTCGAGCTTGCGCCCGATCAGGGGGTCGATGCGCCCCTCCTGCGCCATGCGGTTGAGGTTGGTCGTGTATTTCTCGAGCGCGCTGCCGCCCTCGCCGTCGCGCTCCGCATCCGGCTGGCCGTCCTCCTTCTCGGTCTTCTCCTCGGCTATCTTCGACAGCCCGTGTGAGATGTAGTTGACGACGTCGAGCCGCGTGACGTGCTGGCGGTTGAGGAGGAACACCGCGTGGCTCTGCTTCTCGCTGAAGATGGCGACCAGCACGTTGGTCACCCCGACCTCTTTCCTGCCGCTCGACTGCACGTGGAACAGGGCACGCTGCAGGACCCGCTGGAAGCCGAGCGTCGGCTGCACCTCGCGCTCCTCGCCCTCCTCGAGGCGCGGGGTCGACTGATCGATGTGCTCCTTGAGCTCCTGGCGGAGCTTCGCGAACTCAACCCCGCAGGCGCGCAGCACTTCGCGCACCTTGGGGGTGTCGAGGATTGCGAGCAGCAGATGCTCGACCGTCAGGTACTCGTGACGCGCCTCGCGCGCCTGGTGGAAGGCGTCGTTGAGGCAGTATTCCAGTTCGTTCGACAACACTTTGAGCCGAGCCTTTCAGATGGTTCCGTTACGTCCGCTCAAGCCTCTTCCAGGGTGCACATCAGGGGATGCTGGTGATCCCGGGCGTAGGTGGTCACCTGCGCCACCTTAGTCTCGGCAATCTCATACGTGAAGACCCCGCACACGCCCTTACCCTTCGTATGGACCTCCAGCATGATCCGGGTGGCGTTGGGGCGGTTCAGGCCAAAGAACTTTTCCAGCACATCGACAACAAACTCCATGGGGGTGTAGTCGTCATTGAGCAATACCACCCGGAACAGCGGCGGTTGTTTGACCTCCGGTTGCGCCTCTTCTACGGCAATGCCGGAGTCGGGACGGACCGGATGCTGCTCGGGCATGGCGTTCTTTATAGGGGTGGTGAAACGGCAACACAAGAGCCGCACAATGTCATGTGGTTAGTCCAGCAGAAACAATCGCTTGAGAGCCCAAGCAGCCCGCCCGTATCATTGGGCGGATTGGCCGCGGTCGTCCTTGCGCGAAGGGCGTTCCCGCCACGCGAAGGAGTCGGATTGAACTCCGTTAAGCTCATGCTTTTGGCCCTATGAACGCCGCTTCCTGGCTCGAGGGATTGCCCGCGGGAGATCGCTGGCGCGTGCTCCTGCGCACCGAGGGCCCGCGCCTCGCCACCTGGGTCCTGGCTCTCGCGCTCGGCGTACAGGCGGCCTTCATCGTCACCGATCTCGCGGGCGCCGGGCGCGCACCGCGCGCCGCCGCGGCCGTGCCGGCGCCGGTGCAGGCACGCTTCACCGACGTGGCCGCGATCACCAATGCGCACCTGTTTGGGTCGGCCCCGGTGCCGCAGCAGAACGACGCCAACGCCCCGCAGACGAATATGCCGCTGGTGCTGACCGGAATCATCGCCGGTAATGATCCGCAAAACGGGCTGGCAATCCTCGGACCCAGCGCACAGGCCGCCAAAGTGCATGCAGTTGGCGACACTGTTCCCGGGGGCGCACGGCTGCACTCGGTGTATAGCGACCGCGTTATCATCGACCGCAACGGACAACTCGAGTCGCTGATCCTGCCCCGCCAGGCGAGCGCGGCCGCGCCCGCACCGTCCGCCAATTCGCTCCCGACTCAGGCGCCGGTGGTCGAGCGCATGCGTCGGACGCTCACCGAGCAGCCGGGGCTGATCGCGGATCTGCTGCGGCCGCAGGCGGTGATGGATGGAGACAAGGTGAAGGGATTCCGTGTTTACCCGGGACGCAACCGGCTTGCCTTCGCGCGACTCGGGCTGCGCCCGGGAGATGAGGTCATCGCGATCAACGGCTCACCGCTCGATGACCAGGACCGCGGGCAGGCGATCCTCGGCACACTCAGCGCCTCGTCCGAGGCGCGCGTCACCGTAATCCGCAACAACCAGCAGATGGATCTCACCCTCAACATCGCTCAAGTGGCGCAGGAAGCGGAGACCGCGGCCGGCGGGTTCCCCGCTGCAGCCGCCGGGGCCCCGATACCCGGGTTCGGTCAGTTTGCGCCGGCGGCGCCGCCGGTCCAGCCGAACCCGGTGGCCGCGCCGGCCACGGTGCCCGAGCCGGCGCAGCCGCAGCCGCAGCCGCCTGCCGCGATTCCGGGCGCCGCCGCCGGCGCGAGCAGTCCGCCACCTCCGGAACAGCCCGGCACGCCGGAAGGCACTTCGCCCCCGTAGCTGGGCGCGCACTCTCAGGGGAAAACAACAGTGACACGCCTTCGCCCATTCGCTCCGTGCGCGCTTGCCGTCCTGCTCGCGGGCCCGCTCGCCTCGGCCCAGCAGACCCAGCGCATCACGCCCAATTTCAAGGACGC
The DNA here is from genome assembly GCA_035566495.1 of Steroidobacteraceae bacterium. Taxonomy (GTDB): domain Bacteria; phylum Pseudomonadota; class Gammaproteobacteria; order Steroidobacterales; family Steroidobacteraceae; genus 13-2-20CM-66-19. The sequence goes on along the minus strand of DATMRG010000045.1, from coordinate 14,138 downwards.
CGACATCACCCAGGTCGCGGAAGCCGTGGCCGCCGCCACCGGCAAGAACTTCATCATAGATCCGCGGGTGCGCGCCCAGGTGACCATGCTGTCCTCCACGGCGATGACGCCGCCGGCCTTCTACGAGGCGTTCCTGTCGATCCTGCAGGTGTACGGCTTCATCGCCGTGCCGCAGGGCAACATCGTCAAGATCATGCCCGACACCAACGCCAAGACGAGCCCCTCGATCGATCTGCCCGATCACATCAGCTCGTCTTCGGATGAGATCGTGACCCAGGTGCTCGACGTCAAGAACGTGAGCGCCGCGCAGCTGGTGCCGATTCTCAGGCCGATGGTGCCGCAGTACGGCTCGCTGGTCGCCTACCCGGCCGGCAACATCCTGGTGATCACCGACCACGCCAGCAACGTCAACCGGATGATCCGCATCATCCGCCGCATCGACCAGGTCGGTAATCAGGATCCCGAGATCGTGACGCTCACCAATGCCTCGGCGGCCGAGATCGTGCGCGTGGTGAATTCGCTCTACCAGGGCAATGCGGCCGAGGGCAGCGCCGTCAAAGTGGTGGCGGATGAGCGCTCCAACACCGTGCTGATCGGCGGGCAGGAGGCGCAGCGGCTGCGCATCCGCGCGCTGATCGCGCACCTCGATACACCGCTCGGCGGCGGCGGCGACACGCGGGTGCGGTACCTGCACTACGCCAACGCCGAGAAGCTCGCGCCAAAACTCAAGGAGCAGATCACCGGCATCGCGCAGGCCGCCGCGGGGCCGACCGGCGCCGCGGGCGCGGCCGCCAACCCGCAGGCGCAGGCGGAGAAGAACGCCATGGTGTGGGCCGACCCCACCAACAACGCTCTGGTGATTACCGCGCCGCCGAAGATCATGCACGCGGTCATGGAGATCGTCGACAAGCTCGACATCCGCCGCCCGCAGGTGCTGGTCGAGGCGATCATCGCCGACATCAACTTCGACAAGGACGCCGAGCTCGGCGTCAACTGGGCGGCGTTCATCAACGGCGCCAACGTGCCGGCCGGCGCATTCGTCAGCCCGGTGGGGGGCACCAGCATCGTCGACCTTGCCGGCGCGATTCAGAATCCCGCCAACGTCTCGACCACGCTGCTGCAGGGCACGACGCTCGGCATCGGCCGCATCAGCGGCGGCAACGGCACCAACTTCGCCGCGGTGCTGCGCGCGATCCGCGCCGACACCAACGATAATGTGATCTCGACGCCGTCGGCGGTCACCATGGACAACCAGGAGGCGGAGCTCAAGGTCGCGCAGGAAGTGCCGTTCATCACCGGCCAGTACACCGCCAACAACACCGCCGTGGTCGGCGGCGCCGTCAATCCCTTCCAGACGATTCAGCGCGAGGAAGTCGGCACGATCCTCAAGATCACGCCGACCATCTCGCCCGAGGGCACGGCGGTGATGCTGAAGATCGCGATCGAGAGCTCGACCATCGGTCAGAAGCCCGCCGGCGCGGTCGACCTCGTCACCAACAAGCGCACCGTCAGCACCACGGTGATGATCGATGACGGCGGCATCGTGGTGCTCGGCGGCCTCACCGAGGACAACACGACCAAGGGCGAGAACCGCGTGCCGTTCCTCGGCAACATTCCGATCATCGGCTATCTCTTCAAGACCCGTAACGAGCAGTCGACCAAGAACAATCTGATGATCTTCATCCGGCCGAAGATCCTGCGGGATGCGGCGCAGGCGGCCTTTGAGACCGATCTCAAGTACAACTACATGATCGAGCAGGGCAGACAGGTCGACAAAATCGGACAGCACGATCTGGTGCCGATGCTGCCGGGCGTGAGCCGCGGCACGCTGCCCCCGCTCCCGCCGGGAGGATCGGCGCCCCCGATCAGCGGCGCGCCGCCGACCAGCCAGGGACTGCCCGCGAATCCCACACGCACCGCGCCCCCACCCGGCGCCCCCGTCGCACCCGGCATGCCGGCCGAGAGTCCGGCCGCGACCCCGGCCGAGCCGCCGCCGCCCAGGCAATGAGCGTCGCGACCTCATGAATGCGGTGACACCCGGCGAGACCCAGGCCGGCGCCACGGCCGCGGCGTCCGACGCACGGCGGCTGTCGTTCGCGTTCGCCAAGCGTCACGGAGTGCTGGTACGCGGCATCGTCGATGGGGTCGCGGATTGCGTCTGCCGCGACCACGCTTCACCCCTCGCGCTCGCCGAAGTGCGGCGCTACCTGCGCCGGCCGGTAAAGCTCGAGCGCGTACCGGAGGCGGAGTTCGATCTGCTCCTGCGGCGCGCCTACGAGGCCGGCTCGGACGCCATGCAGGCGGTCGAGGGGCTCGATGAGACCGCCGATCTCGCGCACCTCGCCCAGGAGCTGCCCGAGCAGGCCGATCTCCTCGACAGCCAGGACGACGCGCCGATCATCCGCCTGATCAACGCGGTGCTCACGCAGGCGGTCAAGGAGAACGCCTCCGACATCCACATCGAGCCGTTCGAGAATCGCCTCGTGATCCGCTTCCGCATCGACGGCGTGCTGCGCGAGGTGCTGCAGTCGAAGCGCGCCGTGGCGCCGCTGGTCGTATCGCGCGTCAAGGTCATGTCGCGGCTCGACATCGCCGAGAAGCGCCTGCCGCAGGACGGACGCATCAGCCTGCGCATCGCCGGCCGCGCGGTGGACGTGCGAGTCTCGACCATCCCCTCCGGTCACGGCGAGCGCGTGGTGCTGCGTATCCTCGACAAGCAGGCTGGCAAGCTCGACCTCGGCTCGCTCGGCATGGACCCAGTAATACAGGGCGCGATGGACGAGCTGATCCACAAGCCCCACGGCATCATCCTGGTGACCGGCCCGACCGGCTCCGGCAAGACCACGACGCTGTATGCGGCGCTCGAGCGCCTGAACGACAACACCCAGAACATCATGACGGTCGAGGACCCGATCGAGTACTACATCGACGGCATCGGCCAGACGCAGGTCAACACCAAGGTCGAGATGACCTTCGCGCGCGGCCTGCGCGCGATCCTGCGCCAGGACCCGGACGTGGTGCTGATCGGCGAGATCCGCGACCTCGAGACCGCGCAGATCGCGGTGCAGGCGAGCCTCACCGGCCACCTGGTGCTCTCGACGCTCCATACCAACACCGCGGCCGGCGCCATCACGCGCCTGCGCGACATGGGCATCGAGCCCTTCCTCCTGTCCTCGAGCCTGATCGGCGTGCTGGCGCAGCGCCTGGTGCGGGTGCTCAACCCCGACACCAAGCAGCCCTTCAAGGCGGGCGAGCGCGAGCGGCGACTGCTGAACCTCGCTGCCGGCGATCCCTCGCCGACGCTCTACCGGCCGGGCCGCGACTCCTCCGGCGGCTACCGCGGTCGTACCGGGATCTACGAGCTCATCGTGGTCGACGATGCCATGCGCGACATGATCCACGATGGGGTGTCGGAGCACGAGTTCGAGCGCCACGCGCGCCTCAGCACGCCCTCGATCCGCGACGACGGCCGTGCCCGCGTGCTGCGCGGCGACACCACGCTCGAGGAAATCCTGCGGGTCACGCGCGAGGATTGATGGCGGCTTTCGGCCAATAGCCGTGGGTGCGTTCGAATACACCGCCCTCGATGCCGCCGGCAGGGAGCGCAAGGGCATCCTCGAGGGCGATACCCCGCGTCACATCCGCCAGCTGTTGCGCGAGCAGCAACTGCTGCCGGTCACCGTCGCCGAGGTTGCGCAGAAGGAGGCCAAGGCCCAGCGCTCCTTCAGCCTGCTGCGGCGCGTCTCGCCGACCGATCTCGCCCTCTTCACCCGGCAGCTCGCGACGCTGGCGCGCGCCGGGCTGCCCCTCGAGGAGGCGCTGCTGGCGGTCTCGCAGCAGACCGAGAAGCCGCGCGTGCAGAGCATCGTCCTCGGCGTACGCGCCCGCGTCATGGAGGGCCACACCCTCGCCGATGGCTTCGCGGAATTTCCGCGTGTATTCCCCGAGATCTATCGCGCCACGGTCGCAGCCGGCGAGCAGGCCGGCCACCTCGACAACGTGCTCGAGCGGCTCGCCGACTACACCGAGAGCCGCGAGCTGATCCGCCAGAAGATACTGGCGGCCCTGCTCTATCCGATCGTCCTCACGGTGATGTGCTTCGCCATCGTCTCGGGACTGCTGGTGTTCGTGGTGCCGAAGGTGGTCGCGGTATTCGAGTCGGCCAAGGGCAAGCTGCCCCTGATCACCCGCCTGCTGATCTCCACCAGCGACTTCCTGCGCCAGTACGGGCTGTATCTCGCCATCGCGCTGGTGGTGGTGGTGTGGCTGTTCCGGCGCTGGCAGCGCGACCCGGGCGCGAAGCGCCGCGTGCAGCGCTTCCTGCTCACGGTGCCGATCGTCGGCAAGCTCTCGCGCGGCTTCAACACCGCGCGTTTCACCCGCACCTTCAGCATCCTGTCGGCGAGCGCGGTACCGGTGCTGGAGGCGCTGCGCATCGCGGGTGAGGTGGTCACGAACCTGCCGATGCGGGACGCGGTAGCGGATGCGGCCGCGCGCGTGCGCGAAGGTGCGCCGATCGGCCGCTCGCTGGCCGTGAGCCGGATGTTTCCGCCCATGACCATCCACCTGATCTCGAGCGGCGAGTCGAGCGGCGAGCTCGAGAGCATGCTGGAGCGGGCCGCGATCAGTCAGGAGCGCGAGCTCGATGCCCTGCTCGCCGCCATGGTGGGCCTGCTCGGCCCGCTGCTGATCGTCATGATGGGCCTGTTCGTCATGGGCATCGTTTTTGCAATGCTGTTGCCGATCTTCGAGATGAATAACCTGATCCACTGACGCTTGCGCCGCGCCGCGGCGGCCCGGCGGCCCGCTCCCGGGCCCCATACCGGGCACGGTTCACAAAAACCACACTCGGCGCATTGCAGTTGTAAGGGGTCTGATTTAAGTTCGCGCCGTCAATTCCTGCCGGACAGCCGTCCCGCATGAGCGAGAAGCCGGAATCGGACGAGTTCGAGGACGAAGAAGCCGACGAGCCAGTCATCGGCGACGGTGACGTGGACCTCGATCAGGTCATCAAGGACCTCGACCTCGCCAAGCGCCGCGGCCAGAAGGCCGGCGATCCCGCGTGGCGGCGTCTCGAGCGGCTGCTCGAGGACAAGCACACCGCCGAGCTCACCAGCGACTTCGAGGATTACGAGATCGGCGACGATGGCGCTGCGTCCGGCAAGAGCCGGCACAAGTCCCGCAGCAGCTGACGGCTGCTGCCGCGCCCGGAGGTCCGCCCGTGCCCCTGCGGGGGCGCTCGGAAGCCCTTAGCTCGCTGCGGCTGCCGCGGCGCCGCGTTTCGCCGTAGGGCCGGCCGCCTGCGGCGTATGCAGGAGCTGCGCGAAGGCCCGCGCCTCGACCGCCCGGCTCATGAGATAGCCCTGCACCAGATCGCAGCCCGTGGCACGCAGGAACTCGAGCTGCTCGAGCGTCTCGACGCCCTCGGCCACGATCTTTAGGCCGAGGTTGTGCCCGAGCCCCACGATGGCGCGCACGATGGCGGCGTCGTCCGCGTCGGCCGTTATGTCATTAACGAACGCGCGGTCCACCTTGAGGGTATCGAGCGGGAAGCGCTTCAGGTAGTTGAGCGAGCAGTAGCCGGTGCCGAAGTCATCGACCGCCAGCGCGAATCCGTATTCCTTGAGCGCCGCGAGCGAGCGCTGGCCGCTCTCGACATCCTGCATCAGGACTCCCTCGGTGAGCTCGAGCTCGAACAGCGAGGCCGGCAGATGCGCCTCCTCGACGACGCGCGACAGGCGCAGCAGGACGTCCTGCCGCATGAAGTCGCGCCCCGAGACGTTCACCGAGACCGCCGGCACCTTGAGTCCGGCGCCGCGCCAATGACGCAGGTCGCGGCACACCTGCTCGAGCGTCCAGCGGCCGATGTCGCCGATGAGCCCGGTCTCCTCGGCGACCGCGATGAAGTCGGCGGTGGATATCTGGCCGCGCTGCGGATGGAACCAGCGCAGCAGCGCTTCCGCGCCCGCGAGCTCGAGGCTCCCGGCCGCGTACTGCGGCTGGTAGTAGACTTCGAGCTTGCGCTCGTCGAACGCCCGGCGCAGCTCCATCTCGAGCGACAGCCGCTTGACGGCCCGCGTGTTGATGGCGCTGCTGTACAGGCGGAACTGGTTGCGGCCGCCGGCCTTGGCCTCGTACATCGCGAGATCCGCGTTCTTGCGCAGGGTCTGCACGTCGGCGCCGTGCTCGGGGTAGAGCGCGATACCGATGCTCGGGGTCACGACGAATTCATAGCCGCCCTGGACGAACGGCGCCGTGAGCGCCACCTGGACGCGCTGCGCGGCCCGCTCGGCCGCGGCGGCCCCGGCGTTGCCGGTCAGCACCACGATGAACTCATCGCCGCCCACGCGGGCGAGCTGGGCGTCGGCGCCGACGGGCTCGAGCGCCTCGCTCAGCCGTGCGGCGACCTGCCTCAGCAGCGCATCTCCGGTCTCGTGGCCGAGGGTGTCATTGATGCGCTTGAACTGATCGAGATCGACGAACAGCAGCGCAACCCCGTGCTCGCCGTGCGCGGCGGCGGTGAGCGCGCGCGCCAGGTACTCGCCGATCCACTCCCGGTTGGGAAGGCCGGTGAGCGCATCGAAATAGGCCAGGCGGTGGATGTGCGCCTGGGCGCGCGCGCCGCGCAGTACGTAGCGGATGCGGTGCGCGAGCAGCGGCCAGTTGAGCGGCTTCACCACGAAATCCGTCGCCCCGGCGTCGTAGGCCAGATTGATCGAGGCCGCATCATCGAACCCGGTCACCATGACGATCGGGACTTCGCGGCCATTGGCAAGCGCGCGGATGCCGCTGCAGGCCTGGTAGCCGTTGCCGTCCGGCATCTCGACGTCGAGCAGCACCAGGTCCGGCATGCGCGCCGCGCAGGCCGCGACCGCCGCGGCGCCGGAGGCGACCGCCTCGGCCTCGAAGCCGGCATTCTCGAGCATCGCGGTGGCGATCTCGCGCAGCAGCGCATCGTCGTCGGCGACCAGTATCCGGGTGCGTGGCGTGCTCATGCGGATCTGCGCAGCTCGCCGCGCAGCTCCTCGCCGACCTGGGCGTACCCGTTGCGCAGCTGCGTGAGCAGCGCCTGCGCCGAGGACAGGTCACCGGCGCGCGCGCAGCTCTCGAGCTCGCGGCAGAGGTTCATGAGTCCGAGCGCGCCGACGTTGCCGTTGCTCGAGCGCCAGGCATGGGCGGCACGAGCCAGGTCCGCCGCCTGACCCGCGGCGACCGCCCGCTCGATCGCATCGAGCAGACGCTCCGAGTCGGAGAGGTAGGTGGCCGCGACGCGGCTCAGCATGGTCTGCGACCCGCGCACCGGCAGCGCGCGCAGCGCCTCGAGCGTGCCCCGGTCGAGGAGCTCCGCCGCCGGATCCGCGCTGGTGGCGGGCGCGGCGGCGGGCGCGGTGGCCGCCTCTGCCGCCGTGGCGGCGGCGCGCTCCGCGGGCAACCAGCGGCGCAGCATCGCGTGCAGCGCTTCGCGGGTGAAGGGCTTGCCGAGGTGATCATCCATGCCGGCCGCGAGACAGGCCTCACGTCCCTCGCGGGTCACATCGGCGGTGAGCGCGATCACCGGCAGAGGCCGGCCCGGAGCCTCGCCGCGGCGCAGCTCGCGTGTCGCCGAGAAGCCATCCATCACCGGCATCTCGCAATCCATCAACACCAGGTCGAACGCCTCGCGGCGCAGCCGCTCGAGCGCCTCGGCGCCGTTGCCGGCTGTCTCCACGGAGAGGCCGAGTGAGCTCAGCATCCCGTCCGCAACCTCGCGGTTGAGCGGCTGGTCCTCGACCACGAGCACCCGTCCGGCGAGCCGCGCCTCGGGTGTCCGTCCTCGGGCACGCTCGGCCTCACGCCCAACGGCAGCCGCTCGCCCGCTCAGGGCGGCGTGCAGCTGCGCGAGTCGCAGCGGTTTGGTCAGCTCGGCGTCGAACCAATCGTGGCGCCCGCTCTCCTCCGCCACCGGCTTGAGGTCGGCGAACCCGACCAGGCGGATCACGCGCGGGCGTGCGCCACCGAGCCCCCGCAGGCGGCGCAGCAGCTGCCTGGCGTCGCCATCGGGGAGCGGATCGTCGATGATCACCGCCTCGTAGACCCCGCCGCGCAGCTCCGCGAGCGCGCCCTCGAGCGATTCGGCGAGCGTCGGGCGGGCGCCCCAGGCACGCAGCGCGGTGGCCATCAGGACGCGCGCCGCGGCGTTGTCGTCGACCACCAGCACACGCATGGCGTCGAGCCGCGCCGCCGGCGCACTGCGCGGCCGCTGCGCCGCGCTCACGGGCAGCGTCACCTCGAACGAGAACGTCGAGCCGACACCCGGCTTGCTCACCAGGGTGAGTCTGCTGCCCATCAGCTCGACGATCTGCCGGCAGATCGCGAGTCCGAGACCCGTGCCGCCGAAGCGCCGCGTGGTCGAGGCGTCCTCCTGCGCGAATTCCTCGAAGATCCTAGCCTGGTTCTCGGGCGCGATACCGATGCCCGTATCGGCGACCTCGAGCCGCACTTTGAGCGCGCTGCCGGTCGCGTGCGCCTCCGCCGCCACATGCGGCGAGGCGCTCGCGTGCTGCACCCCGAGCGCCACGACGCGCAGCGTGATCTCGCCGCGCTCGGTGAACTTGACGGCGTTGCCGCCGAGGTTGATCAACACCTGCCGCAGTCGCACGGCGTCGACCCGCACCCTTGGGGGGGCCTCCGGAGGCAGATCGATCAGGAGCTCCACGCCCTTGCCGCTGGTGCGGGGCGCGAGCACTTCGGCAGTCTGCTCGATGAGCTCGGTGAGATCGCAATCGGTGGGATCGAGCTGCAACCGCCCCGCCTCGATCTTGGAGAGATCGAGCACGTCGTCCACGATCGCGAGCAGCGAGTCGGCGGAGCGGTGGATGCCCTCGGCAAAGCGCCGCTGCGCGGCGTCGAGGCGGGTGTCGAGCAGCAGGCTCGTCATGCCGAGCACGCCGTTCATGGGCGTGCGCAGCTCATGGCTCATGCGCGCGACGAACTCACTCTTGGCGCGCGACAGCACCTGCAGCTGTGCATTGCGCTCCTTGAGCTCGTGGGTGCGCTGCTGCACGGTCTCCTCGAGGTGCCGGCTGTAGCGCAGGGCACGCCTGCGCCGCGCGCTCTGCGCGCGCCAGGCCCAGGCGAGCAGCAACAGCGCCGCCGCCAGATACGCAAGCCTCGCCCAGATGGTGTTCCAGGGTGCCGGAGCCACGTGCACCGGGATGGCGAGCTGGTCCGTGCCCCAGTCGCCGTCCGCGGTCGCCGCCCGCACCCGCAGCGTGTACTGACCGGCACCGAGGTTGGTGTAGGTCGCGCGGTGCAGCGAGCCGGCGTCGACCCAGCTCGAGTCGAATCCGTCCAGCCGATACGAGTAGCGGTTGTTGGCCGGAGAGGCGAAGTCGAGCGCGGCAAACCCGAAGCTCACCAGCTTGTCATCGTAGGCGAGCTCGAGCGGGCGGCTACTGCCGGGCAGATCCCGCTCGGGGAGCGTGGTATTCAGCCGCACGACCGAGGTCAGAACCACGCGCGGCGGCGTGGAGCTGAACGTGACCGCTGCGGGGGAGAAGGCGTTGAAGCCGTTGCTGCCGCCGAAGAACAGGTTGCCGTCGCGGTCCTCATAGTGAGCGCCGATGTCGAAGTCTTCGCCCTGCAGGCCGTTCCATTCGTGATAGATCCGCAGCGCGCGCGTGCGCGGGTCGAGGCGCACCAGGCCATTGGCGGTGGAGAGCCACAGCCGGCCCTCGCCGTCCGACTCGATGCCGAACACCGCGCGGCTCGGCAACGCGCTGCTGTAGTTCTCGAAGCGCACCGACTGCGGCGCCACCGAGCTGCCGACTACGCGGTCGACGCCGCCCGAGCGCGTGCCCACCCAGACGTCGCCGCGCCGGTCCACATGCAGCGCATACACCGCATCGTCCGAGAGGCTCGCGGGATCCTTGTCGTCGCGGCGGTAGTGATAGAAGCGCCCGCTCGCGCGCTCGAGGAGGTTGAGGCCTCCGCCCACCGTACCCACCCAGAGATTGCCGTGGGCATCCTCGGCGATCGCGCTGGCACGTCCGTCGCTGAGCGATGCGCCGGGGTCCGCGCCGACCGGATAGCGCGTGAGCTCCCCGCTCGCGGCGGAGATGCTGGCGAGGCCGCCACCGAAAGTGCCCACCCATACGTCGCCGAGGTGGTCCTGGTAGAGCGTCATCACGCCGTCGGCCGGCAGCGCATGGGAGTCGCCCGCCGCGGCCTTCCACACATGCACCTTGCCGGTCGCGAGCTCCACCTGGTCGAGCCCGCCCGCCATCGTGCCGACCCAGAGGGTGCCGCGACGGTCGTAGAGCAGCGACATGATCCGGTCGTCGGACAGCGTCAACGCCGCGGTATCGTGGCCGTAGCGGCGCTCGCTGCCGGCGCGGGTGTCGATCTCGATGAGCCCCGAGCCGATCGTTCCAACCCACACGCGGCCGGCTCCGTCATCGGCGAAGCTGCCTACCTCCATGTCGTGGAATGCAGCACTGCGGTAGTGACCGAGCGACCAGCTGTCGGGATTCCAATGGCTGGCGCCGCCCTCGCGAGTGCCCACCCACAGGACGCCGCCGCGGTCCTGGTAGAGGGCATTGAACATGACGTAGCTGCTGCGCAGGCTCTGCGGATTGTTGGCATCGTTGCCGTAGCGCACGAAGCTCTCGGTTGCGCGGTCGAAGAGGTTCAGGCCTTCGGGGGTTCCGACCCAGAGCCGCTGCGCGCCGTCCTCGAGGATCGCGCTCACGCGGTCGTGGCTGAGCGAGCGCGGATTGGCGGCATCGTGGCGGAAGTAGCTCACGCGGCCCGAGCCCGGCTCGAGGCGATCGAGTCCGCCGCGCATGGTCCCGACCCAGAGCGCTCCGGTGTGATCCTCGCGGATCGCGCGCACCTGCAGGTCGGAAAGGCCCGCACCATCGCTCGACTTGCCGTAGTTGATGAAGCCACCCGTCGCCGGGTCGTAGCGGCTCAATCCGCCGTCGGTACCGATCCAGACGCGACCGGCGCGGTCGCGGTACAGGGCGAACACCGCGTCCGCGGGTAGCGAGCGCGGCTCGCCGTCACGGTGGCGAAAGTGGCGCGCCACGCCGGTGGCGGGATCGAGCAGGTCGAGACCGCGATCGAGCGTGCCGGCCCAGATGCTGCCGGAGGCGTCGATCAGGAGTGTGCGCACCGCGTCGCTGGCGAGGGAGTCGGGCCGCGCCGGATCGTGCCGGAAGGACTCAAACTGGTCGCTGCGGCGCTGCCAGTGGGCGACCCCGCCCCCATCGGTAGCAAGCCACAAATCGGAGCGAGCGTCCTCGGCGATCGTCCAGATGTAATCGCTCGCCAGCGCGTGTGGGTTGCCGCGCTCGCGCCGGTAGATACGCAACGTGTTGCCGTCGTAGCGGTCGAGGCCGCTCTCGGTTGCAATCCAGAGATACCCCTGCGAGTCCTGCAGGAAGCCCTCGACGGTGCTCTGCGAGAGCCCATCGCGCATCGTCAGGTGCTCGAAGTACATCGGCCGCGCCGCCGGAACCGGCAGCGCGGCGTTCACGCCGGACGCGCCGAGTGCCAACAACGCGCCAATGGCGGGGAGGAGATGGCGGCGATGCATGACGCTCTCGGTGCGCTCCCCGGACAGCGCGCGCGGCCGCCTACTGCTGGGCCGGCAGATCGACGCCGGTGTAGGCGCTGCTCCAGGTATAGCCGCTGCTCCAGCTATAGCCGCTGCTCCAGGTATAGCCGCTGGCGGAGGAGTAGCTGCCGTTCCACAGGAGTCCGTCGCCCAGCTGCGCGACGTCCCACAGCAGGCTCCCGAGGACCGGACCGACGAGCGGCACCTTCGCGACGGTCGTACCGAGGCCTCCGACGAGACCGAAGACGCCGCCGAGCAGTCCGCCGCCGGACGACCCCGACGTGCCGCCGGTGGTCGCCATGATGTAGTACTCGCCGGTCGAGGGGTTGTAGTTGGCGCGCCCGCCGTAGTGTTGCCAGCCGAGGAGATCGGCCGCGACATTCAGTCCCTGGTTGGCGCAGCCACTCGCGGTGCTGTAGACGGAATCGTGCGCGTTCACGAGCCCCGCGCCCTGCTGGAAGACCGTGTAGGCGAGCGTGCCGTTGGCCGTCACCGCCGGGTGCGCGCCGGTCATGAGGCGGCATTTGACGTCGTCCGGGGTGAGCGACGGGCTCACTTCCAGCATCAGCGCCGCCACACCGCTGGTAACGGCGGCCGCCATCGAGGTGCCAGAGAGGGTGAAGTCGTCGTAGGGCAAGGCAACCCACTTCGGGAATTCCTGCGCCAGTGTGCCGTTGTTCGGCGCGTAGGCGAGGATGTGCCCGCCCATCGCCACCACCTCGGGCTTGACGAAGCCTTCAAAGGTCGGACCGGCCGACGAGAACGAGGTGAGCTTGTACTTGCTCGGCTGCATCGGCTGGTAGCTGTCGGTGACGGCTCCGACCGTGATGACGTAAGGCACGTTGCCCGGCACGCCGATGCTCATCGGCGAGGGACCGAAGTTGCCGGCGGCCACCACGACGACGATGCCGGCGTTCCAGGCGGCCATCACCGCCTGGTTGAGCGGGTCCTGCCAGTAGAACGAGTGCGGCGGCGCGCTCAGCGAGAGATTCAGCACCCGGATGTTGTAGCGCGCCTTCTGGGCGATCACCCACTGGATGCCGGCGATCACGCTCGAGTAGCTGCCGACGCCGTTGGCGTCGAGCACGCGCACCGCCACCAGGTTCACGCCCGGCGCCACGCCCTGGAAATTGCCGGTGGTCGCGACACCACTGCTGGCGATGATCGAGGCCACGTGCGTACCGTGCCCGTAGCCGTCGTTGACGTTGGTATTGTTGGCCGTGGCGAGGGAGGTGACCCCGGACAGCAGCCCGCCTGCCGGCTGGGAGCTCGCCGCCAGCACGTCATACTGGGCGACGATGCGGCTCGCCACCTGACCGGGCGCACTCTGGTCCGGTCCATGCTGACTCCAGAGCCCGGAGTCGACCACCGCTACGGTGACACCGGTTCCGACCGTACCGCCGGTGTGCAGCGGCCGCGCTCCGATCTCGCTCGGATAATAGGTTTCCGGCAGCGCGCCCAAGGAGCTCGCCCGCACCTGCGAGTCGTCGTAGACCTCGAGCAGCGGCACCGCAGCCCGCTGCAACGCACCGAGCTCGCGCTGGTCGAGCACGGCGCTGACGGCGCGGATCACCGGCAGCTCGGCGCGCACCTGGCCGCCGGCCTGCCTGACCGCCCTGCCCGCCTCATCGGCGCTGCGTGCCTGCACGATGTAGATACGCGACGCACGCCCGGACGGGCCGGCCGTGCGCGCGACGTCGCCGCCCGACAAAGCCAACAGGGTGAGTATTCCAGTAACCACGCCGGCCGCTGCCGGCCAACGCAAGCGTTGCACCTTCATCGAAATCGCTCCTCGTTCGATCTTGGTGTTGGAGCATCCCTTCCTACAGCCGCATTGTTTACCGGATATCTCTGTCGCGGGACAGTGACACGGCGCCCGGAAATTGCGACGCAGTTCGCAGGATTCGCATGTTGGTGTTATGTCGCGCGCGCCGCTGAACATAGCGCGAGGCTCAATCAACATAACAGCGGCGAGCATGTCAGCGCGCGCCTACGCACACGCGACGCGCCGTGCGTGCGGCGTCAGTCAGGGTGGCGTGAGCCGGGGATCCGCCAGCGCGTCTTCAGGGTGCGCAGGCGGGTCCGCTGCAGCGCAGGGTCACGTAGAGCTCGGCCAGCGTCAGCCAGGCGCCGTCTTTCTTGACCCAATGAGCGCAGTATTCTCCGCTCATCACCGAGCCTTCCTTCGCGTTGCGCCAGACTCCCTGCCATTTACCAGCCTCGAAGGCCCGATCGCCGGTGTCGGAGATCGTGACCGCGTCGGGCGTGCGGATGTAGGTGACGAGGCTCGGGTCGGCGAAGCCCCTGACGAAATAGTCGTGGACCACCTGCTTGCCGACGTGCCCACCGCTCACACCTCCCACCAGGATGAAATCATCGGTGGTATGGCGCAGAACCCGGTCGACATCGTGAGCCAGAAGGCCCGCATTCGATTCGGCTCGGAGAGCCAGAATGGCCCCGACGTCGCTCTCGGCCGCCATCACGCTGCCGAGACCGCAGGCGGCCGCCAGCAGACACGCGAAGTATTTCCGGCGCATAT
>DATMRG010000044.1:0-5724 GCA_035566495.1 Steroidobacteraceae bacterium | reverse complement strand
CGGCCGCGAGCGCTGCGGCGCTCGTAATCCTCGCGAGCGGCTGGACGCTCGCCGACCCCCTCCTCTCGCTGGTCGTCTCGGCGCTGATCCTCCGCTCGGCCTGGGCGCTGACCCGCGAGTCGGCTCACGTGCTCCTCGAAGGCGCCCCGGCGGGCTGCGACGAGCGCACCATCGAGACCGAGCTCGTCGGACACGTGCCGGGCCTGATCGGCGTACACCACGTGCACGTCTGGTCGATGACCGGCGAGCGCCCGACCGTCACACTGCACGCCAACCTCGCCGCGGGCAGCCGACACGGCGAGGTGATCGCCGCCATCCACGCGCGGCTCGAAGCGCGCCTGCGCGTCGAGCACACGACCGTGCAGATCGAGGAGGAAGGGGACTGCGACACCCCGGGGTGCGGGCCGCCCGGGCGCTAGCGCCGCGCCCCACGCTAGAATGGCGACCAAGGGGGTGACTCGATGGCTACACGGCGGACGGCGTTCCTCACCGCGGCGCTCTTCGCCGCGCTCGCGGGGCAATCCTGGAGCGCGCCCCCTCCCGCAGCCGAGTTGCGCGACGCAACCATCGCGGTCGGCTACGAATCCAAGAACCGCTGTCCGGACCTGATCCAGGCGGACGTCCAGGAGCCCTCCGCGGCGTTGATCGTCCTGGTAGTGGGTCCGAGCGGCGTGCCGTCCCAGCCCTCGCTCAAGTCCCCCTCAGGGTCCGAGACTCTGGACGCCGCGGCGCTCAGCTGCGTAATGAAGCTGCGCTTCCTGCCGGCGGTGCGCGCCGGCGAAGGATCGGCGATGGCGTCCTGGCAGGAGATCGCCTGGAAATGGGGACGCGGGCACTTCGCCCAGACCGCGCCGCCAGGCGGCGCGGCGGTTGCCGCGGCAACCGTGCCCGTGGCGGGCGCCGCCGCGGCTCCGGCCGCGGTTCATTCCGGACCCGGCGGCGCCGAGGTCCGCGTCTGCGCCGACGACAGCGGCAAGCTGACCCAGGATCCGGCGATCACGCGCTCCTCGGGAGATGTGGCGCTCGATGAGGCCGCGCTCCGCATCGCCCGGGCCGGTGCGCCCTACTATCGGCCGGCCGGCGCCGCTGCCGTGTCGGGCTGCGCGCAGCTTGCGATAAGGTTCGAGACCAAATGAGCGCCTCGCCTCAGCTCGCGCCGATGCAGGGGGACGCGCAGCGCCGCGCGCGCGTCGATCTCGCGGCCTGCCATCGCCTCGCGGCGCACTTCGGCTACAACGAGGGCATCGACAACCACATGACGATGCTCGTGCCGGGCTACCCCGACCGCTTCTATCTCGCACCCTACGGGCTGCTCTGGTCGGAGGTGAAGGCGAGCGACCTGCTCGAGGTCGATTTCACCGGCAAGCTGGTCGCCGGGCGGGGACTCGTGGAGCCGACCGCACTCTACATCCATCTGTCGACGCACCGGCTCGCTCCCCAGGCGCGTTGCGTCCTGCATACGCACATGCCGTACGCGACCGCGCTCGGCATGCTCGAGGGCGCGCGTCTCGAGACCGCCTCGCAGAGCGCCATCGGCTTTCACGACCAGGTCGCCTACGCCGACTACAACGGCCTCGCCCTCGATTACGCGGAAGGCGAGCGGATGGCGCGCGTGCTCGGCGCCAAGGCGGTGCTCATGCTGCGGAACCACGGCGTGCTGGTGACGGGCGGCTCGGCGTCGCACGCCTTCGAGCGGCTGTACTTCCTCGAGCGCGCCTGCCGCGTGCAGATGCTCGCGCTCTCGAGTGGGCGGCCACTCGCCGTGTTGCCTGAGCCCGTGGTGCGCGCGACCCTCGAGCAGTTCGCGGGCTGCGAGAGCGTCGGCGGCCAGGACCGCGCGGAATTACACTTCGAGGCCCTGAAGCGCCTCCTCGATCGCAGCGGCGCGGATTACGCGAGTTGACGGCGCCGCCGACAGCGGCCGAGCCCGGCGCGGGCCGGCGCTGGACCATCGTCGGCCTCCTGGCCACGGCCCTCTTCATCAACTACGTCGACCGCGGCACGGTGCCGACGGCCGCGCACCTGATCCAGGACGATCTCGGCTTCTCGGCGCAGCAGCTCGGACTGCTGATGTCGGCGTTCTTCTGGTGCTACGCGCCGCTGCAGCCGGTGGTCGGCTGGCTCGCCGACCGCTTCGGCGCCCAGCGGGTCCTGGGCGCGGGGCTCGCGCTCTGGGCCTGCGCCACCATGTTGGTCGGCGTCGTATATTCCTTCGGCGCGCTGCTCGCGCTCAGAGTGCTGCTCGGCGTCGGCGAGAGTGTCGGTTTCCCCTCCGTGTCCAACCTCCTGGCGAGAGTGGTGCCGGTGCGGAGCCTCGGGCTTGCCAACGGCGTCGTCGCGTTCGGCTACATGTTTGGTCCGGCGATCGGGTCCCTGGTCGGCGGCCTCCTCATGGCGACATACGGCTGGCGCAGCGCCTTCTGGGTATTCGGGGCCCTCTCGCTCCTCTGGCTCCTGCCCTGGTCGCGCGTGCGCATCCCCGCCCGGCCGGTTGCCACGGCCGCAGGCGTACCCGCAGCCGATGGGCCGCCGTTCCGTGCGCTCCTCGTGCGGCGCGAGCTCTGGGGCACCAGCCTCGGCCTCTTCTCGGTCAACTACGCCTTCTACTTCACCCTCACCTGGCTGCCGTTCTACGTGGTGCGTGAGCACGGCTTCTCGACCAGCGAGATGGCGCGCTTCACCTTCCTGGCTTACTGCGTGCACGCCGCCAGCGGGCTCATCGCCGGCTGGCTCATCGACCGGGCGGTCGCGCGCCCCGAGCGCGCCAGCCTCGCCTACAAATCGGTCATGGGCCTCACCCACGTAGGGTTCGTCGGCTGCATGGTCTGCATCGCGCTCGCACCGGCTCCGTGGGCACTCGGCGCTGTCTTCGCCTACCAGGTGCTCGATGGCGCCAACTCGCCCGGCGTGTTCGCCATCCCGCAGATCCTCGCCGGGCCGGGTGCCGCCGGCCGCTGGGTCGGCATTCAGAACGGCATAGGGAACCTCGCCGGCATCGTGGCGCCGGCGCTCACCGGCCTGCTGGTCGAGCGCAGCGGCCACTTCACCTCGGCGTTCCTGGTCGCCGCGTTCGTGAGCCTCCTCGGGATGGTAGGCTGGGTATCGATGATCCCGAGGGTCGCACCGATCAGCTGGCCCGTACGCGGCGTGCCGGACGCGCCGGTTGCAGGGAGCTCACCCTCGGTGGCGTAGGAGGCGGCGGCATGCAGCGCCTCGAGCCGGTCAGCGCAGCAGAATCACCCACGCGATCCACATCTGCATAGCGAACCCGACCACGAACGACAGCGTCCTTACCCACGGCACCCCGAGCGTGTAGGCGACGGCGTGCACCACGCGCGCCCAGAAGTAGACGCAGGCGGCGGTCGCGATCGCGGGGCTGTGAATACCGGCCACGCCCGCCACCAGCACGAGCGCTGCGAACACCACCAGGTTTTCGACGGCGTTGTAGTGCGCGGCCTTCAAGCGCAGCGCCCAGAGGGCCAGGGACTTCGGGTTCGTCGGGTAGCCAACCGCCTCCATGAGACCACGCACCATGATCGTGTTGAGGATGTAAGGCACCCACAACAGAGCAGTCAGCGTCGCAACCAGCGCCAGGTATTTGAGCTCCACGCTCATGACATCGCCCTCCCCGGCGGTTCGAGTGCCGCCCGTAGGGCCCGCAGTCTACGCTGCTTCGATATCGATTAGACTGCCGCCGAGGCCGAGGAGCTGCGCATGAGCCCGTTTCCCGAAGACATCTATACCGAGCAGGAAGCGAGTCCCGACACCCTCGCCAACCTGGGTCCCCTGCGCCGCCTGGCCGGTACCTGGGAGAGCCGTACCGGCATCGACGTCAATCCGAAGCCCGAGGGACCCGAGCGCCGCGACTACAGCGAGCACATCGAGCTACAGCCGATCGATGCGCAGGCGAATGGCCCGCAGCTCTTCTATGGTCTGCGCTATCACACCCGCATCCTGGCCTCCGACGAGGACGCCACCTTCCACGACCAGACGGGCTATTGGCTGTGGGAGCCGGCCACGGGTCTCGTGCTGCAGACGCTCAGCATTCCGCGCGGCCAGGTCGCAATCGCCTCCGGGCACGCGACTCCCGACGCCACCGAGCTCGTGCTCACCGCCCAGCGCGGTCAGACCGAATACGGCATCTGCTCGACTGCGTTTCTCGAGTACGCCTTCCGCACCGATTCCTATCGCATCGAGGTCGTCTTCAACCCCGACGGCAGCTGGAGCTACGTGCTCGACACCATGCTGAAGGTCCGCGGGCGCGAAGAGCCGTTCCTGCACCGCGACCGCAACACGCTCGTCAAGATCGCCGAGCCCAAGCCGAACCCCCTGGCCCTGCTGCGCGCCAGGCAGGCGGCGGACAGCTGAGCGGCCGCGATCAGCCCGTCGGGGCGGCGCCCGCGAAGCGGACGGCGGTGGCGCCGGTGATGGGACCGGTCGTCGCCGACTCGCTCACGTAGAGATCGACCGAGCGCTCGAAGCGCAGGTCGCCCTGCACCACCGCGCCCGGCCCGATCACGATGCGGGGCTTGCGGCTGCCGAAGTTGAACCACGAGCCGCCGCCCCGCTTGACCAGAATGCCGCCCTCGATGTGCGAGCCGCCGCCGACGTCGATGTCGCCATCCACGGTCTGCACGCCGCCCGCGACGTGCGCGTCGGTGAGCGCAATGCGGCCGTTCACGTTGGTGAGCGGGCCGCCGACGTCGGCGCCGCTCCTGAGCGTCATCGCGCCATTCACGGTCGTCACGTCGTGCGCGACGTGGGCGCCCTCGGCGAGCGTGATCGAGCCGTTGACCGTGGCAACCGACTCGGCGGCGGCGTGCGCGCCGAGCGCGACCGAGCCGTTCACCGTGCCGGCGCTCGCGACCGTCGCGTTCTCGTCGATGTGAATCGAGCCGTTGACGGTGCCCACTCCGCCGCTATGGGCGCCGGCGGGCACGTGGATCGAGCCGTTGACGGTGTTCGCGCCGCTCTTGTCCGCGGTGACGTCGCCCCCCGGCATGTTGTAGCAGCCTGCGAGCGCCAGCAGCGCGGCAAGCGGGATGTAGCGTGTCATGAGTTCGTCTCCTTGGCGGCATGGCACGCTACCGCCGCGGCCACCGGCTGTCCACATCCGCGCGCCACGCGTCACCGCGGCGGCGGCTCGGCCGGCCGCTGCCGCTCCATGCCGCGAAACTCGACGAAGGTGGTGATGCGCTCCCACAGGTAGTCGCCGTAACGGAATGGCGTAAAGCTCCGTGGGTCATCCGCGGGCAGCGGACGGATCTCGGCGGCGGCGCGCGGGCGGCTCAGGCCGCGCCGGCACTGCGACCGGGGACGGCCTTCAGGGCCTTGAAGCGCCCGGTGGGTGAGAGGTCCTCGCTGCGGGTCTGGGCGTTCCACAGCGCGTTGCGGCGCGCGACGAACGGACTCTTCGTGATCTCGCCGAGCGAGGTCGCCTTGGCGAACAGGAACCCCTGCCCGGCCACGCAACCGAGCGCCAGCAGCGCCGCCACCTGCGGCTCGTGCTCGATGCCCTCGGCCACCGTCTCGAGCCCGAGGGTCTCGCCGAGCGTGATGACGGCGCGCGCCAGCTCCGGTCCGTTGTCGCTCTGGGTCAGGCTGCCGACGAAGGAGCGATCGATCTTCAGGATGTCGATCGGGAAGCGATGCAGGTACGAGAGCGAGGAATAGCCGGTGCCGAAGTCGTCGATCGACAGGTGCAGACCCATGGCGTACAGCTCA
>DATMRG010000043.1:0-5720 GCA_035566495.1 Steroidobacteraceae bacterium | reverse complement strand
ACTGAAGCCATCGCCCGTCGGCGTGATGCGCGCGTCGACGATGTTGAGCCCGAGCTGATCGAGCACCGCCGTGGTGCGCGCGAAGCCATTGCGGCGCGGGCGCGTGAAGATCAGCACCGCGGTGGTGCCGCGCAGGCTGTGCGCATCGAGCGCCACCAGCGGGTCATCGGAGGCCGCATCGCGCTCGGACAGGAGCCGCGTGTGCCAGGCGACCTCCTCGGGCGAGTGCTGCAGGAAATAGCCGGCGGAGAAGCGCGTCCAGGCAGCGGCGATGTCGCCCTCGCCGACGCCGCGCTCGATCAGGAGCCGCCGCGCCGCGTCCTGCGTCTCGCGCACCAGGTGCTCGGGGTCGATCGGGCTCTCGAGTCCGCGGCGCAGCGCACGCTTCACCCGCTGGTAGAAGTCCTTGAACAGCGAGGCCTTCCAGGAGTTCCACAGCTTCGGGTTCGTGCCGCGCACGTCCGCGCAGGTGAGCACGTACAGGTAATCGAGATGGGCCTCGTCGCCCACCTTGCGGGCGAAGGCATTGATCACCTGCGGATCGCCGATGTCCTGCTTCTGCGAGGTCATCGAGAGCTCGAGGTGGTTGCGCACCAGCCAGGCGACCAGCCGCGCATCGTAGGGCGAGAGGCCCTGTTCGAGGCAGAAGGCCTCTGCATCGACCGCGCCGAGCTCGGAGTGATCGCCGCCGCGCCCCTTGGCGAGGTCGTGAAACAGCGCCGCGAGATAGGCGATCTCCGGGCGCGGCAGCTGCTGCATGACGCGCGAGGCTTCCGGGAGCTCCTGGTCGTAGCGCGGGATGGCGAAGCGCCTCAGGTTGCTCACCACGAACAGCGTGTGCGCATCGACCGTGTAGGCGTGGAACAGGTCGTACTGCATGCGCCCGACCACGCGCCCGAAGGCCGGGATGTAGCGCCCGAGCACTCCGTAGGTGTTCATGCGCCGCAGCTCGTGGGTGACGCCGACCGGCGAGCGCAGGATCTCGAGGAACAGGCGGTGATGGCGCGGGTTCTGGCGGAACTCCTCGTCGACCAGCCAGAGATTCCTGGCGACCGCGCGCATGGTCGAGGCGCGTACGCCGCGGATCTCCGGGTTCTGCTGCAGCAGCGCGAACAGCTCGAGGAGCGCCGAGGGGGTGCGCGCGAACACCTCCTCGTGCACCGCCTCGAGCGAACCGTTGCGCACCTGGAAGCGCGCATTGAGCGGCCGCGGCGGCTCGCTCTCGGTCAGGATCGCCTCGCGGAACAGCTCGAGCAGCAGCTCGTTCAAGAGGCTCACGTCCATCACGGTGCGGTAGTAGCGCTGCATGAACTGCTCGACCGCGAGCGTGTAGGAGGCGTCCTCGTAGCCGAAGGCGAGCGCGAGCCGGATCTGGTGGTCGAACAGCAGGCGGTCCTCGCGCCGCCCGGTGAGGGCATGGAGGCCAAAGCGCACGCGCCACAGGAACGCCTGCGCCTGGCGCAGCCGCCGCAGCTCGGGGGCCGTGAGGAAGCCGTGGGTCAGGAGCCCGTCGAGGCTGTCGGCGTCGAAGTGGCGTTTGGCGACCCAGGCGATGGTCTGGATGTCGCGCAGGCCGCCGGGACCGGTCTTGACGTTGGGCTCGAGGTTATAGGCGGTGTCGTTGGCCTTCAAATGCCGGTCGGCCTGCTCGCGTACCTTGGCCTCGAAGAACTGCTTCACCGGCCAGATGCGCTCAGGCGCGAGCGCGGTACGCATCGCGCCAAGGAGCGCCGCGTTGCCGGCGAGGAGCCGCGCCTCGAGCAGCGTCGTCATCACGCCGACGTCGCCGACGCATTCCTCGGCGCACTGCGCGACACTTCGTACGCTATGGCCGATCTCGAGGCCGATGTCCCAGAGGAACGCTACCAGGCGCTCGACGGCGGCGCCGCCCGCCGGATCGGACGCGGCGGGCGCGAGCAGCAGCACGTCGACGTCGGAGCAGGGGTGGAGCTCGCCGCGGCCATAGCCGCCGACCGCGATCAGCGCCCACTCGGCGCAGGCTGCAGCGCAATGCATCTGCCACGCCGCACGCAGCACCGCGTCGATGAGCGCGGCGCGCGCGTGCACCAGCTCCTCCACCGGCTCGTCGGCGAAGAAGCGCGTCTTCAGCTCATCGTGTGCTTCGCGCAGCAACGTGCGCCAGGCGGCCGGGTCGGCGCCGCCGGCGGCGAGCCGTTCGGGCAGACCGGCGAGGAGCGGCCAGGGCGCTGCGGGGGTTGCGGCGGGAAGCGCTTGCTCCAGGACCTCTGTGTCCGCGGCGCCCATAGAGCCCTGCAACTCTCTACTTATCCATCACCCGGCACGAGCGACGCGCGCGGGATGAATCCATCGCCGAGGTACGGGGACATGCCGATCATACTAGTGCTGCGCGCCGTCGGCGCCGAGCGTCAACACATCGAATCCCGTCTCGGTCACGAGCACCGTGTGCTCCCACTGCGCCGACAGCGAGTGGTCCTTCGTGATCACGGTCCAGCCGTCACCGAGGAGGCGCACGTGGCGCTTACCGGCGTTCACCATGGGCTCGATCGTGAAGGTCATGCCGGGCTTGAGCTCGAGGCCGGTGCCGGGCTCGCCGTAGTGCAGCACCTGCGGGTCCTCGTGGTACACGCGCCCGATGCCGTGGCCGCAGTACTCGCGCACCACCGAATAGTCGTTTTCCTCGACGAAGGTCTGGATGGCGTGGCCGATGTCGCCGAGATGCGCCCCGGGGCGCACCGTGCGGATGCCGCGCCACATGGCGGCGAAGCAGGTGTCGGTGAGGCGCTGCGCGTGCGCCGGCGCCTTGCCGACCGCATACATGCGGCTCGTGTCGCCATGGAAGCCGTCACGGATCACCGTCACGTCGATGTTGACGATATCACCGGCCTTCAGGCGCTTGTCGTTCGGGATGCCGTGGCAGACCACGTGATTGACCGAGGTGCAGATGGTCTTGGGGAAGCCGCGGTAGTTGAGGTTCGCCGGGACCGAGCGCTGCACCTCGACGATGTGGTCGTGGCAGATCCGGTCGAGCTCTTCCGTCGTGACTCCCGGGACCACGTGGGGGGTGATCATGTCGAGCACCTCGGCGGCGAGGCGCCCCGCGACGCGCATTCTCTCCTGCTCCTCCGGGGTCTTGATCGTCACATGCATAAGCACACAAATGGGGTCGGCGGGGGCCTCCGCCAAGGGGCAACCGCGCCTCGCGTAAGACGTTGTTCCGACGAGGTCTTCATGGTATAAAGCGCGGCCTTTTTTGGCAACGCAACCCACACGCGCATCGTATACCCGCTGACTGGGTGTTCCTGCCCCTGAGCCGCAAGGTCCGGGAGGCGGGGATGGTCACGGGGATGCGCGGAGGCTCAACCCGAACAGGAGTTTTTCATGGCCGGCGTGTCCATGCGACAGATGCTGGAAGCGGGAGTCCATTTCGGACACCAGACCCGCTTCTGGAACCCGAAGATGGCCCCCTTCATCTTCGGCGAGCGAAACAAGATCCACATCATCAATCTCGAGAAGACGCAGCCGATGTACTCGGAGGCTGCGAGCTTCATCAAGGGCGTGATCGCCGACGGCGGCACGGTGCTGTTCGTCGGCACCAAGCGCTCGGCGCGCGACTCGATCCAGAAGGAAGCCGAGCGCGCCCATCAGCCCTACGTGAACCAGCGCTGGCTCGGCGGCATGCTCACAAACTTCAAGACCATCCGCCAGTCGATCAAGAGGCTGGGCGAGATCACCGAGCTGGCCGCCTCGGGCGCGCTCGACAAGCGCGGCAAGAAAGAGGCGACCCAGCTGCGTCGCGAGCTGGACAAGCTGGAGAGGAGCCTGGGCGGCATCAAGAACATGGAGTCGCTCCCCGATGCCCTGTTCGTGGTCGACGTCGGCCACGAGAACATCGCGGTGCACGAGGCGAAGAAGCTCGGCATTCCGGTGGTGGCGATCGTCGATACCAATTGCTCCCCCGACGGCATCGACTACGTGGTTCCAGGGAACGACGACGCCATGCGCGCGATCCAGCTGTACACCGCCGGAGTCGCCGATGCGGTGCTCGAGGGCAAGGAGTCGGTGCCGCAGGTCGCGGTCGGCGAGGACGAGTTCGTGGAGCTCGACGAGGCCGGCAACCCGCGCAAGAAGGCGCCGCGCGCCGGCAGGAGGCCCCAGCCCGCGGTGCGCAGGAAGGCTCCGCCGCGGCGCCGCCCGGCGGCCGTCCCAGCGGTGCCGGTGGCGGCGGGTGCCGCCGCAGCCGCCCCTGCCGAGGATCTCGACGCGGAAGTCGACGAGGCGGATGTCGCCGAGGTCGCTGCCGTCGCCGGCGCCGTGCCCGCCGCACGGCGCGGCGTGGCCCCGGTGAGCCGTCGCAAGGGACGCGGCGAAGGCGCGAGCGAGTAAGGTGCCACGGAGGCTGTCATGAACATCACGGCAGATACGGTCAAGCAGCTCCGCGAGCGTACCGGCGCGGGCATGATGGAGTGCAAGAAGGCGCTCGTCGAGACCAAAGGCGATCTCGATGCGGCCGCGGAGCTCATGCGCCGCCAAGGGCTCGCCAAGGCCGATAAGAAGGCGGCGCGGATTGCGGCCGAGGGCGTGGTGGTGATCGCCAAGTCCGCCGACGCGCGCACCGCCGCGATGGTCGAGGTCAACTGCGAGACGGACTTCGTCGCCCGCGGGCCGGACTTCAAGGCCTTCGCCGACGCGGTGGCCATATGTGCCCTGGCCGCGAAGCCCGCCGATCTCGGCGCGCTGGCCGAGGCGCGGCTCGCCTCGGGTGAGAGCGTCGAGCAGCGCCGCCGCGAGCTGGTCGCCAAGATCGGCGAGAACATCAACGTACGGCGTTTCGTGGTCGTGAGCTCGCCGGATCAGCTCGGCGCCTATGTGCACGGCACGCGCATCGGCGCGCTGGTCGCGGTCAAGGGCGGTCCGGCCAGCCTCGCCTACGACCTGGCCATGCATGTCTCCTGGAGCAACCCGCGCTATCTGACTCACGCCCGGGTGCCCGCCGAGGTGGTGGCGAAGGAGCGCGAGATCCTCACCGAGCAGGCGCAGGGCGAGGGCAAGCCGCCCGAGATCGTCGCCAAGATGGTCGAGGGGCGCCTGCGCAAGGCGCTCAACGAGATCACCCTCTACGGGCAGGCGTTCGTCAAGGATCCCGACGTGACGATCGAGAAGCTGGTGAAGGGCGCGAAGGCCGAGGTGGTCGCGTACGAGCGCTTCGAGGTCGGCGCCGGTATCGAAAAAAAAACCGATGACTTCGTCGCCGAGGTCCTGGTCGCGGCCAAGGGCGCAGGCTCAGCGGCCCGCGTCTGAAGGCGTGAGCTGCTGCCACGTACGGTAGCCGAAGGAGAAACCCCGCCGCGCGCGGGGTTTTTTCCATGGGCGGAGGTGAAAAGATGACGCAAGCGAAGCCGCGCTACACGCGGATTCTGGTGAAGCTCTCGGGCGAGGCGCTGCTCGGCGAGAGCGACTACGGCATCGATCCGGCGGTGCTGAAGCGCATCGCCGGCGAGCTGCAGGACATCGTGCAGATGGAGGTGCAGACGGCGGTGGTGATCGGCGGCGGCAACATCTTCCGCGGCGCGGGACTGGCGCGCGCCGGCATGGACCGCGTCGCCGCCGACCACATGGGCATGCTTGCCACCGTCATGAACTCGCTCGCGCTGCAGGATGCGCTCGAGAGCGTCGGCCTGCATGCGCGCGTCATGTCCGCGATCCGCATCAACGAGGTGTGCGAGGATTACATCCGGCGC
>DATMRG010000042.1:0-5325 GCA_035566495.1 Steroidobacteraceae bacterium | reverse complement strand
GCGGGTCCCTGCCCCGCCCGTACTTGCTCCAGTCGGTCGTCTCGATCAGCTCGCGGTATGTCTCGGTGTAGCCGTCGGCCATCAGGTAGCAGGGCCGCTGCCAGCCGAACAGCGAGTAGCTCGGTATCCCCCATGCGGTGCAGTCGAATTCGGCCTTGCCCTCGAGGAAGTCGAGGAACAACGGGCTGTGATTCAGACGCCACTTCTTGCGGCGCCCGTCGGCGAACGCCTCGCCGAACAGCTTGCGTGTCTGCTGGACGCCGAGGAAGTGTTCCTGGTCGGGCGCTTTCTCGTACGCGTACGCGGGCGAGATCATCATTTCGTCCACTTCCAGGTCGTCGTTGAGGAAGTCGAGCACGTCGCGCACGGTCTTCGGTGAATCGTGGGTGAAGAAGGTCGTGTTCGTCGTGACACGGAAGCCTGCGGCCTTCGCCGCCTTGATCGCCGATACCGCCTTGTCGAACACGCCCTCGCGCTCGACGGACGCGTCGTGGCGCTCGCGCAGGCCGTCGATGTGGATCGCCCACGAGAAGTACGGGCTGGGCTTGAAGTTCTCGAGCTTCTTCTCCAGCAGCAGTGCGTTCGTGCACAGGTACACGAACCGCTTGCGCTTGATCAGCTCCGCGGCGATCACGTGGATCTCCGGGTGGATCAGCGGCTCGCCGCCGGCGATCGAGACCATCGGCGCGCCGCTCTCCTCGATCGCCGCGATCGCCTGCTCCACGGGCATCCGCCGCCGCAGCTCGTGCTCGGGGTGCTGGATCTTGCCGCAGCCAGAGCAGGCGAGGTTGCACTGGAACAGGGGCTCGAGCTCCACGATCAGCGGAAACCGCTCGCGTTTGGCCAGGCGCTGGCGCATCAGATACCACCCCATGCGCGTGCTCTGCCTGATTCGCACCGCCATCGGGCCTACCTTAGCGCGGCGACCACTCGTGAAGGGACCTCGCCACCGCGCGCAACGCGCGCGCGGCGCGGACGGCGCCCGCGGCCGCCTGCGGACGCAGCAGCTCGTGCGAGGGGCTGTCCAGCACGACGCGCACGACGCCGAACGGCCGGCTGGCAGCTCCCGCCGCGAGCCACACCGACTCCATGTCCACTGCGATCGCCCCCTGGTCGTGAAGCTCGCCGCGGCGCTCGCCGAGCGCCAGGCGGGACACGCAGGCGATCCTTCCCGGGCGTACCTTCATGCCACGCCCCGCAAGCATCGTGAGGAGCTCGCCCGCCGTCTCGCAGGCGACCGGCTCCTCGAGATGGCCCTCGTCGCTCGCCGCGTACAGCTCCTCTGCGACGATCACTTCACCCGGCACCGATCCCCCGTCAAGGCCGCCGCAGAAGCCGAGCACCAGCAGCGCGGCCGCCGGCTCCCGCGCGAGCTCGGCCGCCGAGGCCTTCGAGCGCGAGGGACCCATGCCCGTCTTGCGCACCCGCGCTCCGCGCGCGGCCGAGGAGATCAGCGCCGCCTCGACCCTCATCGGCGCCGCTATCAGCAGCCCGCTCAAGGCCGACCACCCGCCGCGAGGACCGACCTCGCAGCGGCCGTTCGCTCCCCGCCGCCGGCTGGCTGCCCGCCGTCGAGGCTCCTTAGTGCCGCCTGCGCTGCCGCGTGGCCACTGAGGACCGCTCCCTCGAGGGTGGCCGGCCAGCCCGTGCCGGTCCACGCCCCGGCGAGCACGAGGCCGGGTATCGCCGTCTCGGCGCCGGGGCGCAGTGCCTCGACGCCGGGCGCCGCCCGGAAGGTAGCTGCGTGCTCGCGGGTCGCGACGAAGCACTCCACGTTCGCCTGCCGGGCGCGCGGGAAGAGCCGCTCCAGCGCGGGCAGGTAGACCTCGCGCAGAGCGTCGACGCTCATGCCCATCTGCCGGTCGGCGCCGGAGAGCGACACGGCCAGATACTGCGAGCCCGCCGGGGCGCCCGCCGCCTCGGTGCGGTCGAAGACGTACTGCACCGGCGTGTCCACACCGGCCGCGAACGGCTCCTCGCAGACTCGCCGGTCGTAGACGACATGGAGATTCACAATTGGTGAGCTTCCGAGGGCACCGACACGCGAGAGGCCTTCCAGCAGGGGCTCGAGCAGCGTGACGGCGCGTGTGTGGGGAACCGCCGCGATGATCGCCTCGGCGCTCAGCCCATCCGTGGGCCGGTCCGCGACTCCCGCCGCGGAGGGCTCCTCGCGATCGGGCTCGCCGCCGTCGTCGGAGCTGCCCCGTCCTCGGCGGCCCTGCAGCTCGAAGCCGGCCGAGGTCCTCTGCAGCCGTTCGGCCCGCCAGCCGAGCCGGACATCCACGCCGGCCTCCCCCAGCGCTCGCAGCGCCGGCTCGCCGATCGTCTGTCCGAGCGTGCCCACATGGAAGCCGATGTCACCGGCGTCGGCTCCGGACAGCAGGCCCGTGCGGAACACGAACGCCGCGAGCTCGAGCGACGCCTGGGCCGCTGGCAGGTTGAGCGTGGGAAGCGCGATCAGGTCCCAGAGGGCGCCAACCGCCTCGGGGCCCTGGCCATGGCGTGCAAGCCACTCGCCGAAGGTCTGATCGTCGAGCCGCTCCCGCTCCGGGCGCAGGCGCATGAGCGCGAGCGCGGCCCGCGCGGCGCCGACCCGCTGCGCGAGGCTCAGGTACGGGTAGCGCATCAGCGAGCCAGCCAGGTGAAGCGGCGCGGGAAGCCTGCCACGGCGCAGGCGCACGGTGGGCGCTCCGGGCTTCAGCACGGGGATCTCGAGCCGCGGCTGCACGCTCACCATCCCGTCGCTTGCGAGTCGCCCCAGCAACTCGCGGTAGGCGAGGCAGCAGCGTAGGAAGACATGCTGTCCGTTGTCCATCTCCAGGCCCTCGCGCTGGAACGAGTAGGCGGCACCTCCAAGCCGGCGCCGGACCTCGACGAGGCTCACTCGAGCGCCGGCGGCGGCGCAGTCGAGCGCAGCCGTGATCCCGGCGAGCCCGCCACCGATCACGACGACGCGCCGGGAGCTCACGAGCGGCCTCCCAGCATGCTGCGCGCCGCGACCAGCGCCTTCTCGTGAACCGGTAGCGACAGGCGCCTGTGCGCGGCCCGCTCGGGGTCGGCCTCGATGCGATCGAGCAACCTGCGGTAGATGCCCGCCATAGCCAGCACGCAGGCCGCGCTGCGCCTGTCCAGCAGCGGGACCAGCTCCATGCCGCGGTCGAACCACTCACGCGCGCGCTCGGCCTCGAAGCGGATCAGGTCGTAAAGCCGCTGCGAGTCGGCCTGCTCACCACCGTTCACGCCCGCCTCGGTGCCGGTCAGGGACGCGAGCACCGCGACGGCCGGGCTCCGATCGACCGGCCCGACGTCGCCATCGATCAGCCCGAAGCGCCGAAGGTCCTCCGCCGGCAGGTACACGCGTCCGTTCTGTGCATCCTCGCGTACGTCGCGCAGGATGTTCGTGAGCTGCAGCGCCACCCCGAGATCGTCCGCGAGCCGTGAGGCCCGCTGGGGGTCGGCGTAGTCGCGGCCGGAGAGGCCGAAGATCGCCAGGCAAACCCGGCCGATCGCGCCGGCGACGCGCCGGCAGTACACCACCAGGTCATCGAAACGCTCGTAGCTGACCCCGGTCACGTCCATGCGGACGCCCTCGATCAGCTCTCCCAGCGCACCGACGGGCAGGGAGAAGCGAGCATCCGCGTCGGCCAGCGCGATCATGAGCTGATCCTCACCGGAGGTCGAGGGCGCCCGCGTCTCGAGCGCCCCGAGCGCGACACGCTCGGCGTCGAGACGCCGCAGCTTCTCCTCGCGGGCGAGCGTGCCGTCGCCGATGTCATCGACGCGCCGTGCGAAGGCGTAGACGGCGCACATCGCCCGCCGCCGGTCGCGGGGGAGCAGACGGATGCCGTAGAAGAAGTTGGCCGCCTCGGTGCGCGTGACCGCTTCGCAATAGGAGTATGCGCGCGCGATTTCGCTCGGAGTGCTCATCGGCGGGACCCATCCCGGCCGATCAGCGCCGCGCCGAGCACGCGCAGTCTCCTCGCACGGCCGGCGCGCGGCGGACCCGGCAGGACGTCGTAGCCCGCGTGCTCGATCGCGTCCAGCGCGGCGCGCCCGCCTGCCACGAAGCCTGCCAGCGCGAACCTCGCGCGGCCACGCAGCTCGCCGATCAGCGGAGCGCCTTCGCGCAGCAGCGCGCGTGCCCGGGCGACCTCGAAGGCCAGCACCTCACGCAGCGGCCCGCCGGCGTGCGCGGCCGAGAGGTCCTCGATCGTGCAGCCGAAGCGGGCTAGGTCCTCGCCCGGCAGGTACACGCGGCCACGAGCGAGATCCTCCGCGACGTCCTGGCAGTGCTCGGTGAGCTGCAGGCCGGTGCAGATCGAGTCCGACAGCGCGATGTGCTCGGGCGTCGCGCTGCCGAGCACCCGCAGCACGAGCTCGCCGACGGGGTCCGCGGAGAGCGCGCAGTAGCCCCGCAGATCCTCCCAGGTTGCGTAGCGGCTCACCCGCTGGTCGAGCCGGTTGGCCTCGATGAGGCGCACGAACGGCTCGCGCGGGAGCGCGCACGCGCGCAGCGTGGGCGTGAGGCGCACGAGCAAGGGGTGCTCCGCGCGGCCTTCGAAGGCGCGATCGAGCTCGTGCTCGAGCCAGTCCAGCGCGTCCAGCCGGTCGCCGGTCGCCGCATCGCCGAGCTCGTCGACGAGCCTGGCGAAGCCGTAGAGGGCGAGCAAGTGGGAGCGGACGCGCCGCGGCAGCACCCTGCTCGCGACGGGGAAGTTCTCCGTGTGCGCGCGCGCCATCACGGCGTCGGCGGCGGGAGCGCCGATCGGGGCGTCGGCTATCAGCATCACCCTTTCTGCCTGGAGGCACCGCCGGCCAGAGCGTCAGCACCGTCGTCGGGGGCCGGCCCGAGGCAACGGCCGAGTGCCATGATCGGGAACGTCAGCCGGTAGAGGTGGTAGTTGATGTAGTAGTCCGACGGGAACCCCGTGCCCGTGTACTGCGGCTCGTCCCAGCCCCCGTCGGCACGCTGGGTCACCAGCAGCCAGGCGACGCCGCGGTCGACCGCAGGCGAGCGCTCACCGGCGGCGTGCAGCGCGAGCAGGGCCCACGCGGTCTGTGACGCGGTGCTCGGGCCGCGGCCGATCCACTGCGGGTCGTCATAGGAGCGCGGATCCTCGCCCCAGCCGCCGTCTGCGTTCTGAATCCGCTCGAGCCAGTCAACCGCGCGGCGGACGCACGCCTGTGAGGGATCGACGCCGGCCGCGATCAGAGCCGGTATCACTGCGCCGGTGCCGTAGATGTGGTTGACGCCCCAGCGGCCCCACCACGACCCGTCCGGCTCCTGGTGGTCGACGAGCCATTGCACGCCTCGCCTCGCGGCCA
>DATMRG010000041.1:0-2657 GCA_035566495.1 Steroidobacteraceae bacterium | reverse complement strand
GCCGATGATCGGCCGGGTGCACATCGGCTATCTGCCGGCCAACAAGGTAGTCGGCATCAGCAAGCTCGCCCGCGTGGTGGACGGCTACGCGCGGCGGCTGCAGGTGCAGGAGAAGCTGACCGCGCAGATCGCCGATTGCATCGCCGAGGTGCTCAAGCCGCGCGGCGTCGGCGTGGTGGTGGATGCGGCGCACGAGTGCATGACCACGCGCGGGGTGCACAAGCGCAGCGTCTCGATGGTCACGAGCCGCATGATCGGCAGCTTCCGGAGCGATGCGCGAACCCGCTCCGAGTTCCTCACCTTCATCGGTATCTCGGGCGCGCGCGAGGTGTAGCCGGCGCGGCCGGTGGCCGCTCCCGAACCGGCGCGTCAGGCCGTCAGCGCCGCCTCGCTGCGCGCCGCGCGCTTGCGGTCCTGCTCCTTGAGGAAGCGCTTGCGGATGCGGATCGAGGCCGGGGTGACCTCGACCAGCTCGTCCTCGGCGATGAATTCGACCGCGTACTCGAGGGTCAGCTGGATCGGCGGCGTGAGCAGGATCGCGTCGTCTTTGCCGGCGGCGCGGATGTTGGTGAGCTTCTTGGTCTTGATCGGATTCACGACCAGGTCGTTGTCGCGGCTGTGGATGCCGATGATCATGCCCTCGTAGAGCTTCTCGCCCGGGCTGACGAACAGGCGTCCCCGCTCCTGCAGGTTGAAGAGGGCGTACGCCACCGCCTCGCCGTTCTCGTTGCTCACCAGCACGCCGTTGTGACGGTCAGGAATCTCGCCCTTGACCGCCGCGAAGCCATCGAAGATGTGGCTGATGAGCCCGGTGCCGCGCGTCAGGGTGAGGAACTCACCCTGAAAACCGATCAGCCCGCGCGCCGGCACGCGGTATTCGAGCCGCACGCGCCCCTGGCCGTCCACGCTCATGTCGGAGAGCTCCGCCCGGCGCGTGCCGAGCGCCTCCATCACGGCTCCCTGGTGGTCCTCCTCGATGTCGACCGTCAGGGCCTCGAAGGGCTCGTGCACCTCGCCGTCGACCACCTTGGTGAGCACGTGCGGACGCGACACCGCGAGCTCGTAACCCTCGCGGCGCATGTTCTCGATGAGAATCGTGAGGTGCAGCTCGCCGCGCCCGGAGACCCGCAGCACATCCGCTTCCTCGGTGTCCTCGACGCGCAGCGCGACGTTCGACTGGAGCTCGCGGTAAAGGCGCTCGCGCAGCTGGCGGCTGGTGACGAACTTGCCCTCGCGCCCGGCGAGCGGCGAGCTGTTGACCTGGAAATTCATCTGCAGCGTCGGTTCGTCGATGGCGATCGGCGGCAGGCCTTCGGGGTACTCGCGGTCGCAGATCGTGAGCCCGATGTTGACCGCTTCGATCCCGGTGACGGCGACGATGTCGCCGGCGCTCGCTTCCTCGACCGGCAGCCGCTCGAGGCCGGTGAAGGTCAGTACCTGGCCGATCTTGGCTTCGCCGCGCTCCTGGCTGCCGTAGCGCAGCGCCACCGTTGCTCCCGGGCGCACCGAGCCGCTGCGGATGCGGCCGATGCCGATGCGGCCCACGTAGGAGTTGTAGTCGAGGGTGGAGATCTGCAGCTGCAGCGGCGCGTCTGCCTGCGCCGCCGGCGGCGGCACGTGCGTGAGGATCGCCTCGAAGAGCGCCGACATATCGGGGCGCCGCTCGGTGTAGTCGGTGCTGGCCCAGCCCTGGAGCGCGGAGGCGTAGATCACCGGGAAGTCGAGCTGCGCGTCGTTGGCGCCGAGCTTGTCGAACAGGTCGAAGGTCTGATCGACGACCCAGGCGGGACGCGCCCCCGGCCGGTCGATCTTGTTCACCACCACGATGGCCTTGAGACCCTGCGCGAGCGCCTTGCGGGTGACGAAGCGCGTCTGCGGCATCGGACCTTCGACCGCATCGACCAGCAGCAGCACCCCATCCACCATGGACAGCACGCGCTCGACCTCGCCGCCGAAGTCGGCGTGTCCCGGAGTGTCGACTATGTTGATGCGCGTGCCGCCGTACTCGATGGCGCAGTTCTTGGCGAGGATCGTGATCCCGCGCTCGCGCTCGAGGTCGTTGGAATCCATGATGCGCTCGCCGAGCCGCTCGTGCTCGGCGAAGGTCCCCGACTGCTTGAGCAGGCAGTCGACGAGCGTCGTCTTGCCGTGGTCGACGTGCGCGATGATGGCGATGTTGCGGATCGGACGATGCATGTGGAGCGCCGCGCAACGCGCGGCATCGAAAAAAGGGTGCGCAGGGTATCAGAACGCCGAAACAGGCGCCGATTTCAAACTCAACTGATTGATTTTATTGTTGTTAGCTACTTTTCGGGGATGCCGATACGGAGCGCCGACACCGCGATCCGCACCTCGACGAAGAAGGCGACGTAGGCAACCGAGAGGCACAGCATCGCCGCGACGAACAGCAGCGCCACCGCCTTGGCGAGCTCGAGGCCGAGGAACGCGTCCGCGAACAGCGAGACGACCACCAGCGCCACCAGCAGTGCCGCCGCCGCGCACATCGAGATCGCGGCGTTCATGTAGCGCGCCCGCCGCTCGAGAACCCGCAGGTCGGCGAGCAACGCTCCGCGCCGTGCGGGTTCGCGCTCGAGCTGCTCCTCGAGCGTGCGCGCCCGGTCGACCGCCCGTGCCAGGCGGTTGGTGAGCACGCTGAG
>DATMRG010000040.1:0-4665 GCA_035566495.1 Steroidobacteraceae bacterium | reverse complement strand
CGCCTGATGCATGCCGCGGTCGGCGAACAGGGTGCGGTTGCGCGTGTCCCAGTCCCAGCCCGCCACCGCCTGCACGTTCTTGAAGTTCGAGCCGTAGAAGACGTACTCGTTGTTGCTCGCGTCATCGTGCGCGAGGCGGCTGTAGGGATGGCCGTTCTCCTGCACCCACTGCTGCGCCTGCTCGGCGCTGGTGAGCGAATTGGTGAGCAGCTGCGACGACTCGAACACCGCGCCGAAGCGCAGATACATGGTCTCGCTGATCGGGTACGCCCAGGTGGGACCGGCGGTGAGCGTCTGCGAGGAGAAGTTCGACGACGAGGACACGAACTGGGTCACGTCGCGATAGCTCACCGAGATCGTGCGCTGCAGGTTGTCGATGGTGGTGTAGGGATTGGTCCATGCCACCGTGTACACCTTGCTGAAGGCGCCGCCGTTGAGCTCCACCGCCACGCGCTGGCCGGAGCCGAGGAAGTCGGCGTCGGCGAAGCTGGCGTTCAACTGGAACTTGTAGGTCGCGGAGTAGCCGATGCCACCCGAGAGCTGCGAGGCCGGCCCCTCCTCGATCTTGTAGTTCACGTCCACCTGGTCGGCCACGCCGGCCACCGGCGTGGTCTCGAACTCCACCGACTTCACGTACGGCAGGCGCTGGATGCGCTGTTTGGAGCGCTCGAGCGACACGTTCGAGAGCCACCCCCCCTCGAGCTGGCGCAGCTCGCGCCGCAGCACTTCGTCGTTGATGCGATTGACGCCCGAGAAGGTGAGGTTGCGCACGTACACGCGGTTGCCGGGATCGACGAAAAAGGTGAGCGCCACCGTGTGGTTGGCGTTGTCGGCGGTCGGCACGGGATCGACCTTGGCGAAGGCGTAGCCATCGCGGCCCATGCGGTTCTGCATCAGCTCCTGCGACGCGGTGATGAGCTTGCGGTCGAAGATCTCGCCCGGATGCACCAGCACCAGCCGCTCGAGCTCCGCCTGCGGCACCACGAAGGTGCCGGCCACCTTGATCGAGGAGATCTTGTAGACCTGGCCCTCGTCTACGTTGATGGTGATGAAGATGTCTTCCTTCTCGGGCGCGATCGCCACCTGGGTCGACTCGAGCTGGAAGTTGGCGTAGCCGCGGTCCATGTAGAAGTTGCGCACCTTCTCCAGGTCGCCCTGCAGGGACTCGCGCGAGTAGCGGTCGTCCTGCTTGTACCAGGACAGCCAGTTGGGCGTCTTGAGCTCGAGGCTGTCGAGGATCTCCTTGGGCTTGAAGCGCGTATTGCCGACGATGTCGATCTGGCGGATCTTGGCGCGGTTGCCTTCCTTGATGTCGACCTTGACCTTGACGCGGTTGCCCGCCTCCTCCTCCACCTTGGTGTCGATGCGCACGCCGTACTTGCCGCGCGCGAAGTACTGGTCGGTGAGGTACTGGGTGACGTCCTCGAGCACCGAGCGGTCGAAGGTCTTGCCGGTCGCGAGGCCGACGCCGCGCAGCGACTTCTGCAGGTCCTCGGTCTTGATGTCCTTGTTACCGGTGATCTCGAAGCTCTCGATCGAGGGGCGCTCGGCCACCACCACCACCAGCGCGTTGCCGTCGCGGCGGATCTGCACGTCGCGGAAGAAGCCGGTGGCGTACAGGGCGCGGATCGCCTCGCGCACGCGCTGCGGCGTCAGGTGATCGCCGATGTTGACCGGCAGGTAGTTGTAGACCGTGCCTTCCGAGACCCGCTGCAGGCCTTCGACCCGGATGTCGCCGACGGTGAAGTCGGTCTCCGGCGCACCCTGCGCGAGCACCAACGCGGCACGCATCAACAGCGCGAGCGCGGCCGGAGCGACGCGCAACTTCATGCTTCAACACCCAAGAGTCTGCCCTTCGCGCCCCCCGGGCGCCTTGTCTTGCATTATTCGAGGGCTGCAGGCCCCGCGGCCTTCAGCACGGCCGGGCCGCGGCGCGGCCCGTGACGAACCACTCAACCGAACTGGCGCGCAATGTCGTTGTACAGCGCCACACCCATCAGAACGATGAGCAGCGCGATTCCCACCTGCTGTCCGAACGCCTGAGTGCGCTCCGACAACGGGCTCCCCTTCAGCCACTCGATCAGCTGAAAGGCGATCTGCCCGCCGTCGAGGATCGGGATCGGCAGCAGGTTGAGGAAACCGAGCGACAGGGAAATCAACACCAGGAAGCCGAGGAACGCCGACACCCCGGCCTCGGCCGAGTCGCCGGCGAACTCCGCGATCGACAGCGGGCCGCTCAGGTTCTTGAGCGACACGCGCCCGAGCACCATGCGCCAGAACAGGCGCGCCTGCAGCACCGTCATATTCCAGGCCTCGGCGCCGGCGTGGCTCAGGGCCGCTCCGGCCGTGAGGTCGGTGTGCAGCAGCATCGACTCGGGATAGGTGCGGGTCGGAGGCGGCGGCTGCATCACGTGGATGCGGCCGACGCGCTTGCCGGCGACGTCGTCGCTCGCCACCTGCACCGTGGCGCTGCGGCTCTCGCCGCCGCGACGGTACTCGATGGTGACGCGCTCGCCGGGATGGATGCTGATGCGCGCGACGATGTCGTGGAAGTTGGCGACCGCGGCGCCATCCACGCTCACGATCTCATCGCCGCTCGCGAGTCCGGCGCGCGCGGCCGGGCCGCCCGCCTCCACCTGGCCGAGCACCGGCGGCACCGGCGGCCAGAACTGAAAGCCGAGGCCCCGCAGCAGCTCGCTCGGCTCGGTGAGCCGGCGGCGCGTGTCGGGGTCCGCGACCACGAGCCGCGCGGTGCGCGCCTCCCCGCTCGTGCCACGCACGGCGAGATCAGCCTCGCCCCGGGCGCTCATGGCATCGAGCAGATCGAAGATCACGTCGCGCATTCCCTGCACCTGGGTGCCGTTGATGGCGCGGATCTCGTCGCCGCTCTTCAAGCCCGCCGCGGCCGCGACCGACCCGGTGGTGACGTCGCCGACCACCGGCCGCACCTCGCTGACGCCGTTCGCCCAGAACATGCCCCAGAGCACCAGCACCGCGAACAGAATGTTGAAGGCGGGCCCGGCGAGCAGCACCGCGATGCGCTGCCAGTGCGGGCGGCGGGTGAAGGAGCGCGGCAGGTCCTTGTCCTCGACCGGCCCCTCGCGCTCGTCGAGAAGCTTGACGTAGCCGCCGAGCGGCACGGCGGCGATCACGTACTCGGTAGCGTCCGGGCCGCCGGCGGTCCATTTGACCAGCGGCTTGCCGAAGCCGACCGAGAAACGCAGCACCCGGAAACCGAGACGGCGCGCGACCAGGAAATGGCCGAATTCATGCACCGTGACCAGAAGTCCCACGGCAACCACGAACCACAACGCGTACCAGAACAGGCTCATGCGTGAGCGTCCCTCATCGACTCACTTCTTGTAATCCCGACGATGCGCTCGGAGGCCCGCAGTCTCCCCTCGGCGTCGGCGGCGAGCACATCCTCGAGGCCGCCGATCGCCCCCCCGGCGCTCCGTTCCACCACGGCTTCAATGACCGCGGCGATGCCGGGAAAGTTCAATCGCCGCTCGAGGAAGGCCTGTACGGCGACCTCGTTGGCGGCATTCAGCAGCACCGGATGCAGCCCCCCGGCGCGCGCCGCCGCCTGGGCGAGCGCGAGGCAGCGGAAGCGGTCGTAGTCGGGAGCCTGGAAGTCGAGCCGGCCGGCCTTGAGCAGATCCAGGAATTCTACACCGGAGTCGATGCGCTCAGGCCAGGCGAGCGCATGGGCAATGGGCGTGCGCATATCGGGGGCCGAGAGCTGCGCCAGCATCGAGCCGTCGACGTACTCGACCAGTGAATGAACGATGCTCTGCGGATGCACCAGGATCTCGACCTGCGCGGGGGTGAGCCCGAAGAGCAGGCACGCCTCGATCAGCTCGAGGCCCTTGTTCATGAGCGTGGCCGAGTCCACCGAAATCTTGCGGCCCATGACCCAGTTCGGGTGAGCGCAGGCGGCCTCGGGCGTCACCGCGGCCAGCTCCTCGCGCGGCGTGGCGCGGAACGGGCCGCCGGAGGCCGTGAGCAGCACACGCCTCAAGCCCGGCGGGGTCACGCCGGGCCGCGCCCCGGCCGGCAGGCACTGAAAGATCGCGTTGTGCTCGCTGTCGATCGGCAGGAGCGTCGCGCCCGCGGTGCGCACCGCATCAAGCAGCAGCGGCCCCGCCATCACCATCGATTCCTTGTTGGCGAGCAGGAGTCGCTTGCCGGCGCCCGCCGCCGCGAGGGTGGATCTGAGCCCGGCAGCGCCGACGATCGCCGCCATCACGCACTGCACTTCGGCGAGCGCGGCGATCTCCTCGAGCGCGCCCGGACCGACCAGCACGCGGGTGCGCGGGGCGCCGCTGCCGAGGAGCGTCACGAGCTCGTGCGCCGCCGTCTCGTCCGCGAGCGCCGCATAGGCGGGCTGCCACGCGAGCACCTGGCGCGCGAGCCGGGCGGCGTTGCGGTGCGCGGCGACGGCGACGAGGCTGAAGCGCCCGGGGTGGCGCGCGAGCACGTCGAGCGTGCTCTCGCCGACCGAGCCGGTGGAGCCGAGGACCGCGACGCCGATCACGCCACGACTCCGAGCAGCGTCAGGCCGAGCAGCAGCACCGGCGCCGCCGCGGTGAGGCTGTCGACGCGGTCCATGACGCCGCCATGGCCCGGAAACACCGTGCCCGAGTCCTTCATGCCGGCGAAGCG
>DATMRG010000039.1:0-4289 GCA_035566495.1 Steroidobacteraceae bacterium | reverse complement strand
TGGTCGACCAAGCCGGGCTTCGAGCGTTATTTCCACGCCTTCGCCTCGATGCTCGACAACCTGACGCTGCGGCAGTTCGTCCACAACGCGGACGCGCGCGTCAACGGCGCCGACGTCCACGCCCACCCCGACCGCTTCTTCGTCGCCGCACGGCTCGCGGCACGCCGCCGCGCTCCCAAGGCCCCGGAGAGCTTTCCCTTCGACGTCTGGCACGGCTATCACTTCGATGCGGTGCTGCTCGGGCAATTCCTGCACCGGAAGGCGGTGGAGCGCGGCGTGCGCTACCTGAGCTGCCACGTGACCCAGGCGAACCTCGCGCCCGACGGCTCGATCGCCTCGGTCAGCATCCGTGACGGCGAGCCGATCGCCGCCGACGTGTTCGTCGACTGCAGCGGCTTCGCGGGTCTCCTGATCGAGAAGGCGCTGCGCACGCCCTACGTGAGCTTCTCCAGCAATCTCTTCAACGACGCGGCGGTCGCGATGCCGACGCCGATCGAGGAGGCGATTCCGTCCGAGACGGTGTCGACCGCGCTGCGGCACGGCTGGGCGTGGAAGATTCCGCTCACCAACCGCTACGGCAACGGCTACGTGTACTCGAGCAGCTTCTGCACCCAGGACGAGGCCGAGACCGAGCTGCGCCGCCACCTCGGCCTCCTCGAGTCGGACGTGGAGGCACGCCACCTCAAGATGAGGATCGGGCGCGTCACGCGGCACTGGAACAAGAACTGCCTGGCCGTCGGGCTCGCGCAGGGGTTCATCGAGCCGCTCGAGGCGACGGCGCTGCTCTTCATCCAGCAGACGGCGGCGACCTTCGTCGAATTCCTCGAGAAGGGCGATCTCGGCGAGGAGGCACACCAGCGCTTCAACGAACGGGTCAACGCGCACTTCGAAGGGACGCGCGATTACATCGTGACCCACTACAAGACCAACAGCCGCGAGGACACCGAATATTGGCGGGCGAATGCCGCCAACATGAACCTCTCGGAGGAGCTCAAGCAGCTCTACGGGCTGTGGATGTCCGGGAAGGGGATCGCCGCCCCGGTCGGCCAGCAGGCGCTCGGCAAGGGCTACCCGGTGTTCTCCTGGTATTCGCTGATGGCCGGCGTGGGCGTCTTTCCCGAGCCTAAGCAGCTGCGGCCGCCGAACGCGCGCGAGGGCATCTACAAGATCGCCGAGATCGACGATCTGATCGAGCGCAGCTCCGCCCACTTCCCGGATCACCGCGCGGCGCTCGGCCAAATTCCACCGCGCCGCACCGCGCCGTCGCTCCAGGCCTACTTCTTCTGATGCCGTACCGCGCAGCAGAGGCGCACCCGATGACCTCCGCGACATCAGGCAGCAAGGCGAGCGTGGCGCCGATGCGCGAATACCGGGGCCTCACCGACGAGGCCATTCGCGCCGAGGTGTTCACGTCCTGGCAGCCGGCGGTGCTGCGCGGTCTCGCGGCCAACTGGCGCGCGGTGGCGCTCGGGCGCGATTCCCCGCCCGCGCTGGTCGACTATCTGCGCCGCCTCGACAACGGCACGCCGGTCGACGCCATCATGACGCCACCTGAGGCGGCGGGGCGCATCTTCTACAGCGAGGGGATGAACGGCTTCAACTTCGTGCGCAACCGCCTCTCGATCAGCTCGGTGGCCGAGCAGGTGCTGCGTTACGGCGGCTTCGCGCGTCCGCCGGCGGTGGCGGTGCAGAGCGCGCTGATCCGCGACTGCCTGCCGGGCTTCAGCGCCGACAATCCGCTCGGCGTCCTCGACCCGGCGGTGCAGCCGCGCATCTGGCTCGGTAATGCGATCACGACGCCCACCCATTTGGATGAGTGGCACAACATCGGTTGCGTGGTCAGCGGGCGGCGGCGCTTCACGCTGTTTCCGCCGGATCAGATCGCCAACCTCTACATCGGGCCGCTGGACTTCGCGCCCACCGGGGCGCCGATGTCGCTGGTCCGGCTCGACCAGCCGGACTTCGAGCGCTTTCCGAAGTTTCGCGAGGCACTGGCCGCAGCGCAGACCGCCGTGCTCGGTCCCGGCGACGCCATCTACATCCCGCCGCTCTGGTGGCATCATGTCGAGTCGCTCGATCCCTTCAATATGCTGGTGAACTACTGGTGGCACGTGCTCGGGGGCGCCACGGTCGGCGCGGTCTCGGGGTTCGATGGGCTCCTGGTCTCGATCCTGAATCTGCGCACGCTGCCGGCGCCGGCGCGCGCGGCCTGGCGGGCGCTCTTCGAGCATTACGTCTTCGGCGACCAGGCCGAGGTCACCGGCCATATCCCGCCGCACCGTCACGGGCTTCTCGGGTCTCTGACACCGGCCGAGGCCGAGCGGCTGCGCGAGCAGATCGCGCAGCGCCTGAAGACCGGCAAGTGATGCGGCCGCGGCCGGCGCTTTGCGCGAGTCTCGCCGCGGCGCTGCTCGCCGTCGCCGGGGCGACGGCCGCCGCCGAGCCAGCGCCGCTCGCAGATGTCATTCCGGCGCCCGCCGCGGCGGTGCCGCGGCCGGGGACGATTACGATCCGCAACGGCACCGAGGTCTTCGCTCCGCGAGGCGCAGAGGCCGCCCGCGTCGGGGCTTACTTCGCCGACCTCATGCGCGCGAGCCACGGGCTGCGTCTCGAGGTGCGCACTCGTGACAACCATCCGGCCCGCGGCACGATCGCCTTCGCGCTCGATCCGCAGGCGCCCGGCACCGGCCCCGAGAGCTACCGGCTCGAGGTGAGCGCGGGGCTCGCGGTGGTGTCGGCACGGGACGCGCGCGGGTTGTTTTACGGGGCCGTGACGCTCTGGCAGCTCTGCAGCGCGCAGCCGCTGCGGGATGGCGCCGTGGTGTTGGCCGGCGTGCGCATCGACGACGCGCCGCGCTTTCGCTGGCGCGGGCTCATGCTCGACTCCGCGCGCCACTTCCAGTCGCCGGAGTTCATCCTCCGCTATCTCGACTGGATGGCGCTCCACAAGCTCAACGTGCTCGGCTGGCACCTGACGGACGACCAGGCCTGGCGGCTCGAGATCAGGCGTTATCCGCGCCTCACCAGTGTCGGGGCGTGGCGCGTGCCGGCGGGCGAGGCCGCGCTCCACGACATTGATCCCGCCACACGCCGGCCGCGCCTCTACGGCGGCTACTACACGCAGCAGCAGGTGCGGCGCATCGTGGCGCACGCGGCGGCGCGCCACATCACGATCGTTCCCGAGATCGACATGCCGGGGCATGCGACCGCGGCGATCGTGGCTTACCCGCGGCTCGGAGTGCTCGAGAAGCCGCCCGCCGTCGTGCCCTCCGACTGGGGCGTCTATCCGAATCTCTTCAACGTCGACGAGTCGACCTTCGCCTTCCTCGAGGACGTGCTCGATGAGGTAATGGCGCTGTTTCCCGGCGAGTACCTTCATACCGGGGGCGATGAGGCGGTGAAGGATCAGTGGCGCGCCTCGGCGCGAATCCAGGCCCGCATCCACGAGCTCGGGTTGCCGAACGAGGAGGCGTTGCAGGGCTACTTTACCGCGCGCCTCGGCGCGTACCTCGCCAGACACGGCCGCCGCCAGATCGGCTGGGACGAGATCCTGGACGGTGGCGTGCCGCCCGAGGCGGCGGTGATGTCGTGGCGCGGCGTCGAAGGGGCAATCACCGCCGCCGCCCGCGGGCACGACACCGTGCTCTCGCCACAGCCGACGCTGTACCTCGACAATCGGCAGGGCGCGACCCCGGCCGAGCCGCCGGGCCGCGGCACGGTGATCACGCTCGAGGACGTATATCGCTTCGATCCGCTCCCGGGGCCGCTCGCGCACGAGCAGGGCCACGTGCTCGGCATCCAGGCCAACCTCTGGACCGAGCATGTGCGCACCGAGGCCGAGGCGGCGTATATGACCTGGCCGCGCGCGGCGGCGCTCGCCGAGGTCGCCTGGTCGCCCGCGGCGAGAATCGACTGGGAGGGCTTCGAGGCGCGGCTCGCCGCCGAGTTCGGCCGCTATCGCACCGCCGGCATCCGCTACTCCGAGGATGTGTTCGTGCCGCCGCGCACGGTCGGACCGTACGAGCGCCATTTCAGCCAGGACCTGAAGACCTGCTCGAACAAACTCGTGTTGAATCTCGAGGACGATGCGCCGCTCGAGGGAGCGCGCGCCGTGTTTCTGGTCGATATCATGGATCCCTGCTGGATATTCGCGCCGAGCGATCTGACGGGCGCTACGTCCATCACCGCGGCGGTGGGGCAGGTACCCTTCAACTTCCAGATCGGCAAGGACATCGAGGCCATTCACTTGAATGCGCCCAGCACGCCCGCGGGCGAGCTCGAAGTGCGGC
>DATMRG010000038.1:0-9005 GCA_035566495.1 Steroidobacteraceae bacterium | reverse complement strand
ATGCCGAACAACAGGCGTCCGGCGGCCATCAGCGGAAACTGCGCGCCGAGGGCGGTGACCACCGCGCCCACCAGGCACAGCGCGGTGGTGCCTAACACCATGCGGCGCGCGGTGAAGCGGTCCACCAGCACGCCGCCCACGACGACCAGCAGGATGTTGGGAAGGCTGTAGATCGCGTTCAGGGTGCCGATCTGGGTGTCACTGAAGTGCAGCTCGCGCGACAGCTGCTCGGCGACCGGCGCGATCGAGTCATAGCCGTAATAATTCCCCAGCATGACGAATGCCAGGCCGACGTACATGAGCGCCTGGACGGCAAAGGGTGGCGTAGCGGCGCGTGGCTCGTGCATGCGGGTGCGGCATTGTAACCAAAGGTACACACGCCGCGGGCGCTTTTACAACATCAGCGTGCCACGAACCCCGAGCCGAACAGTGACTCGCTGAACTCACACACCACGCGCGCATCCGGACGCGCGAGCTTGCGCTTGACGTCGGGCGCCGGGACCCGCGCCAATATGTCGCGAATGACGTTGAGCCGTGCCTGGCGCTTGTCGTTGGCGCGCACCACCATCCACGGCGCATCGCGCGTGTGGGTGCGCAGAAACATCTGATCACGGGCGCGGCTGTAGTCACCCCAGTGCTGCTGCGCCGCCTCGTCCACCGGGCTGAGCTTCCACTGCTTGAGCGGATCGCGGCGCCGCTCGCGCAGCCGCCGTCCCTGCTCAGTGCGGCTGATGTCGAGGTAGTACTTGAGGAGGTGGATGCCCGAGCGCACCAGCATCCGCTCGAAGCCCGGAGCCGCCTCGAGGAAGGCCTCGTGCTCGGCGCGCGTGCAGAACCTCATGACGTACTCGACGCCGGCGCGGTTGTACCAGCTGCGGTTGAATAGCACGATCTCCTGCGCCGCCGGCAGACTCCCGGTGAAGCGCTGGAAGTACCACTCGGTCTCCTCGCGGTCGCTAGGCTTGCCAGGCGCCACCACCCGCACCTCGCGCGGGCTCAGGTGCTCGGCGATGCGCTTGATGGTGCCGTCCTTGCCGGCGGAGTCGCGGCCCTCGAAGATCACCAGCACCTTGCGTCCGCGGGCGATGACGTGGCGGTGGAGCTTCACCAGCTCGATCTGCAGCCGGCGCAGCTCGCGCTCGTAGTGGTGCCTGCCGATCTTCGGTATGGGCGCCGTCGCGTGGGTCTTTTTGGCCATGATCTGCTCCGCTTGCGCCGCCATGGCGCAGGTGCCGCCGCG
The DNA here is from genome assembly GCA_035566495.1 of Steroidobacteraceae bacterium. Lineage (GTDB taxonomy): Bacteria > Pseudomonadota > Gammaproteobacteria > Steroidobacterales > Steroidobacteraceae > 13-2-20CM-66-19. Next base: position 7,765 of record DATMRG010000038.1, on the reverse strand, counting down.
CATTATTCGCCGGCGCCCAGCGCCCGGGCCATACTCTTGTGGCGCGCACGCGCTTGGTTCAGTCTAGGGGCTTCGCACCGCGGGCGATTCAACAACAATGGGTCGCGGGAGCCGATCATGACCAAGTCCAAGGGCGAGCCACGGGTGGTGGTCACCAAGAACGGGCCGTATCTGGTGAGCGGCGCCGTGCCCCTGGCACGGCAGACGATCGTCGCCGACCAGGAAGGCGGCTCGGAGGAGTGGCGCGAGAGCCACCCATTCCCGCCACAGGAAAATTATGCGCTGTGCCGCTGCGGTCACTCGCAGAGCAAGCCCTTCTGCGACGGCACTCACAAGAAGATCGGGTTCGACGGTACCGAGACCGCGAGCCGCCAGCCCTATCGCGAGCAGGCGCAGCTGATCGAGGGACCGGCGCTCGCCCTCGCCGATGCCGAGTCCCTGTGCGCCTTCGCGCGCTTCTGCGACCCGCACGGGCAGGTGTGGAACCAGGTCGAGCGCACCGATCAGGCCGAGGTGCGGGCGACGTTCGTGCGGCAGGTGAACAACTGCCCATCGGGTCGCCTGGTCGCCTGGGATCGGGCCACGGGCAAGCCGATCGAGCATCACCTGCCGCTGTCGATCGGCGTGATCGAGGATCCTGCCGAGGGCGCGAGCGGACCACTGTGGCTGCGCGGCGGGCTGGCGGTGATCGCCGCCGATGGCTTTGCCTACGAGGTACGCAACCGCGTCACCCTGTGCCGCTGCGGCGCCTCGAAGAACAAGCCCTTCTGCGACGGCTCACACGCTGCCGTCAAGTTCGACGATGGCGCGCTGGGCAGCTGAGGCCGCCATGGGCATCTACGACGACGGACTCGACAAGAACCCGGCCAACTACGTGGCGCTGTCGCCGGTGAGCTTTGTCGAGCGCAGTGCCGAGGTTTATGGCGACCTGCCGGCCGTAGTGCACGGCGGCCGGCGCTACAGCTGGCGCGAGACGCATGAGCGCAGCGCCAGGCTCGCGGCGGCGCTGCGGGCGCTGGGCGTCGGACGCGGCACCACGGTGAGCGCCATGCTCGGCAACACGCCGGAGATGATCGAGGCGCACTACGCGGTGCCGGCGCTCGATGCGGTCATCCACGCGCTCAACACCCGCCTCGACGCGGCGCTGCTCGCCTGGCAGATGCAGCACTGCGAGACGGCGGTACTCATCACCGACCGCGAGTTCGCTCCGGTCGTGGCGCGCGCGCTGCACGTCCTGCGGACCGAGCACGGCCGCACCCCGATGGTGATCGACGTATGCGACTCGGAGTATTCCGGGCCGGGGGAGCGTCTCGGCACGCTCGAGTACGAGGCGCTGCTCGCCGCGCACGCCCCGCTCGCATGCCTCGAAGGGCCGGCGGACGAGTGGGACGCGATCGCGGTTTCCTATACCTCCGGCACCACCGGCAACCCCAAAGGGGTGGTGACGCACCACCGCGGCGCCTACCTCAACGCCGTGTCGAACGCGCTCTGCTGGGGCATGCCGCAGTTTCCGCGCTACCTCTGGACGCTGCCGCTGTTTCACTGCAACGGCTGGTGTTTCCCCTGGACGGTGGCGATGCTCGGCGGCACGCAGGTGTGCCTGCGCAGGGTCGAGGCGCAGGCGGTTCTCGAGGCGATACGCCGGCACGGCGTCGATCACTACTGCGGCGCACCGATCGTCCACAACATGCTGATCAATGCCGATCCCGCCTGGCGTGAGGGTATCTCGCAGCGGGTGCGCGCCCTGGTGGCGGGAGCGGCCCCGCCGGTGGCGATGATCGAGGGCATGCAGCGCATCGGCTTCGACCTGACCCACGTCTATGGGCTCACCGAGACTTACGGGCCGGCGGCGGTCGCGGCCAAGCGCGGCGCCTGGGCCGGCGCGAGCGTCGCCGAGCAGGCGCGGCTGAATGGCCGCCAGGGCGTGCGTTACGTGTTGCAGGAGGGCATGACGGTGCTCGAGCCCGAGACCCTCGACGCGGTGCCGGCCGACGGGCAGGCCCTCGGCGAGGTCATGTTCCGCGGCAACATCGTCATGAAGGGCTATCTCAAAAACCCGCAGGCCACCGCGCAGGCGTTCGCTGGCGGCTGGTTTCACAGCGGCGATCTCGGCGTACTGGAGCCGGACGGCTACGTGAAGATCCGCGACCGCAGCAAGGACGTCATCATCTCGGGCGGCGAGAACATCAGCTCGCTCGAGGTCGAGGATGCGCTCTACCGGCATCCCGCCGTCATGGTGTGCGCGGTGGTGGCGCGGCCGGATCCCAAGTGGGGTGAGTCGCCGCTCGCCTACGTCGAGCTCAAGAGCGGCGCCACCGCGGCCGCGGCGGAGCTGATCGCGCATTGCCGCGAGCTGCTCGCGCACTACAAGGTGCCGCGCGAGGTGCGCTTCGAGGAAATCCCCAAGACCGCGACCGGCAAGATCCAGAAGTTCGTGCTGCGCGAGCGCGCCCGGTCGGCCAGCGCCATCGAGTAGGTCAGCTCCGTGAGTCGCGGTGACGTCATCGTGGTTGGCGGCGGGCTGGCGGGCCTGGCCAGCGCCTATGCGCTGGCCGAGGCCGGCTACGCGGTACGGGTGCTCGAGCGGCGTGAGGACGTGGCGCTCGAGACCAGCTACGCCAACGGCGGGATCCTGACGCCCTCGATGCCCGATCCGTGGAACGCGCCGGGCGTTCATTGGCAACTGCTGCGCTGGCTCGGGCGCGAGGACGCCCCGATGCTGCTGCGTCCCTGGGCCATCCCGAGTTATATCGGCTGGGGTCTGCGGTTCCTGGCCAACTCCGCGCCGCGCTCCTATGACGCCTCGATGCGCGCCAACTATCGCCTGTGCCACTACAGTGTCGAGCGGCTGCGCGCGTGGCGTGCGGCGCTCGACCTCGAGTACGCCCTGGGCACGCGCGGCACGCTCGAGGTGTACCGCGATCCGCGGTCCTTCCAACAGGCGGTCGCCGAGCTGCGCGCGCTCGCGCCTCTCGGGCTGCTGGGCGAGCCGCTCGACCCGGCCGGCGTCGCACGGCTCGAGCCGCTGCTCGCCGAGGTCCGGGGTGATCTGGTCGGCGGCATCCACTTTCCCGCGGACGAGAGCGGCGATGCGCAGCTCTTCTGCCGGGCGCTGTGCACGCGGCTGGAGGCACGCGGCGTCGCCGTCGGCCTCAACACGCCGGTACGCGCGGTGCGCGTGGCGGCCGGCCGCGTCGTGGGAGTCGAGACCGAAGCGGGCCTGCTGCCGGGCTCGCAGGTAGTGATCGCGGCCGGGCCCTGGTCGACGGCGTTGTTGGCGGCCTGCGGAGTGCGGGTGGAGGTGCAGCCGGTCAAGGGCTATTCGCTCTCGATCCCGATCGATCCGAGCGAGGGCCCGCTGCACGCTCTGGCGGACGATTCGTTGCACGCGGTGATGACGCCGCTCGGCACGACGCTGCGTCTCGCGGGCACCGCCGAGTTCAGCGGCTGGGACCTGACTCTGCGCCCGGGGCGCATCGAGGCGCTGTGGCGGCTGCTCGCGGCCCTGAGTCCCAGCCTGGCGCGCCGGGTCGACCGCTCGGCGGCGCGGCCCTGGTGCGGCTTGCGCCCGATGTCGGCGGACGGCCGGCCGTACATCGGCGCGACGCGCGTCGCGGGACTCTACGTCAACACCGGGCACGGGCATCTCGGCTGGACGCAGGCTGCCGGCTCGGGCTCACTCCTGGCGCAACTGATGGCGGGCGACCCGGCCGCGATCGACCCGAGGCCCTTCGCGCCCGCGCGCGACGAGCGCCGTGCCTGGCGCAGCGAGGCGCAACCCGTGGAGCAGCACTCGTGAGAGTCCGGGCTCCAGCGGTGCTGGTGTTGGTGCTCGGCGGCGCGTCCGCGCTGCCGGCGGCGGCACCTTCGCCCCCGGGGCAGCCGCCGGCCTACGACGTCGTCATCCGCGGCGGCGCGATCTATGACGGATCGGGAGGCGCGCCGTTCACGGGCGATGTCGCCATCCACGGCGACCGCATCGTCTATGTCGGGCCGCACGCGCCCGGCCGCAGTGCCGAGGAATTTCCGGCGCGCGGCAAGGCGGTTGCGCCGGGGTTCATCAACATGCTGGCGCACCCGGAGGAATCGCTCCTCATCGACGGGCGCGCGCTGAGCGACCTGCGCCAGGGGGTCACGCTCGAGGTGCTGGGCGAGGACTCGATGGGTCCCTTGTCGGCGGAGATGAAGCGCCTCGGCAAGCAGCGCCAGGGCGACATCAAGTATGACATCGACTGGACGACGCTCGGCGAATATCTCACCAAGCTCGAGAAGCGCGGCATTGCGCCCAACGTGGCCTCCTACGTGGGCGCCGGCACGGTGCGCACCCACGTGCTCGGCGAGCGCGACGTGCAACCGACGGCGGAGCAGCTCGGTGAGATGCGCACCCTGGTGCGCGAGGCCATGGAGCAGGGCGCGGTCGGGATCACCACCGCGCTCATCTATGCTCCCAATAGCTACGCCAGGACGCCCGAGCTCATCGCGCTGGCGCAGGAGTCGGCGCGCTGCGGCGGCATCTACAGCGTCCACATGCGCAGCGAAGGCGATCGGCTGCTCGAAGGGGTGCAGGAGACGGTCGACATCGCGCGTGCCTCGGGCGCGCCCGCCGAGATCTATCACCTGAAGGAGGCCGGCCGGCGCAACTGGGGCAAGCTCGACGCGCTCATCAAGGCGGTCGACACGGCTCGCGCCTCGGGCGTGCGCATCACCGCCGACATGTACGTCTACACGGCCGGCGCCACCGGGCTCGATGCCGCGATGCCGACCTGGGTGCAGGATGGAGGACTCGAGGCGTGGATCGCGCGGCTCAGGGAGCCGGACATCCGCAAGCGCGTGCTGGCGGAGATGCGCGATCCGGCGCCCGTCTGGGAGAACCTCCTCGGCGCCGCCGGGGCCGAGGGCACGCTGCTCCTCGGCTTCAAGAACCCATCCTTGAAGCCCCTCACCGGTAAGACGCTGGCGGCGGTCGCCAAGGCGCGCGGGGTGAGCCCCCAGGATGCCGCCATCGATCTCGTCATCGCGGACGGCTCGCGTGTCGAGGTCGCGTATTTCCTCATGTCGGAGAGCAACGTCCGCCGCCAGGTGGCGCTGCCATGGGTCAGCTTCGATTCGGACGCGGATGCGCCGGCACCCGAGGGCGTGTTCCTCAAGTCGAGCCGCCATCCGCGCACCTATGGGAACTTCGCGCGCGTGCTGGCGCACTACGTGCGCGAGGACAAGGTCCTGACGCTGCCGCAGGCGACTCACAAGCTCGCGGCACTGCCGGCCGCGGTGCTCTCGATCGGCGAGCGCGGTCTCCTCAAGCAGGGATACTTCGCCGACGTCGTGGTGTTCGATCCGGCCAAGGTCGAGGATCACTCTACTTATAAGGTCCCGCAGCAGCTGGCGACCGGCGTCGGCGATGTCTGGGTGAACGGGGTGCGCGCGCTGCGCCACGAGGTCGCCACCGGCGCAGCCAGCGGGCGTGCGGTCAGGGGGCGGGCCTGGACCGGGCAAGGCGGAGGCGGCTGCCGCCAGAGCGCCGCCGATTGGAGCTGGTCGCCCTGAGCGGATTCAGGCGGACGCAAGCGGTTGCGGCATCGGGCCGTCCGCGAAGGGCCGGCCGACGTCCATGTGGGCGGTCACGGGCGGCATCGGGTACTTGAGGCCGCTCGCGCAGTTGAAGAGCACGACGCGGTCGCGCGCGGCGATTCTGCCCGCGCGCGCCGCGGCGAGATAGGCCGCGTAGGTCGCGGCACCCTCGGGACTGAGCAGCAATCCATCCTGCGCCGCCACTTCGCGCCGTGCGCGCTCGATGTCGGTGTCCGCCACCGCGATGGCGAACCCCCTCGTCTCGCGCAGCGCCCGCAGGATGAGGAAGTCACCGATCGCCGCCGGGACGCGGATCCCCGCGGCGACAGTGTGGGCATTCTCCCAGGGCGTGGCGCTTTCGGCTCCCGCCTCGAACGCCCGCACGATCGGCGCGCAGCCGGTGGACTGCACCGCAACCAGGCGCGGCAGCGGGCCCTCGATCCAGCCGAGCGCGGCGAGCTCCTGCCATCCCTTCCACATGCCGATGAGGCCGGTGCCGCCGCCCGTCGGATAGAAGACGACATCCGGCAGCCGCCATTGCATCTGCACTGCGAGCTCGAGCCCCATGGTCTTCTTGCCCTCGATCCGATAGGGCTCCTTCAGCGTCGACATGTCGAACCAGCCGAAGCGCTCCTTGCCGAGGCCAACGAGCCGCGCGCAGTCGTTGATGAGGCCGTTGACGCGCCACACGGTCGCGCCCTGGAGCGCGATCTCGCTCAGGTTGATTTCCGGAGTGTCGTCGGGGCAGAAGCAGAACGCCTCGATCCCGGCGCGCGCGGCGTAGGCCGCCATCGCCGCACCGGCGTTGCCATTGGTCGGAATCGCGACGCGGCGGACCCCGAACGACTGCGCCATCGAGACGGCGAGACACAGGCCACGGGCCTTGAACGAGCCGGTCGGCAGGCGTCCCTCGTCCTTGACCGTCGGCGGCACGAAGCCCGCGGGCCGCTCGCTGTTCCTGAGCTCGACGAGCGGAGTCTCGACCTCACCGAGGCTGACGGCATCGGCGGGGCTCGCGACCGGCAGCAGCTCGCGCCAGCGCCACAGGCCCGGCGCGCGCTGCTCGATGTCGGCGCGCGTCAGCGCGGCGCGCAGCGCCGCGAGGTCGTAGCGCGCCAGCAGCGGCTTGCCGGCGGCCGACAGTCCCTGTAGCCGGCCGATGTCGTGACGCTGACCCGTGGCGCTGCATTCGAGGTGGGTCGCGTACGAGTAGCGCACCGCGGGCTCCTGACTTCAAACACTTGTGATACAAGAGCACGATGACGCAGGGGGCATCGGGCGCCACAGCGCCGCAACTGGTTCGCGCCATCGGCCGCTGGAGCATGGTAGCACTGGCGGTGAACTGCATTCTCGGCAGCGGGATCTTCGGACTGCCCGCGCCGGTGGCGGCATATGTCGGCAAATGGAGCCCGCTGGCGGTGCTGATCGCCGGGCTGGCGATGGCGGCGATCATCGGCTGCTACGCCGAAGCCGCTTCGCAGTTCACCGAGACCGGCGGCCACTATTTATATGTGCGGCGCGCGTTCGGGCGCTTCGCCGGCATACAGGTCGGCTGGATGACGCTGCTCAGCCGGCTCACGGCCTGCGCCGCCGCCGTCAATCTCCTCGTCATCTCGCTCGGCGAGTTCTGGGCGGGCGCCGGGGATCCGGTGCCGCGCTTCGTGGTGGTGTCGCTGTTCGTCGGCACCCTCGGGCTCACCAACTATCGCGGTGTGGCCGCGGGCACGCTGGTCAGCAACGTATCCGTGGTCGCGAAGCTGGTGCCGCTCGTGCTGGTGTGCGCCGTCGGGCTCGCCTATCTGACCAGCCACCCGGTGTTGGCGCCGGCCGCCGCCGGCGGCATCGACGCCTGGCTCAAGGCCGTCCTGCTCCTGATCTTCGCCTACGGCGGCTATGAGGCGGCGCTCTTTCCGATGGGCGAGGCCAGGGATCCGCGCCACGATGCCGGCTTCGCGCTGTTCGTCGCGCTCCTGGTCGTGGCGTTCCTCTACACGGTGCTGCAGCTCGTCGTGGTCGGCGCGTTGCCGGATGCGGCCCGGAGCGAGCGGCCGCTTGCGGACGTGGCGCGGGTGATGATGGGGCAGGGTGGCGCGGCGCTCATCTCCATCGGCGCCCTGATCTCGGTGTACGGATATCTGAGCGCGAACCTCCTGGCCGGTCCCCGTGGCACTTTCGCCCTCGCCGAGCGCGGCGACTT
>DATMRG010000037.1:0-5592 GCA_035566495.1 Steroidobacteraceae bacterium | reverse complement strand
GTGGACGGCGTCGAGGATATCGGCGCACGGCGGCTGCGCCTGATCGGCGACCCCGAGACGCGCTATCGCGAGGACCCGGTGCGCATGCTGCGCGCAGCGCGTTTCGAGGCCAAGCTCGGCTTCCAGATCGATCCCGACACTGCGCGGCCCATCGCCGCCCTGCGCGAGCTCCTCTCGGCCGTACCACCGGCGCGCCTGTTCGACGAGACCCTCAAGCTGTTCCTCACCGGGCACGGGGCGCGCAGCTTCGAGGTGTTGCGCCGCCGCGGGCTGCTGGCCGCGCTGATGCCGAGCGTGGACTCCTACTTCGTCAGCCACCCGGGGAGCCTGGTCGAGCGGCTGCTCGTCAAGGGGCTCGAGAACACCGATGGGCGCGTCGCCGACGACAAGCCGGTGACGCCGACTTTTCTGTTCGCTCTCCTTTTATATGGGCCGATCGCCGCGATCATCGAGGCGACTCCGCCCGAGCGCTGGCACGAGCTCGCCACCATCCTCGACGCCTGCGACCAGGCGGTCCGCGAGGCGCAGACGCACATTGCCATTCCGAAGCGCTTTGCCCTCGGCGTTCGCGAGATGTTCGCGCTGCAACCGCGCCTCGAGCACCCGCGCGGCCGGCGTGCGCTGCGTGTGCTCGAGCACCCGCGTTTCCGCGCCGGCTACGACCTGCTGCTGCTGCGAGCCGAGTTCGGGCTGGCGCCGCCCGAGATGGCGGCGTGGTGGACGCACCTGCAGGAGGCGTCTGCCGAGGAGCGGGAGCGTATGGCGGACACCCTCTCGGGCGATGGCGCGCGCGGCGCGCCCGCCTCGCGCCGCGGCGGGCGCCGGCGGCGACGTAAGCCGCGTGCCAGGGCCGCCACCTCGTCCTGACAGGCCGCCGCTCATGGTGCTGTGGCGGCCCGCCTATGTCGGAGTGGGCAGTAACCTCGACGATCCGCGGGCCCAGGTGCTCCGAGCCTGCGAGCGTCTCGCCCACCTGCCCGGGACGCGCCTCGAATTGAGCTCGCCGCTCTACCGGTCGCGGCCGCTCGGCCCCATTGCACAGCCCGACTTCGTCAATGCGGTCACGGGCCTTCTGACCCAGCTCGAGCCCCGCTCGCTCCTGGCCGAGCTGCGCGCGCTCGAGACGGTGCTCGGACGCCCGCCGGAGCATCAGCGTTGGGGCCCGCGGGTGATCGATCTCGATCTCCTCAGCTACGCGCACGAACGGCGCAGCGAGCCCGAGCTGATGTTGCCCCATCCCGGGATACCGGAGCGCAACTTCGTTCTGTATCCTCTCGCGGACATTGCCCCGGATCTCGACCTCCCCGGGCTCGGACGCGTCGCCGAGCTCGCGGGCCGGGTCACGGCCGAGGGTCTGGCGCGCCTCTAGGCGCCGCGGCTTACACACATGGCGAACGAGACAACTCATCGCTTCATCGCGGTCGAAGGTCCGATCGGCGTCGGCAAGACCAGCCTCGCCCGACGCCTTGCGACGAGCCTGTCCGCGCAGGGCGTGCTGGAGGAGGCCGCGCACAACCCGTTTCTCGAGCGCTTCTACAAGAACCCGCGCGCCGGGGCGTTGCCGGCGCAGCTGTACTTCCTGCTGCAGCGGGCGCAACAACTGGCGGCGCTCAAGCAGGCGGACCTCTTTAGCACGGTACGGGTTGCTGATTACCTGCTCGAGAAGGACCGGCTGTTCGCCCGCGTGACGCTCGACGACGCCGAGTACGCGCTCTACGAGCAGCTGTACGCGCGGCTCGACATCCAGGTGCCCAAGCCCGATCTCGTCGTGTACCTGCAGGCCCCGGTGGACGTGCTGCTCGAGCGCATCGCCCGGCGCGGAGTCGCCTACGAGCAGTACATCGATCGCGGCTATCTCGAGCGGCTCAACGAGGCCTACGCGCGCTTCTTCCACGAGTTCGACGCGGCGCCGCTGCTCATCGTCAATGCCGCCTCCATCGACCCGGTCAGCAACCAACGTGACTACGACGAGCTGCTGTCGGCCATCAAACGGATGAGCCGCGGGCGGCTCTACTACAATCCGTTGCGCAGCCGCGCCATCTAAGTACACTCTGAGCGGTCATGTATACGCACCTGCAACGCGACGCCAGCCGGCCGCCGGTCACGCTCTCGACTCTCGCGCGCATGAAGGCGGACGGCGAAAAGATCGCCAGCCTCACCTGTTACGACGCGAGCTTCGCCGTGCTGCTGGATGCCGCGGATGTCGACGTGGTACTGGTGGGCGATTCGCTCGGCATGGTGATCCAGGGACATTCGACCACCGTGCCCGTCACCATGGACCAGATGGTCTATCACTGCGCCTGCGTGGCGCGCGGCATCCACCGGCCGTTCCTCATCGGCGACCTGCCGTTCATGAGCTACCCCTCACGCGAGGTCGCGCTCGCGAACTCGGTGCGCCTGATGCAGGAAGGCGGCGTACAGATGGTGAAACTCGAGAGCGGCGGCAAGCAGACCGACATCGTCGAGTTCCTCGCGGGCCACGACATCGCTGTCTGCGCACACGTGGGCTTGAAGCCCCAGTCGGTGCACAAGACCGGCGGCTTCCGCGTCCAGGGACGCGAGCGCGAGACCGCGGCGCGCCTGCTCGAGGAGGCGCGGCGCCTCGAATCCGCCGGTGCCGACATCGTGCTCCTCGAGTGCATCCCGGCTGCCCTCGGCAAGACCATCGCAGCCGAGTTGCACGTGCCGGTGATCGGCATCGGCGCGGGCCCCGACACCGACGGGCAGATCCTCGTCACCTACGACATGCTGGACATCACGACGGGGCGCAAGCCGCGCTTCGTGCGCAACTTCATGGAAGGCGCCGGCGACAACCTCGATGCACTGCGGCGCTACGTGCGCGCCGTGAAGCAGCGCGAGTATCCCGCTCCCGAGCACTGCTTCTGACGCGGCGCCGGAGCCGCCTGTCGCGCGAGCCCATGGAGACCGTGACCACCATCAGTGCGGTGCGCGAGCGGGTGCACGCCTGGCGGTCCGCGGGGCAGCGCGTGGTATTCGTTCCGACCATGGGGAATCTGCACGCCGGGCACGTGAGCCTCATCGAGGCCGCGCGCCGCCACGGTGAGCGCTTCGTCGCCAGCATCTTCGTGAATCCGATGCAGTTCGGGCCCAACGAGGATTTCGCGCACTACCCGCGGACGCCGCGGGACGACGAGCAGATGCTCGCCGCCGCCGGCTGCGACCTCATGTTCATGCCGGACGTGGCGGAGATCTATCCGCACGGCTCCGAGCGCGCCACCCGGGTCGAGGTGCCGGGGCTCTCGCGCATCCTCGAGGGCGAGTTCCGCCCCGGCCACATGGAGGGCGTCAGCACAGTCGTGGCGAAGCTGTTTCACATCGTCGAGCCCGACGTCGCGATCTTCGGCGAGAAGGACTTCCAGCAGCTGACCGTCATCCGCCGCATGGTGGCCGAGCTCTGCATGCGGGTGGAGATCGTGGGCGCGCCGACCCTGCGCGATACCGACGGGCTGGCACTCAGCTCGCGCAATCAATACCTGACGGCGGCCGAGCGCCAGCTGGCGCCGGTGATCCATGCGACGCTCGAGGCGGCGGCGGCCCGGGTGCGCGGCGGCGATGCCGACTTCGCCAGCATCGAGCGCTTCGGCTACGGGGCGCTCGAGGCCGCGGGCCTGAGGCCCGACTACTTCTCCGTCCGCCGCGCCGACGACCTCGGGGTGCCTGGGCCGGGGACGCGGGCGCTGGTGGTGCTCGCGGCCGCGCGCCTGGGGAGAGCGCGGCTCATCGACAACGTGCAGGTGGCGCGCGGTTAGAGGCTTGGAGCCGCCGGGCGGTGGCGCCCGAGCGCCCAGGCAACGTGCTCGCGCACCAGGGGCGAAGCGTCCAGGCGCCGGGCCGCGAGCGCGCTCACTACGGCAGCCGAGGACGGCGCATTGCCAAGCGCCACCGCGATGTTGCGCGACCAGCGCTCGTAGCCGAGACGATGGATCGCCGAGCCGCGCATGCGCTGCTCGAAATCGTCCGCGCTCCAGCGAAACAGCTCGGGCAGTGAGCTCGCATCGAGCGCGTGGCGCACCTTGAAGTCGGGATGGCTCGCTGCGCGCGCGAACTTGTTCCAGGGACACACCAGCTGACAGTCGTCGCAGCCGTAGATGCGGTTGCCGAGTGCCGGCCGCAGCTCTTCGGGAATGGCGCTGTGGTGCTCGATGGTGAGGTAGGAGATGCAGCGCCGCGCGTCGAGCCGGTATGGCGCGATGATCGCCGCGGTGGGGCAGGCCGGGATGCACGCCTGGCAGGTACCGCAATGAGCACTGGCGCGCTCGTCGACGGGCAACGGCAGGTCCGTCAGGATCTCGCCGAGGAAGAACCACGAGCCGGCATCGCGCGCGATCAGGTTGGTGTGCTTGCCGATCCAGCCGAGGCCGGCGTTGCGCGCGTGCGCCTTCTCGAGCACCGGCGCGCTGTCGACGCAGACGCGGTAGCCGAAGCCGCCGATGCGCGCGGCGAGATCCGTCGCGAGCCGCGCGAGTGAGCGCCGCAACACCTTGTGATAGTCGCGGCCGAGCGCGTAGCGTGAGATGTAGCCGAGCGAGGGGTCGTCGAGCACGGCCTGGGCGGCGCGTGCCGCGCCCGGCCAGTAGTCCATGCGTACGCTGACGATGCGCACCGTGCCGGGCAACAGCTCGGCCGGGCTGGCGCGCAGGCGCGCGTGGCGCCGCATGTAGCCCATCTCGCCGTGGAAGCCGGCGTCGAGCCACTTGAGGAGGTGCCGCTCGTCCTCGGGGATGTCGATGGCGGCGACGCCCAGGGCGTCGAAGCCGAGGACGCGCGCCGCGGCCGCGAGGGCGCGTTTGGCGGCGTCGAGGTCGATGGCAGGAGGGCCGTTCATGGCACTATCACCCTCGTCAGTATAATGAGCCGATGGCGCTGCCGATCGCCTTGTATTCCAGCGCGCAGGTGCGCGCCCTCGACGCGCACGCGATCGAGGCGCTGGGAATCCCCGCCTATACCCTGATGAAGCGCGCTGGCGAGGCGGCGCTCAGGCACCTGCGCTCGCGCTTCCCCGTGGCGCACCGGATCGTCATCGTCTGCGGCGGCGGCAACAACGGCGGCGACGGCTACGTGCTGGCGCGCTTCGCGCAGGCGGCGGGACTCACCGTGACGGCGCTCGCGGCCAGCAACCCCGAGGAGCTGCGCGGCGCGGCGCGCCAGGCGTTTGCCGACTTCCGCGCGAGTGGCGTGCGCGCGCTGCCGTTCGCGGCCCCGCTCCTTGGTGAGGGCGAGGTCGTGGTCGATGCGCTCCTCGGCACGGGGCTGCACGGTGAGGTGCGGCCGGAGTACGCCGCGGCGATCCGCGCGATCAACACTTGCGGGCGGCCGGTGTTCGCGCTCGATGTGCCCTCGGGACTCGACTCTGACACCGGAGCGCTGCGGGGAGCGGCGATCCGTGCCGAGGCGACGGTGACGTTCGTGGGCCTGAAGACCGGGCTGTTCCTCGGCGAGGGTCCGGAGTGCTCCGGCACGGTGTTCTTCGACGATCTGGAGCTCATGGCCGCGCCCACGCAGCAGCCGCGTCTCACGCGCATCGTGGAGGCGGAGATCCACGCCGCGCTCCCCCGCAGGCCGCGCGCGTCG
>DATMRG010000036.1:0-4224 GCA_035566495.1 Steroidobacteraceae bacterium | reverse complement strand
CGGACTCGTGTGCAGTCCGTCGACGATGATGCCGCACCAGCTCGCGGCATCGTCGAGCGCCGCTCCCACCGTGCCTGGCTCGCGGCCCGTCAGCTGCGACATGGCATTGAAGAGGTGTGTGAAGCCGGTGAGTCCGTGGCGCAGCGCCGTCGCGATCTGCGCATAGGTCGCGTTGGTGTGACCGGCGGACACCACGACCCCGGCCGCCACCAGCCCCTGGATGATCTCGGGAGTCGTCATCTCGGGCGCGAGCGTTACCAGCGTCTTGCCGGCACGCAACGAGGTGAGGAGCCCGACGGCGCTCATGTCGAGCTCGCGCAGCTTGGCGGGATCGTGCACGCCCTTGCGCTCGACGTTGAGGAACGGTCCTTCGATGTGGATGCCCAGCACTCCCGGCACGCCGCTGTCGATGGCGCTGCGTACCGCGGCGATGGCGCGCGCGACCACCTCGAGATCGTCGCTGATGAGTGTCGGCAGGAAGCCGGTGGTGCCGAAGCGGCGGTGGGCACTGCCGATGGCGCGGATCGTCTCGACGCTAGGCGAGTCGTTGAAGAGCACGCCGCCGCCGCCGTTCACCTGCGCGTCGAGAAATCCGGGCAGGAGCAGGGCGCCTTCGAGGTCGTGGCGCTGCGCGCGCCGCGCGCGCCGGTCGGAGGCGGCAACGATGTCGCTGATGCGGCCGTCGTCGATCAGCACCGCGCGGCCCTCGGTCAGGCCGTCGCCGTCGCGCCCGGCGCCGAGCAGCATCCGCCCGTTGACGAGTGCCACGCTCATCAGAGGGTCTCGGTCACCTTGGAAAGGTGCGGCGGGCGGTCGGGGTCGCGGCCGCGCGCCAGCGACAGCGCGTTCGCCATGCGGTAGAAGCTCTGCGCGAACAACAGCGGCTCGATCACCGGGTGCGCGGGCTCGCTCGGCAGCAGGGTGGCCTGCGGTACGGCGGCGCCGGCGATCAGCACCGCGGCGCCGCGCGCGGCCAGCTCGCCGGCGAGCTGCACCACGCCGGCGCGGCTCTCGTCGTCCTGGGTGAAGATCAGCAGCGGAAAGTGCGCGCGCACCAGCGCCATCGGCCCGTGACGTAGCTCCGCGGCGGACAGCGCCTCGGCATGCAGGGCGCAGGTCTCCTTGAATTTGAGCGCCGCCTCCTGCGCGATCCCGAGTCCGAGGCCGCGGCCGATCACGTACAGGTTGGTCGCCGCCGTCAGGCTCGTGACGGCGGCACTCCAGTCGAGCGCGAAGGCCCGCTCGAGCGCGGCCGGCGCCTGCGCGAGGGCCGCGACGAGCTCCTCGTCGCGCGCCCAGGCGGCGATCAGCTGCACGATCGCGGCGAGCGAGGCGATGTAGGACTTGGTGGCGGCGACGCTCAGCTCGGGACCGGCGCCGAGCGGAATCAGCTCGTCGGCGAGCTGCGCGAGCGGCGAGCTCTCGGCGTTCACCATGACCACGATGCGCGCGCCGCCCGAGCGCGCACGGCTCACGGTGCTGAGGAGATCGGGGCTGGCGCCCGACTGCGAGATCGCCAGCATCACCGTGCCGGCGAGATCGGGCGCCACGTCGTACACCGAGCTCACCGACGGGGAGGCCGAGGAGGTGAGCACTCCGAGGCGCGTCTCGATCAGGTAGCGGGCGAAGGTGGCGGCGTTATCGGAGCTGCCGCGCGCACAGGTGACCACGGCGCGCGGCGGCGACTGGCGCAGCCGCTCGGCGAGGCGCGCGACGCGCTCGGCGTTGGCCGCGAGCTGCGCGCGCACCACGGCGGGGGCCTGCGCCGCCTCGCCGTACATGCGGGTGCTCGCGGGGTCGTTGGTCACGTGGCGATGCTGAGCTCAGCGACGAAGTCGTAGATGTCGCCACGATAGAAGGACTGCGTGAACTCGGCAGCGCGCCCGTCCTGCAGGAAGCCGAGACGCTCGACCAGGAGACCGGCGTCCCTTTCCTTGGCCTGCAGCAGCTCGGCCTGCTCGGCGGTGAACAGCACCGCGCGCAGCCGCTGCAGCGCGCGCACCGGCCGGTTGCCGGCACGCTCGAGCGCCGCATAGAGAGAGGACTCGACCGACTCGAGCGAGGGCAGGCAGGAGGCGAGGATGGTCGCGTACTCGAGGGACATCGGCGCATCGTCCGCGAAGCGGATGCGGTGAAAGCGGTACACCGGCGTGCCCGGGCTGGCGCGCAGCGTCAGCGCCTCTTCCGGCGTCACGGTGCCGGCCGCCTTGCGCAGCCAGACGCTGCGCGGGTTGCGCCCGCGCGCGCGCATGTCTTCGGAGAACGAGGTGAGCTTCGAGAAATTCTTCTCGACGCGCGCCAGTACGAAAGTGCCCGAGCCCTGACGGCGAACCAGCATTCCCTCGCCGACCAGGCCTTCGATGGCCTTGCGCACGGTGATGCGCGAGACCGCGAAATCCTCGGCAAGCTCGCGCTCGGGCGGCAGGGCATCGTCAGGACCTAACACGCGCGTCTCGATCGCCTGGCGCAGCGCGCGCTGAAGTTGTTGGTAGAGCGGCAGGCTGCTCTTGTCGTCTAGTTTGCCCACCGTCTGTGACAGCAGCGTCAAGGTACTTCTCCGGCCGAGGCCGCAGGAGACATCATGCTACCACTACAGTACCAGTCTGTTGCTAGCAGAATACATTGGCACGAGTAACATTCTGTTTTAACTTGTAAAAATGAAATGGCGTACATCTGGTATGCAAGGGTATAGCGTTTCTTGCATATTGGTACTATATTGGCATGTAACTGGTCCGGCTATAAGGACCACTCATGGGGCGCTCGGCACGCGCGTTTCCGGAGGTCTCGCGGGGATGCAACAGACTCTCTTTACGTGCACAGGCAAACGACAAACATTCGGGGTGGGTAAATCATGAGAATCGCACGGTCGACCTTGATCGGAACGGCAGTCGCCATGGCCTTGGGCAGCGCGGCGCTGCAGGCGCAGCAGGTGGTGCAGCCACCGAGCGATGGCGCGCTCCCGGCGCAGGCCGCGGGCGCCGAGCAGGCCGCGAAGCCAGGCGACTTGCAGGAAGTCGTCGTCACGGGCATCCGTTATTCGCTGGAGCAGTCGATCGCGCAGAAACGCGCCGCGACCACCGTCACCGAAGTGATAACGGCCGAGGACATCGGCAAGATGCCGGACAAGAACATCGCGGACGCGCTGCAGCGCCTGCCCGGTGTCAATATCAGCTCCTCAGGCGCCAACGAGGGCGGCTTCGACGAGGCCGACCGCGTCAGCCTGCGCGGCACCAACCCGAGCCTCACGCAGACCACGATCGACGGCCACATGGTCGCCTCCGGCGACTGGTTCGTGCTCGATCAGACCGGCACCGTCGGCCGCAGTGTGAGCTACACGCTCCTGCCCTCCGAGCTGGTCAAGGAAGTGCGCGTCAACAAGAGCTCCGAGGCCGATTTCCTCGAGGGCGGCGTCGCCGGCAACGTCGACATCATCACGCGCAAGCCGCTCGACTTCCAGAAGTCGCAGACGCTCGAGGTCGCCGCGGGCGCCGTGTACGCGGACCTGCCCGCCAAGACCGACCCGCAGTTCAACGTCCTCGGCAACTGGATCAACGACGCACACAATTTCGGCGTGCTGCTGCAGGTGTTCTACGAGCAGCGCCACGAGCAGCGCCAGGGCCAGGAGCTGCTCGGCTACAGCACCATCAGCCCCACCTCGCCCATGGCGGTGGCCAATCCGACTCTTGCCAACGTCGCCTATCCGGTGCTGATCGGCTCGGCGTTCTTCCAGCAGGAGCGCAAGAGGAGCGGCGGCCTGCTCAACGTCGAATGGCAGGCGAACGACAAGGTACTGATCGATGCCTCGGGATTCCTCGCGAAACTCGAGGCAACCAACGTCAACGACAATTATCTCTTCTGGGGCAGCAGCATCATCAACGGCGGCGCCGGCGAAGCGCCGAACCCCGGCTTCGTGGTGCGGAACGGCACGCTGACCAGCGCGACCTTCGCGCCCCAGGCGGGAGTCAACTACAGCGTCTACGACCAGATCTCACGCCCTGGCGAGGGTTCCGACACCAACTTCGGCAACCTCGACATTCACATCGATGCAACCGACCAGCTGAAGTTCCTCGGACAGATCGGCGTTACGAGCGGGCACGGCAAGACGCCGACCCAGGACGTCTCTGAGACCGTTCCCTCCCAGGGCACCGGCGCCGGCTATACGCTCAACGGCACCACCACCGCCGCGAACTGGAACCTCGGTCCCACGATCAATACGACGCCGAC
>DATMRG010000035.1:0-3786 GCA_035566495.1 Steroidobacteraceae bacterium | reverse complement strand
CGCTCGCGGTCGGCGCGGTCGACTACCTGCCGAAGCCCAAGATCGACATCGCCGCGACGCTCACCGACTACGCCGATGAGCTGCGCGCCAAGATCAAGTCCGCGGCCACGGCGCGCGTGCGACCCTACACCGGCCCGGCCGCCGGTAACGGCGCCGCGGGGGTCGCGCCCCGCCTCGGAGTCGATGCGGTGCTCGCCAAGGCCCCGGTGCGGCGCCAGTTCCGCACCACCGACCGCATCATCGCCATCGGCGCCTCGACCGGTGGTACGGAGGCGATCAAGGAGGTGTTGGTGCAGCTGCCGGCCGATACGCCGGGCGTCGTCATCACCCAGCATATCCCCAAGGCTTTCAGCACTCCCTTCGCGCGCCGCATGGACGCCTGCTGCCAGATGACGGTGTACGAGGCGCAGGACGGGCAGGTGATACTTCCCGGCCACGTCTACATCGCGCCGGGCGACCGGCACCTGCTCGTGGTGCGCGACGGCGCGCGCTACGTATGCAGGCTCGACGACGGGCCGCCGGTCAATCGCCACAAGCCGAGCGTCGACGTACTGTTCCGCTCGGTGGCGCAGCAGGCCGGCCGCAGCGCAATCGGCGTGATCCTCACCGGCATGGGCAAGGACGGCGCCGTGGGGCTCAAGGAAATGCGCGAGGCCGGCAGTCCCACGATCGCCCAGGATGAGGCAACGAGCGTCGTCTGGGGGATGCCCGGGGAAGCGGTCGCGATCGGCGCGGCCGCGGAGACCCTGCCGCTCGGTGAGGTATCGGCGCGCCTCTCTGCGCTCGCTGAGTCGATGGACGTGACGCGCGAGCGCTAGACGTACTGATCGCCCTTGCCGCCGAGCGCAATCGTGCCCGCGGCCGCGAGCTTGCGCGCGGTCTGCAGAATGGTCTTCTGCGCCGCCTCGACGTCCGCCACCCGCACCGGGCCCTTGGACTCGAGATCGTCCTTGAGCATCTCGGCGGCGCGCTGCGACATGTTCTTGAAGATCTTGTCCTTGAGGGGGTCGTCGGCGCCCTTGAGCGCGAGCAGCAGGCCGTCGCCCGGTACCTGACGCAACAGCTCCTGCATGCTGCGGTCGTCGAGACCCTCGAGGTCGTCGAAGGTGAAGACGAGGTCCTCGATGAGCTGGGCGAGCGCCTCGTCGGACTTGGTGATCTGCTCCATGATGGCGCTCTCGTGGCTCGGCTCGAGGGCGTTCATGATGTTGGCGGCGGCCTTGGGCCCGCCGAGCACCGAGGTCTTGGCGGTGCCATTCCCGGAGAACTGCTTCTCGATGATGTCATCGAGCTCGGTGAGCGCGCTCGGCTGCACGCCATCGAGCGAGGCGATGCGCACCACGACCTCGGAGCGCATGCCGCTCGGCAGCAGCTGCAGCACCTCGGCGGCGTGATCGGACTCGAGATAGGCGAGCACGATGGCGATCATCTGCGGATGCTCGAGCCGGATCAGCTCGCAGACCGCGCGGGCGTCGAGCCACTTCAAGGCTTCGAGTCCCTTGGTCGAGCGGCCGATGCTGATGCGGTCGATAATGGCGGCGGCCTTGTCCTCGCCGAGCGCGTTGACCAGCGCCTTGCGCAGGAACTCATCGGCGCCGACGCCGACGGACGTCTGCGCCTCGACGTTGGTGGTGAATTCGGACACCACCTTCTCGACTTCGGTGCGCGAGACGTTCTTCATCTTGGCCATGGCACCGCCGACGCGCTGCACCTCCTTGGCACTCATGTGCCTGAGGATCGCCGCGGCCTCCGACTCCCCGAGCGTGAGGAGCAGGATCGCGGCGCGCTCGGTACCGTTCCGGTTGGGCTCGCGCTCAGGCATCCTGGTCCACCCACTCGCGCACCACTTGCGCGACGCGCTTCGGATCCTGGCTTACGAGCGTGCGCGCCTGCGCGAGCTGCTGCTCGTGCGCCAGCGCGTTCGCCTGCGCCGGCGCGGGACCGGCGATCACCGGCGCCTCCTCCTCCGCGGCGGCGATGCGCGGCAGGCGCGCCGACGACAAGAGGCTCCGCACCAGGGGCCTGAGCACCGTCAGCACCAGTACGATCAGCATGACGGCGCCGAGGACAATCTTCAGCCCCTCGAAAAACCACGGCTTCTCCCACAGGGCGGGCTTCTCGAGATCGCCGCCCTCGGGGGCGGCCGGCTCCTCGGTGAAGGAGGAGTTGACGACGTTGACGACATCGCCCCGCGCCTCATCGAAGCCCACCGCATCCTTGACGAGCTGGGTCACGTGATCGAGCTGCTCGGCGCTGAGCGCCACCGCTCGGGTCTTGCCGTCCTTGTCGGTGGTATGCGCATCGTCGATCAGCACCGCGACCGTCAGGCGCTTCAACTTCCCGGCGGGCTGGCGCGTGTAGGCGAGCGTCCGGTCGATCTCGTAGTTGCGGGTGGTCTCCTTCGAGCTGCTGTCGGCCGTCGGCGCGCTGACCGCACCGGCGGTGCCGGCCGCGGGCGCGGCTGCATTCGCGCCGGCGGGAGCGGCGGGCTTGGCGCCGTTCGCGGCGTTGGCCTGCGCCGTGGCCGCGGCACTCGCGACGGGCGGCGCGCTGGCGACTCCGGCGGGCGGTGGCTGGTTGCTGAGCGCGCCCGGCACGCCCTGCGAGCCCCCGCCGTCACGCGTCGTCTGCTCGGAGGTCTGCTCGCTGCGCACGATCTGGCTGTCGGGGCGGTACTGCTCGCGCGCCTCCTCGGTGACCGACATGTCCATCTGCGCGACGACTTGGGCGCGCACCCGGCCCGCGCCGACGAGCGGCGCCAGGAGGCTCTCGACCCGCTGGCGATAATCGTCCTCGAGCCGGTGTGCCATGTCGAACTGCTGCTCGCGGAGCGAGAACTCGTCGTGACCGTCGGGGGTCGAGAGGAGCCGCCCCTGCTGATCGACGACCGTCACCTGGGCGGGCTCGAGCTCGGGGATGCTCGAGGCGACCAGATTGATGATGGCCTGCACCTGCTCCTGCGCGAGGCGGCGGCCGGCTTTGAGCTGTACGAAGACCGAGGCGCTCGCGCCATGATGCTCGCGCACGAACGCCGACTGGCGCGGCACCGCGAGATGCACCCGCGCGGCTTCCACGGGCCGCAGGCTCGCGATAGTGCGTGCCAGCTCGGTCTCGAGCGCGTGCTGATAGCGGGCATTCTCGACGAACTGGCTGACGCCGAAGCCGGGATCCTTGTCGAGTGCGGCGAAGCCGCCGCCGCCCTCGGGCAGGCCCTGGCCGGCGAGCTTCAGGCGCGCATCCGTCATCCGGTCGGTCGCCACCTCGATGGCGTTCGAGCCCGGCTGCAGCCGGTAGGGGATCTGCGCTGCATCGAGCGCCTGGGCGATCTGCGCTTGATCCTCGGCGCCGAGGTTGGCGTAGAGGAGGCTGTAGCTCGGCCCGCGCCACCAGAGCGCGATGCTGAGGCCGGCCGCGACCGCGGCCGCGACGCCGACGAGGAGCAGGAGTGGCCTGAGGCCCCCCGGAAGTCCGCCGGAGCGGGCGGGTACGACCGTGCTCGCTTCAGCGGCCATGGCGGCTCACCGGATTCGCGCGAGGGGCGGGCAATGGCTTTAAGTTCAGGCTGCTCATAGAGACATGTTCATGATTTCCTGATACGCGCTGATCAGGCGGTTGCGAACTTCGTTGAGGGCGCGGAAGGAGACGCTGGCCTTTTGCATCTCGAGCATCACCTGCGGCAGCTCGACTCCCGGGGTGCCGCGCTCGAAGGCATCCGCCAGCTGCCCGGCGCGCTGCTGCTGCTGGTTCACCTGATCGACGCCGTTCTTCAGAATGTTGGCGAACTCG
>DATMRG010000034.1:0-3576 GCA_035566495.1 Steroidobacteraceae bacterium | reverse complement strand
TCGATTCGCTCATCGATAACCTGCGGCGCGCGGCGTAGAGGAAAGCCGCGCGCAACGTCATGGCCGACAAGAACCTGCAGTTCCTGGACATCCCGCGCGCCGATCCGGCCAAGAGCGCGGTGGAGGCGCGCCTCGCCAACTTCCGCGAGATCTACGCGCCCTATGAGGCGGACGCCGCCGCGCAGCAGGCGGGACGCTGCCTCGCCTGCGGCAACCCGTTCTGCGAATGGAAATGTCCGGTGCACAACTACATTCCCAACTGGCTGAAGCTGATCGAGGAGGGCAATCTGTTCGAGGCCGCGGAGCTTTCGCACAAGACCAACTCGCTCCCCGAGGTCTGCGGCCGCATCTGCCCACAGGACCGCCTGTGTGAGGGCGCCTGCACGCTCAATGACGGACTCGGCGCCGTCACCATCGGCGCGATCGAGAAATACATCACCGACGAGGCGCTCAAGGCCGGCTGGCGTCCGGACATGTCCAATGTGCAGGTGAGCGGCAAGCGCGTCGCCGTCATCGGCGCAGGTCCGGCCGGACTCGCCTGCGCCGACATTCTGGTGCGCAACGGCGTGGCTCCGGTCGTGTTCGATCGCCACGAGCGTATCGGCGGACTGCTCACCTTCGGCATTCCGCCCTTCAAGCTCGAGAAGGAAGTGCTGGAGAAGCGCCGCGAGATCATGGAGGGCATGGGGGTGAGCTTCCGTCTGGGAGTCGAGATCGGCACCGACCTCACCTTCGAGCAGCTGCTGGCAGAGTACGACGCGCTGTTCCTCGGCATGGGCACCTACCGCGCGGTGCGCGGCGGCTTTGCCGGCGAGGACCTGCCGGGCGTGCACGAGGCGCTGCCGTACCTCATCGCCAACATCCGCCACGAGCTGGCGCTGCCGGGCGCCGCGGCGGGACTGGTAAGCCTGCGCGGCAAGCGCGTGGTGGTGCTCGGCGGCGGCGACACGGCCATGGACTGCAACCGCACCGCCATCCGCCAGGGGGCCGAGGCGGTCACCTGCACCTACCGGCGCGATGAGGGCAACATGCCCGGCTCGCGGCGCGACTATAAGAACAGTCGCGAAGAGGGCGTCGAGTTCCTCTTCAACCGCCAGCCGATCGAGATCGTCGGCTCCGAGTGCGTGGAGGGCGTGAAGCTCGTGTCGACACAGCTCGGTGCACCCGATGCGCGCGGCCGACGCGTGCCGCAGGTGGTGCCCGGGTCGGAGGAGATTGTGGCGGCGGATGCCGTGATCATCGCTTTCGGCTTTCTGCCGAGTCCGCCGCGGTGGCTCGCCGCGCACGACGTGCGGCTGCACGAAAGCGGACGCGTGCGCGTGTCCGCGAGCGCGCGGCAACCGTTTCAGACCACCAATCCAAGAGTATTCGCCGGTGGCGACATGGTGCGCGGCTCTGATCTGGTGGTGACGGCAGTGTTTGAGGGCCGCGAGGCAGCGCGCGGCATGCTCGACTATCTGGGCGTCGGCTGAGGCAAGTCAGAGCACGGTGCCCGCGGTGATCGCGGTGTAGATGCCCTGCTCGGGCTCGGCCCCCGAGGCGATCGCAAATGCCGTGGCGAGTGGCAATGCGACGACACCACGCCGGCAAGGACGTTGCGACCCCAGAATTCGCGCCGCAGCAAGCCCGCGCGCGGCCTCGAGGATGGCGATCATCGCGAGCGGCGCTTCACAACGACATCTGTGCGTAGCATTACCATACTATACGTATCTGGTATGCATGCCGGCGCAGCGGCCCTGGGGCAAAAAAAGCCCCGCACTGGCGGGGCTTCTTAGTCTTGTCGCCTCAAACGACCCGGTGGTTCGCTGTCAGCTCCTTCCGAGCAGCGCTGCGGACGTCCGGTCCGCTCCGCCATCGGCACGTTGCGTCCTCACGAGCATCTAAACTTTCCGGCTGAAACGCTTGGAGCCCCGGCTCCGGCTTCTATCGCGAGGCCCGCGTGTTGATGCACGCGTTGTATCGTTCCTGACAATCACAACAAGTTCGCAATTGTCGTCACCCGTGCCCGCGTCGATCCCCGAGTTTTCTGTTGTTGGTCCTTCCAAACACGGTCACCGTCTCGCCGTCGGCCACTTCAAAAAACTCTTTTACCGACGGTGCCTTGTGCGCTAATTATACTCGGTCCATTTGAAAAAGCGATGTCGTGCTTTAGAGACAACGGGAGCACGAAGCTCCCCGCGGCGTGAGTTGACATAAATGGCCCGGCCGCCCGCCACCTGCCGGGGACGGGGGGGCCTAGCGCTCAAGTCGCGCCCGGAATCGCACGCCCCCGCCCTCGGGCAGGTTCGCGGCGCTGGCCGTCCCGCCGTGGAACTCGGCGATCAGCCGCACGATGTACAGGCCGAGGCCGAAGTGCGGGCGACTGTCGCCCCCGGGGCGCGATTGCCACAGCGACTCGAACGCCCGCCCGGCGAGTTCGGGGTCGAGGGCGGCGCCGACGTTGTCCACCTCGAGGAGCGCCGCCTGCGGCTGCGCCAGGAGCCGCACGGTGATCGTGGAGCCGGCGGGGCTGAAGTCGACGGCGTTATCGATGAGCTTATCGAGCAGCTGCACGATCAGGTCCGGGGCTCCCCGCAGGCTCAAGGTCCCCAGAGCGCAGTCGAATACGAACTGACGTTCCGGGAACGCGCCGCGGTAGGCGGCCACGGCCGAGGCGAGCACCGGCACGAGATCGAACTGCACACGCTCGGCGCCGCCGATGGACTCTTCCACCCGGGTGGCCGCCCCCATAGCCTGCAGGATGCCGTTCAGGCGCTCGGTCCCCTGACGCGCGCGCTCGAGGTAGACGCGCGCCGCGGCCGGCACCTCCTCGGAGTCCAGGTTATCGAGCGAGGAGCGCACGATGGTGAGCGGTGTGCGGATCTCGTGGGCGAGCTTGCCCGCCAGCGTGCGCAGGTAGCTCGTGTACTCGTGCAGGCGCGCGAGCAGCGTCGCGAAGCTGCGGGCGACGTCGCCGAGCTCGTCCCGGGCGGCGGTCTCGGGGAAGGCGGTGACGAACCCAATGCCGGTCAGGGCCGACTCGCTGGCGCGACGCAGACGCGAGAGCCGCAGCGCCAGCCACGCGGCGAACACCAGGATCGCCGTCACCACGATCGCGCTCGTGGCCAAGGTGAAGTTCAGCATGTGGGTGAGCGCGCGGTCGCGTAGCCGGATCCAGCGGTCGGGGCTGCGGGTCACCTCCAGTTGTCCGATCTCAACGGCGTGATCGCGGTCGTAGATGGGACTGAGCGAGATGAGCGGCTGGTGCTCCGCGGGGCGGTCGATGAAGCGCCGGTACAGGCGCTCGAGCATCGGGGTGTCGGTACCGAGACCGGTGGGTTGGGCGAGCGCGTCGGCGCGCGCGAGCACCCGCCCGGCCGGAGTAGTGACCGCGAGCCGCAGCCCCGGCTGCAGGAACTGCGTGAGGTAGGTGTTCAGCTGCGGGGCGGCGAGGATCAGGTGGCCGATGGTATGCAGGTCATCGGGACGCAGCGTGCCGTAGCTCACCGGCAGCGCACCGCGGGTGTCGCGGTCATCGATCAGCACACCGAAGCCCTTGCCGATGAGGGACAGCGGCACGCGTAGCTCGAGGCGGTA
>DATMRG010000033.1:0-2395 GCA_035566495.1 Steroidobacteraceae bacterium | reverse complement strand
CGCATGGGCGAGAGCTTGCGCGTCGGCGCCGGCGAGCTGCACCACGCGCGGCTGCGGCTCGCCCTCGTGGTCCATGCGGTGGCGCGACTTGGAACTGCTCCACAGTCGAGTGTCCGCGGTCAGCATCTCGGAGGCCGCCAGCCCCGCGCCGAGCCTGCGGCAAAGAATGCGGAACGGCCGGTCGGTTACGCCGGCCATGGGCGCGAGCACGACGGGCGAGGGCAGGAGGTGAGGCCCGATCCGCACAGTCGGCCGCCGCTAAGCGGTGTATCGCGATGCGAGCATCATATCAACGGGCGCTCGTGTCGTTGGCGCAGACGGTCCCACCGCCGAGCGGCAGGCAGGCGTCGAGCTCGAAGCCCACCGCGCTCGCTCCCGGATCCACGAAGGCGAGCTCGGCGTCGATGCGTTGATCCTTCGCGAGTAATGCGGCCGGCGCGCTGCCGCTCGGCATATAGTCGCGCGGCACGACGTCGCGCGAGGCGAGGCGGTTTCCGAAGCGGTCCTGGAGCGTGACGCGCAGCATCGGCAGCGGCTGTGGCCTGCTGCCGGCATTGCGGATGCTCGCGCGCACG
This sequence comes from Steroidobacteraceae bacterium, assembly GCA_035566495.1. Lineage (GTDB taxonomy): Bacteria > Pseudomonadota > Gammaproteobacteria > Steroidobacterales > Steroidobacteraceae > 13-2-20CM-66-19. Next base: position 1,820 of record DATMRG010000033.1, on the reverse strand, counting down.
GTGATGGCGCCGGTGCTGCCTGCCTCCACCGTGGCGCCGAGCTGTCTCACGTCGTAGGCGCGCAGGTCCCAGCGCGGCGTGAGCTGGACGCCGAGCGCCGTGTACACCGCGGTCAGCGGCCGGCCGAAGCGCGGATCAGTGGCGAGGGCGTCGCGCTGGTGATTGATGATCTGCGCGAACAGGATGAGGATGAGCAGCACGGACCCGGCCGCCCATTGCCATTGCGGCCGGGACGCAGGCTCCTCGGTCGCTCCTGCGGCAGCCTCGAAATCAGCAAACGCGACATCGCCCGACGGCGCCGGTGCGAGCGGGTCCGCTGCCGGGTCGCCGCGCGGCGCTGCCGGGGTCTCCGTGGCCGATGCGCTCTTGGCCGGCGTCGCTGCTGGTGTCTTGGCCGCGGGGGCCGGTGGTGTCCTTGCGGCCGCGGCCGGCGGCGTTGCGGCGGTGGCTGCAGGGGTCCTGGTCGCGGGAGCCGGCGTCCTGGCGGTAGTGGCAGGTGTCACTGCCACGGTGACTGATGGTGTCCTGGGCGGTGTGCCCGCCGGTGTTGGCGCAGCCGCGGCGCCGGTTGTTTTGGCCGTGGTGGCTGCCGGTGTCCTGGCAGGGGTCGCCGATGCTGTTCTGGCTGTGGAGGCTGTCGCTGTCGCCGCCGCCGCGGGTGGTGCTCTGCCGGCAGTGTCCGCGGGTGTCCTGGCCGCGGTGCCTGCCGGTGCGCTGGTCGCGGCGGGCGCCGGTGTACCGACGACGGTGGCGGGGCGCGCTGGCGCCGGTGGAGCGGCGGTTTCCGCGGGCGCCGCCGCGGGCGCGGGTGCTTCGCGGGTCGTGAGGACCGGCCTCTCTCCGGTGAGCTCGCTTTGAACGATGTCGGAGAGCAGAGCGGCGTCGAGCTCGACTTCGAAGTCCTGGTCCGAGTCTTGAGCCTTGGTCTCGGGTGCCGTCGTGGCCGGCGGCGGCTCCGGCGTCAACAGCTCCTTGAAGGAGCCGGTAGCGGCGGTCCACTCGGGGCTCGGAGCCGCGACGACGAACAGCGAGGCCGCGTCGGTGCTCTCGGGATTGAACTCGAGCGTGTATTCGGGAACCGATTCGTCGTCTGCGGCCGCTGGCGGTGCGCTGCGCTTCGGCTGCTCCGCGTCCGCTGTGGCCGATGGTGCGCTCCGTCGCGGCTCCTCGTCCGCAAGAGCCAGCGTCGCACTCTCGCCCGGCTCGTCGTCCGCGCCGGGCGGTGCGCTCTCGGGCTCTTCGGCCTGCGGCTCCGCGGGCGACGCCTCGCTCTCGCTGGCAGGCGTCGCGCTGCGCTCGTCGGAGAGCTGCGCCAGCGCGTTGAAGACACTCGAGCAGCGGCCGCAGCGCACATAGCCCTGCGCCACCCGCAGGTCTGCCGCAGTCACGACCAAGGTCAGCGCGCACTTGGGACAGACTGTGAACATCACACCACCGGCTTGCTGCTGGCTGAATTGCTCATCGACGCAGCGCGCTCAGGCAGCTCCAATCGCCGCGCTCTGCGCATACCTCGACATCAAACCACGGCGCGTAAGCGCCTGTCACGTCGCGCACCTCGTGCCGCATGATCCCGGCCAGCACGGCCGCGCCCCCCGGGCGCACCAGGGCCGCGAACGCCTCGGCCAGCGCGCATAGAGGCTCCGAGAGGATGTTCGCCATGAGCGCGTCCACTCCGGTCGGCAACCTGGCGGCGCACTCGTGTATGGACAACACAGCCGCCACGCCGTTCTCGAGCGCGTTGTCACGCGTCGCCATGAGCGCCTGGCTGTCGATGTCGAAGCAATGGACCTCGGCCGCGCCGAGCTTGGCGGCGGCCAGGG
>DATMRG010000032.1:0-2268 GCA_035566495.1 Steroidobacteraceae bacterium | reverse complement strand
ACGGACCTTCGGATCCTCGGCTTCTTCTCACACGTGGACACCGAGACACGCGAACGCGCTGAGCGGGCGGGCTTCGACCTGGTGGTGCCCCGCTCGCGGATGGCCCGCGAGGGAGCCGGCCTGGTCACGCGTCTGGCGGGGCAGGCACCGCCCGCCGTCAGGTGAACGCGTGAGTCAAGGCGGCACGCAGGCCGTCGCCGTGAGTGCGAGCCTCACGCGGGATCCGGCGCTGTCGGCGACGCGCTCGCACGAGCTGCGCGGCGAGACGCTCCTCTGTGCTCTTGGCCTGGGCGTCCTGGCGCTCCTGATGTGCGCAGGCCACATCCGCGATGGCGGCTTCTACTACGACGACTGGAGCCTGATCGCGCTGGGCCGCTTCCCGGGCTCGGGTGGCCTGCTGCACTCGCTCTGGCTGGACTACGGTCAGCGCCCGGGGCAGGTGCTCTACTACGCCGCGCTCGACAGCATCTTCGGCTCTGCGGCATCGCCCCGTCTCGCGCTCGCGGCCGTGATGGTCGTACTGCAGGGCACCCTCCTATATGTCCTGCTCCGGAGCCTCTCTGTGAGGGTGCGCGATGCCGCCGCCGTCAGCGCCCTCGTGCTCACCTTCCCCTTCAGCGACAGCGTCTGGCTGTGGGGCGTTCTCTCGCTCACGAGCCTCGCGATCTCCGCCGCGCTCGCCGGCGTCGTGCTCGCGCTGCGCGCGCTGAGGAGCTCCGGACGCCGTGCGCTCGCGCTGCACGCGGCCTCGCTGGCGCTGTATGTCGTGAGCATCCTCAGCTATGAGGCCTTCGCGGTCGCGGGTTGCCTCGCGGGACTGCTCTACGTGCACGTGGTCGGTCTGCGGCGTGCTCGCGTGCGCTGGGGCCTCGATGTGCTGGTCATCGCGGGTACGCTCGCAATCGCGCGAGTCGCGCTGCCGATCGACGTCGCGACGCCCTCGCACGTGCAGTCGCTGGGTGGCATGGTTGACCATGCCGGGCTGATCCTCGCCAGGGGAGCCAGGATCATCGGTGCCGCCGCGCTTCCCCTCCCGGGGCTCAGCCCCTGGATCGGTGGCGGCGCACTCGCGGCCGTGATTGCGGCTGCCGCCGTGCTGCGGCTGCGCCTGCCAGGCGGGCACCCGGCCCGCCGCGAGCTCGGTCGCTGGCTCGCCGGCGCCGGCGCCGGTGGGCTGGTGGCCCTCGCCGCCTGGGCCGTCTACGTTCCGGCGACGGACCACTACACGCCGACGGCTGCCGGCACGGTCAATCGCATGAACGCCGCCGCCGCGATAGGCATCGCCCTGCTCGTCTACTCGTGCATCGTCCTGGGGTCGCGCGTGCTCGGCCGTCTCATGCGTGTGCCCTCGTCAGCCGCCTCGTCCACGGTCGCCGTGCTTACGCTCGCACTCGCCGGCGGTTATCTCGCACGGTCACTCGCCGATGCGCGCCCATGGGATGCGGCGGCCGCCGAACAGCGGCGCGTGCTGGCCGACATGCACTCCGCGCTTCCGCGCCTGCGCAGCGCATCCACGGTCTACATGTTCGGTGCTCCGGCGGCAATCGGCCCGGGCATCCCGGTGCTCGGCACCACCCTCGATCTCTCAAGCGCCATGCGCGTCTCCTACTCCGACGCGGATCTCACCGGTGTTCCGATCGGTGCCTCGAGCGCCATCGCCTGCGGGCCGGCGGGGGCGCGCGCAGGAGGGGTGGCGGCGGCCTACGGCGATGCCTACCTGCTTGACGTCGCCGAGCGCCGTGCGATCCGGCTGCTCGACCGCCGGCAATGCCTCGCCCTGGCCCGCTCGAGCGCCTTCGCCTAGGAGGCCGCAGCCCCGGCGCTCGCCATGCGCCTCCGCAGCGGGTGATCCGGCGTGGCGCCGGGGCCCGGCAGCGCCCGCACGTCGCGTACCGAGAGTCGTGCGCCACACGCGCTGCAGATGCGATGCTCGTCGACCGCGCCGCCACAGCCCTTGTGCTCCAGCACCACGGGCGGTCCGGATTGCGGCGCGGCGTAGCGGTCGCCCCACTGCAGCAGCGCTACGACCGCCGGCCACAGGTCCAGACCCTTCTCGGTGAGCCGGTATTCGTAGCGTGGCGGGCGCTCCTGGTAGAGGCGCTTCTCCAGGACCCCATGCTCGAGCAGCCGCGTCAGCCGCGTCTGCAGGACGTTGCGCGCGACGCCGAGGCTGCGCTGGATCTCGTCGAAGCGGCGCAGCCCGAGCAGCACGTCGCGGACGATAAGCAGCGACCACCGCTCGCCGACAACCTCGAGCGCGCCGGCGAC
>DATMRG010000031.1:0-8738 GCA_035566495.1 Steroidobacteraceae bacterium | reverse complement strand
TCCTCGGCGAGGTCGTAGCGGCGGGTCAGCCTCGTGAGGAAGCGCGCCAGGCGGCGGTGGTAGAGGTTGTAGAGCTCCTCGAAGGCGCGGCGATCGCGGCGCGCCACCCGCTCGATGAGCTCAACCTCGCGCGCCGCGGAGCCGCCGCGGCGCGCGCTGGTTTCAGCCATGTCGTTGCAGCCGTTCAATTCGTAGCACGCCCCTTCACGGTAAGTGTCCACCTCGTGCACCTGGGTTCAACCGCGCCCGCGGCGGGCCGACCTCCCTCAAAACTGCCAGCTGACCGTGCCGGCGAGACGGTTCGCCACCGGGTAGGGGAACAGCTCGGCGGCGCGATTCTCGGCGGCGAAATAGCCAATGTCGATGCGCCAGCGGCGCCACTCCAGAGCGAGGCCGGCGTTCCCGTAGATGTAGTCGAGAGCCGGGACTCGGTCCTGATCGGCCGCGCTCGCACGGTAGTAGCCCGCAGCGGCGGTCAGATACAGCGCGCCGCCGAAGAGCCCCTCGCGCAGCAGCCACTGGCCCGCGGCGTCCGCTACGAAGGCGGCGCTACGATACACCTCGTAGCAGGGATAGTTGTGCCCGTTGAATTGGCAGACCGCGGGCACGTAGCGCGTCGCGTTGGGGATTGCGGTCAGGGACAGCGTATAGCGATCGAGCCAGGTGAACGCGGCGGAGATCTCCTGATAATCGTCCGAATGGCGAGCCGGGCCGCCGACGAAATAGTCCGAGCGGCCGCTGAGCGTGGCGCTCCAGTCACCGCCGAGGCTGAAGCGCTGGCCGAGGTAGAGCTGCACTTCCGCCGGAGTGCCGGGCTGGAGGTCGCGGTCGCGCGTCGAGCCCCACAGGCCGCCAAAGGTGCCCCCGGAGCTGCTCGCGTGCAGGTCCGCCTGCAGCGCGCCGTGCCCGTCGCTTTGCGAAACACCGCGGTAGATGTAGTCGCTGGTGATGGCCAGGTTGCCGCCGATCGGCGACTCGCTTTGACAATGTCCCGCGGACGGCGAGAGAAGCGCGAGTGCGCCGGCCCACAGCCATCCCGATGCGGCGAGCGACCTCGGAGCAGCGATCAAGTTTTGACCTGTTCAAGCATGCGGACGGGCTTATACAAGGCGCCCTGCGGCCGGGGGACGTATACTGCCGGTCTTATTATGCAGACGATGAATCCGGGCGACACCGCGACCGTGCAGCGCATAGTTTCCGAGCTGAAGGGAAGACCGGGTCCCCTGCTCGAAGTATTGCACGCAGTGCAGGCGGCGCTGGGCTACATCCCCCCCGCGGCCGTGCCGCTGGTGGCCGAGGGCCTCAATCTCTCGCGCGCCGAAGTACACGGGGTAGTCACGTTTTATCATTATTTCCGGCACTCCCGGCCGGGCGCCCATACCGTGAGCCTCTGTCAGGCCGAGGCCTGCCAGTCGCAGGGCGCCGAGGCGCTCGCGCGCCACGCGCGCCGCCGACTCGGCATCGATTTTCACGGCACGACTGCCGATGGCCGCTTCACGCTCGAACCGATCTACTGTCTCGGCAATTGCGCCTGCTCGCCCGCCGCCATGATCGACGGTCGGTTGCTTGGCCGCGTCACGCCCGAGCGCTTCGACGCACTGATCGAGGAGCAGCCCTGACGTGCCGACGAGTGTGCGTCTCTATGTTCCCGGCGATGCCGGCGCGACTTCGGTCGGCGCGGACGCGGTAGCGCGCGCGCTCGCGCAGGAGGCCGGGCGCCGCGGCGTCACGCTCGATCTGGTGCGCAACGGCTCGCGCGGCGCCTACTGGCTCGAGCCGCTCGTCGAGGTGGTAACGCCGGCCGGAAGAATCGGCTACGGTCCGGTCACGCCGGCCGACGTGCCGGGACTCTTTGCGGCGGACTTTCTCGCCGGCGGCAAGCATCCGCTCGCGCTCGGGCCCGCCGCGAGCATACGGTGGTTCGCCGGCCAGCAGCGGCTGACCTTCGAGCGGGTCGGGGTCGTCGACCCGACGAGCGTCGCCGACTACGTGCAGCACGGCGGCTACCAGGGACTCGCCAGGGCGCTTGCCATGACGGGCGCCCAGGTCGTGCAGGCGATCACCACCTCGGGGCTGCGCGGACGAGGCGGCGCGGCCTTTCCGACCGGCATCAAGTGGAAGACGGTGCTCGAGCAGAGCGCCGCGCAGAAGTTCGTCACCTGCAACGCGGACGAAGGCGACTCGGGAACCTTCTCCGATCGCATGCTGATGGAAGGCGATCCGTTCACGCTCATCGAGGGCATGACGATCGCCGGCCTGGCGGTCGGTGCGACGCAGGGCTACATCTATCTGCGTGCCGAGTACCCGCATGCACACCGCGCGCTCAAGACCGCGATCGCCGCGGCTTATCAGGCGCACTACCTGGGCGCCGACGTCGCGGGCTCGGGCCGGCGCTTCGACCTCGAGGTGCGGCTCGGCGCCGGGGCTTACATCTGTGGCGAAGAGACTTCGATGCTCGAGAGCCTCGAGGGCAAGCGCGGCGAAGTGCGGGTGCGTCCGCCGCTGCCGGCGATCAAGGGACTCTTCGGGCAGCCGACCATCGTCAACAACGTGGTCACGCTCGCGACCGTGCCGTGGATCCTGGCGCACGGCGCGGAAGCCTATGCGAATTTCGGCACCGGCAAGTCGCGCGGCACGCTCCCGATCCAGCTTGCCGGCAACATCAAGCGCGGCGGCCTGGTCGAGCGCGCCTTCGGCCTCAGTCTGCGCGAGCTCCTCTATGACTACGGCGGCGGCAGCGCCTCCGGCAGGCCGATCCGCGCGGTGCAGATCGGCGGGCCGCTAGGCGCCTACGTGCCGCCGTCGCAATTCGACACCGTGGTCGACTACGAGGCGCTGGCCGCGATCGGCGCCCTTCTCGGCCATGGCGGCATCGTGGTATTCGACGACACGGTCGACATGGCGCGCATGGCGCGCTATGCGATGGAATTCTGCGCGATCGAGTCCTGCGGCAAGTGCACCCCGTGCCGGATCGGCTCGACCCGCGGCGTCGAGGTCATCGATCGGATCCTCGCCGGCACGGACGGCGAGCGCAACGTGCAGCTGCTCGAGGAGCTGTGCGACACCATGGTGCAGGGATCGTTGTGCGGCCTCGGCGGCATGGCACCCTTCCCCGTGCAGAGCGCGCTCAAGCACTTCAGGGAAGATTTTCGCGCGCGCACCAGGCAATAGCGCGCATCGAGGCGGAACATGTTCGCAATAGACTACGAAGACTTCGGTACCCCGGCGCCGGCCGACGCGAGCGGCAGCGTCACGGTCGAGATCGACGGCCGGGCGGTGACCGTTCCCGAGGGCACTTCGGTAATGCGCGCGGCGGCGCTCGCCGGCGTCAAGGTCCCGAAGCTCTGCGCCACCGACACGCTCAAGGCCTTCGGCTCCTGCCGCCTGTGCCTGTGCGAGGTCGACGGGCGCAAGGGCTACCCGGCCTCGTGCACCACGACGGTCGCGGCGGGCATGAAGGTCCGCACCGAATCGCCGAAGCTGACACAGCTGCGGCGCAGCGTGATGGAGCTGTATCTCTCGGATTACCCGATCGAACGCCAGCCGACCGAAGCGGAGGCGCGCACCGAGCTCATCGCCATGGCGCGGGCGCTCGGGGTGAAGTCGACCCCGTACGCCAACGGCAAGCGCCACCTGGGCCAACCGAAGGATGAGAGCAATCCCTACTTCACATTCGACCCGAACCTCTGCATCGTCTGCTCCCGCTGCGTGCGGGCCTGCGATGAGACGCAGGGGACCTATGCGCTCACCATCCAGGGCCGGGGCTTTGCCTCGAAAGTGTCGGCCAGCCAGGACCAGCCGTTCCTCGAGTCCGAGTGCGTCTCCTGCGGCGCGTGCGTCGAGGCGTGCCCGACCGGAGCGCTGATGGAGAAGTCGGTCATCGGGCTCGGCGCCCCGGAGCGCGCCGAGAAGACCACCTGCGCGTACTGCGGCGTCGGCTGCAGCTTCAAGGCGGAGATGCGCGGCGAGGGGGCCGATACCGAGGTGGTGCGCATGGCGCCCGATCGCGAGGGCGGTGCCAACCACGGGCACGCCTGCGTCAAGGGGCGCTTCGCCTGGGGCTACGCCACGCACCCCGACCGGCAGCTGAAGCCGATGATCCGCAAGACCATCCGCGACAACTGGCGCGAGGTCTCGTGGCAGGAGGCGATCAGTTACGCCGCGAGCGAGTTCAAGCGCATCCAGGCCAAGTACGGCCGCGACTCGATCGGCGGTATCACCTCATCGCGCTGCACCAACGAGGAGACCTTCCTGGTGCAGAAACTGGTGCGCGCGGGCTTCGGCAACAACAACGTCGACACCTGCGCACGCGTCTGTCATTCGCCCACCGGCTACGGCCTGAAGAACACCCTGGGCGAGTCGGCCGGTACCCAGGCCTTCGACTCGGTGATGAAGGCCGACGCCATCATGGTCATCGGCGCCAACCCGACCGACGGCCACCCGGTGTTCGCCTCGCAGATGAAGCGGCGCCTGCGCCAGGGTGCAAAGCTGATCATCGCCGATCCGCGCGAGACGGGGCTGGTGCGCTCGCCGCACGTCGAGGCGGACGAGCATCTGCAGTTGAAGCCCGGCACCAACGTCGCGCTGATGAACGCGCTGGCGCACGTGGTGGTCACCGAGGGCCTCGCGCGGGAGGCCTACGTCGCCGAGCGCTGCGAGCCGGACAGCTGGGCCACGTGGAAGGCGTTCGTCGCCGAGCCCCGCAACTCGCCGGAGGCCTCCGAGAGCATCACCGGGGTGCCGGCCGAGCGCGTGCGCCGCGCGGCGCGCCTGTACGCCGGCGTTCCCAACGGCGCCATCTACTACGGGCTCGGGGTCACCGAGCACAGCCAGGGAACCACGGCGGTCATGGCGATCGCGAATCTCGCCATGGCCACCGGCAATCTCGGCCGCGAAGGGGTCGGCGTGTCGCCGCTGCGCGGTCAGAACAACGTGCAGGGCTCGTGCGACATGGGCTCGTTCCCGCACGAGTACACCGCCTACCGCCACGTGTCGGATGCGGTGGTGCGCAAGACCTTCGAGGACGCCTGGGGCGTCCAGCTTCAGAGCGAGCCGGGACTGCGCATCCCCAACATGTTCGAGGCGGCGCTCGACGGCACGTTCAAGGGGATGTACGTCCAGGGCGAGGACTTCGTGCAGTCCGATCCCAACACGCACCATGTGAGCGCCGCGATGGAAGCGCTCGAGTGCTGCGTGGTGCAGGACCTGTTCCTCAACGAGACCGCCAAGTACGCCCACGTGTTTCTGCCGGGCTCCTCGTTCCTCGAGAAGGACGGTACCTTCACCAACGCCGAGCGGCGCGTATCGCGCGTGCGCAAGGTGATGGAGCCGCTCGCCGGCTACGCCGACTGGCAGATCACCTGCCTGCTGTCGGAGGCGCTCGGCTACCCGATGCCGTACCAGCACGCCAGCGAGATCATGGACGAGATTGCGCGCCTCACGCCGACCTTCACGCGCATGACCTTCGAGAAGCTCGATGAGCTCGGCAGCATCCAGTGGCCGTGCAACGACGAGCACCCGGACGGCACGCCCACCATGCACGTCGGCCAGTTCGTGCGCGGCAAGGGCAAGTTCTGGGCGACCGAGTACGTACCGACGAGCGAGAAGGTCACGAGCCGCTTCCCGCTGATTCTGACGACCGGCCGCATCCTCACGCAGTACAACGTCGGCGCGCAGACGCGCCGCACCGGCAACGTCGTATGGCACGCCGAGGACGTCCTCGAGATCCATCCGCATGACGCCGAGGAGCGCGGCATCAGTGACGGCGACTGGGTCGGACTCACCAGCCGCGCCGGCGACACTGTGCTGCGCGCCAAGGTGTCGACCCGGATCGCCCCGGGTGTCGTCTACACCACCTTCCACTTCCCCGAGACCAACGCCAACGTGGTCACCACCGAGAACTCCGACTGGGCGACCAACTGCCCCGAGTACAAGGTGACCGCCGTCGAGGTGGTGCTCGTGAACCAGAAGGACGCCTGGAAGAAGCGCGCCGAGGACGAGCGCTCGCTGCCGCGTCTGGGCCACAAGACGCTCAGCCCGGAGAAGACGCCCGCCTGACATGCGTGATCGGCTTATGAGGTCAGGCGTCAGCGCAAGAAGGGATTTTCGGGAGCGTGCGCGGCATGGATGCCGCGCCCGCAGCCTCCAGGGGCGAGCCGCATGCGGCGAGCGGGTGGCCAGGGATGGCCACCCTGGGCTTGCGCGCAGCAGGGACTGCGCAGCGCAATGGATCCACGGCGTTCCCGAAAATCCCTTCTTGCGATGGCGGCTGCTTCAGTGAATGCCGAGACCGCGGCGCCGGCGGGCGTCAGCGCCGAGGTGCCCGTCGACCGCTGGACCCGCGGCGCCAACACCCACACCACCGACCTGGTCGCCGAGGAGAAGCCGGTGGCGCTCGTCTATCACGACGTGCCGCACGTGGTGATGCTCGCGACCCCGGCCGACCTCGAGGACTATGCGGTCGGATTCACCCTGAGCGAGGGACTGGTGGCGCGCGCCGACGAAATCCGCGGAGTCGAGGTGCGCTACGGCACCGCCTCGGTCGACGTGCACGTCACGGTGGCATGGGAGCGCTTCACGCAGCTGCTGCAGCGCCGCCGCAACCTGGCCGGCCGCACCGGCTGCGGCCTGTGCGGCGCTGAGACCGCCGCGGACGCGATCCGCGATCCCGCGCCGGTGCCCGCCGGCGTCAAGGTAACGGTCGCGGGCCTGCACGCCGCCATCGAGCAGCTCTCGGGACTGCAGCCGATCAACGCGCGTACCGGCAGCGTGCACGCGGCCGCGTGGGTCGACCCCGATCAGGGCATCCGCGTGGTGCGCGAGGACGTCGGACGCCACAACGCGCTCGACAAGACGATCGGCGCGCTGGTTCGCGCCGGCAGCGACCTCACCCGCGGCTATATGCTCATCACCAGTCGCGCCAGTTACGAGATGGTGCAGAAGTGCGCCACGGTCGGCATCCCGTTCCTCGCGGCGCTGTCGGCGCCGACCGCGTTTGCGGTGCGGCTCGCCGAGCGCAGCGGAGTTACACTGGTCGCCTTCGCGCGGCGCGACCAGCACGTGGTGTACGCGCATCCCGGACGGCTGACCGAGTGACATGAACATCGACCTGCTCATCAAGATGGCCAACGAGATCGGCGACTTCTTCTCCGGCGCGACCGGCGAGCGGGCCGCGCAGGATGTGGCCAGCCACCTCAGGCGCTACTGGGCGCCGCGCATGCGCGCGCAGATGCTCAAGTACTACGAGGAGCGCCAGGGCGCGGGCCTCTCGGAGGTGGCGAAGAGCGGGGTGGCGCTGCTCCAGGCCTCGAGCCAGGCGCCGCCGGGCGCCGCCGCGGCCGGCAGCGGGCCGCGCGGGCCGTCGGCCGGCGCCAAGGCGTGAGCCCGGGCGCGCCGCGACGGGCGCTGATCTGCGGCTCGATGGCGTACGACACCATCATGGTGTTCGGCGACCGCTTCGCCAATCACATCCTGCCCGACAAGATTCACATGCTGAGCGTGTCGTTCCTGGTGCCGCAGCTGCGCCGCGAGTTCGGCGGCTGCGCCGGCAACATCGCCTACAACCTCGCGCTCCTCGGCGATACCGGCTACCCGATGGCCACCGTCGGGCGCGACTTCGGGCCGTACCAGGAGTGGCTGAAGAAGAGCGGAGTGCCCGCCGAGCACGTGCGCACCATCGACGCCGAGCTCACCGCCCAGGCGTTCATCACGACCGATCTCGACGACAACCAGATCACCGCGTTTCATCCCGGCGCGATGCAGCACTCGCACCTGAACCAGGTGGCGGACGCGCGCGACGTGGCCATCGGCATCGTGTCGCCCGACGGGCGCGAAGGGATGATCCGCCACGCCGAGCAGTTCGCCGCCGCGCGCATTCCCTTCATCTTCGACCCGGGGCAGGGGCTGCCGATGTTCGGCGGCGAGGACCTCGAGCGCTTCGTCGCCCAGGCCACCTGGGTGACGCTCAACGACTACGAGTGGCAGCTGGTGCAGCAGAAAACCGGCTGGACGGCGGACGCTCTGGTGCGCCGCGTCGCCGCCCTCATCGTCACGCACGGGGCCGCCGGCTCCAGCATCCATACGCGCGATGGCAGCATCGAGATCCCGGCCGCACCGGTGCGCGCGGTGGTCGATCCCACCGGCTGCGGCGATGCCTACCGAGCGGGGCTCCTGCACGGCCTGCTCCACGGGCTCGACTGGCGCAGCACCGGACATATTGCTTCGCTCATGGGGGCCATCAAGATCGAGTCGCGCGGCACGCAGAATCACCGTTTCACCCGCAAGGCGTTCGAGGACCGGCTGGCGCTGGCACTGGCCGCAGCGGCTCCCGGCCGCCTGGGTTAAAATAACCGTTTTGGCAGCACGCGCGCGCAAGCAAGGAAATCCCAAGAGATGTCGAACGCTTACCTCTTTACGTCCGAGTCCGTCTCCGAGGGCCATCCGGACAAGGTCGCCGATCAGATCTCGGATGCGGTCCTCGACGCGATCCTGAGAGAGGATCCGCGCGGCCGCGTGGCGTGCGAGACGCTCGTCAAGACCGGCGTGGTCATCGTGGCGGGTGAGGTCACGACTTCCGCCTGGGTCGACGTCGAGGCTCTGGTGCGCAAGACGGTGCTCGACATCGGCTACGACTCCTCCGACATGGGTTTCGACGGCGCGAGCTGCGGCGTGCTCAACATCATCGGCAAGCAGTCGCCCGACATTGCGCAAGGCGTCGACCGCAAAGACGAGCGCAAGCA
>DATMRG010000030.1:0-11397 GCA_035566495.1 Steroidobacteraceae bacterium | reverse complement strand
CATCCAGCGAGCGGTCGTTGACGGTGATCTTGCCGCTGCCGGGCTTCAGGTAGACGCGCGCCGTGGCGGTCTTGCGCCGGCCGGTGCCGTAGTGGTTCGGGGTCGCTGGCATGCAGTGGGTCCTATTGAATCTCGAGGGGCTTCGGCTGCTGCGCCTGGTGCGGATGCGCACCGCCGGCGAACACATGGAGCTTCTTGAACATGCGCCGGCCGAGGGGATTCTTCGGCAGCATGCCTTTGACCGCGAATTCGATCGCCCGCTCCGGATGCTCGGCGAGGAGCTTCTCGAGCGCGATCGACTTGATGCCGCCGATGTGGCCGGTGTGGTGGTAGTAGATCTTGTCGGTGAGCTTGCGCCCGGTGACCCGGATCTTCTGCGCGTTCACCACCACGATGTGATCGCCCATGTCGACGTGAGGGCTGTAGTCAGCCTTGTGCTTGCCCTTCAGGCGATGGGCAATCTGCGAGGCGAGGCGCCCCAGCGTCCTGTCGCTGGCGTCGACGATGAACCAGTCGCCGCGGACGCTTCCGGGCTTGGCAAATACGGTCTTCATAGGTCACTCGTGGCTACGGGCCGGCGGCCAGGGGGTTAACCCCTCGAGGGCCGGGGCCAAAAAAAGGCGGGCAAGTTTACTCAAGCAGGTGCCGCAATGCAAAGCACGGCCCCGCCGGGGGGTGCCCCGGGAGCCTCGGCGGCCGGCGCCCTATAATAGAGACCTTGTATATGGAGTCCGGCCAGCCCCTAGACGCCGCCATCGCCGCCCTGGATCGTGCCCTGCGCTCGATCTTCGCGCCGGCACGGGCGGCGCGGCCTGTTCCCGGCACCCGCGAGGGTGCCCCCCAGCTGACTGCCGCGGAGCAGCGCGAGAGCGCGGCCCTGATGCGGGTCAATCATTCCGGGGAGCTCGCCGCCCAGGCGCTCTATCACGGACAGGCATTGGTGGCCCGCTCGAGCGCGACCCGCGCCATGCTCATGGACGCGGCGCGCGCCGAATCTGATCATCTGGGCTGGTGTGAGACCCGCCTCACCGAGCTCGGGGCACGCCCGAGCCTCCTCAATCCGCTCTGGTATGCCGGATCGTTCGCCATCGGCGCGCTCGCGGCACTCGCCGGGGACCGCAGCAGTCTCGGCTTCGTCGTCGAAACCGAGCGCCAGGTGGAGAGACACCTGGACGGGCACCTCGGCAGACTCCCGGTGGGCGATACCCGCAGCCGTGCCATACTTGAAACCATGCGGAAGGAAGAGATCGCACACGGCGCCACGGCGGCCGCGGCCGGCGGCGAGAGACTGCCGGCGCCGGTGCGTGCACTCATGCGGCAGACCGCGCGCGTCATGACGGGCACTGCCTACTGGGTCTGACGGGCTGCGGTATATTAAGAAGTGATTGGGGGAGCCGGTATGGAAGAGAACATCAAGCCGCTGAGCGAAATTCCGGCGATCAACCGCTTCCTGAGCTACTGCCGCATCCGCGCAGTACCCTCCAAGACCGTAGTGATCCATGCGGGCGACCTGCCGGACGTCCTCTACTACATCATCAGCGGCTCGGTCGAAGTGATGATCGAGGACGAGGAAGGCAACGAGATGGTGCTCGCCTACCTCAACCGCGGCCAGTTCTTCGGCGAGATGGGCCTGTTCTACGAGCAGCCGACCCGCAGCGCCTGGGTACGCACCCGCAACCAGTGCGAGCTCGCCGAGATGACCTACCCGCGCTTCCGGCAGATCGCCGCCGAGAGCCCGGGACTGGTGTTCGAGCTCGCGACCCAGCTCGCCACGCGCCTCGACCGCACCAACCGCAAGCTCGGCGACCTGGCGTTCGTCGACGTCACCGGCCGCGTGGCGCACGCGATCATGGACCTGTGCGGCGAGCCCGACGCCATGACCCATCCCGAGGGCATGCAGATCAAGGTGAGCCGCCAGGAGCTCTCGCGCCTGGTCGGCTGCTCGCGCGAGATGGCTGGCCGCGTGCTCAAGGTACTCGAGGAGCAGGGACTGCTGCGCGCCACCGGCAAGACCATCGTGGTCTTCAACGCCCGCCCGAAGATGAAGACTCGCCCCGTCATCGTGCCCGCCAAGACGGCCGGTCCCGGCAAGGCCGCGGGGCCGCACGCCGTGGACGATGATGATGATGACGACGACGAGGACGACGACGAGTAGTCGCGCCGCGCCGCAGGCCGGCGCGCCAATCAACTAACTGCGTCGGCGCCGTACCCCGATCGGGGTGGCCGTTCCCCTGCCCTTGCCGCTCACTCCCCCGATGTGCCGGCGCATCTCGCGGATGGTCGCGGCGTAGTCGCGGCTGCCGAAGATCGCCGAGCCGGCGACGAAGGTGTCGGCCCCGGCGGCGGCGGCGGCGGCGATGTTATCGGTCTTGATTCCCCCGTCGACCTCGAGCCGCACCTCGCGTCCC
Organism: Steroidobacteraceae bacterium; assembly: GCA_035566495.1. GTDB lineage: Bacteria > Pseudomonadota > Gammaproteobacteria > Steroidobacterales > Steroidobacteraceae > 13-2-20CM-66-19. Next base: position 8,989 of record DATMRG010000030.1, on the reverse strand, counting down.
GAAGCCCGGATGCGCGCGCGCGCGTCGGCGAGCTTGCGCAAGGTCGTCGGGATGAACCGCTGGCCCCCGAAGCCCGGGTTCACCGACATGATGAGCACCATGTCGAGGAGCTCGAGGGTGTAGTCGAGATAGTCGAGCGGCGTCGCGGGATTGAACACGAGTCCCGGGCGGCAGCCGTGCTCGCGGATCAGCGCGATGGTGCGATCGATGTGCTCGGTCGCCTCAGGATGAAAGGTGATGAAGGTCGCGCCGGCCGCGGCGAAGTCCGGCACGATGCGATCGACCGGGCGCACCATCAGGTGCACGTCGATGGGAGCGGCGATGCCGGCCTTGCGCAGCGCCTGGCACACCAGCGGGCCGATGGTGAGGTTCGGCACGTAGTGATTGTCCATCACGTCGAAATGGATGAGATCGGCGCCGGCCTCGAGCACCGCCTCGACCTCGGCGCCGAGCCGCGCAAAATCCGCGGACAGAATCGACGGGGCGATCCACGGCTGCATGCGGCTAGTCTACCGCGGTGAGCCGCTCGAGCGCCTCGCGGTATTTGGCGCTGGTGCGGGCGATCACGTCGGCCGGCAGCTTCGGCCCCGGCGCGCGCTTGTCCCAGTCGAGCGTCTCGAGATAGTCGCGCACGAACTGCTTGTCGAAGCTCGGCGGGCTCGCGCCGGGGCGGTAGGTGTCGGCCGGCCAGAAGCGCGAGGAATCCGGCGTCAGCACCTCGTCGATGAGCGTGAGCGTGCCGCCCTCGTCGACACCGAACTCGAACTTGGTGTCGGCGATGATGATGCCGCGCGCCCGCGCGTGCGCCGCGGCGAAGCGGTACAGGGCGAGCGCGGTGTCGCGCACCTGCGCGGCGAGCGGCGCACCGACGCGCCCGGCCATGGTCTCGAAGCTGATGTTCTCGTCGTGGGCGCCGGCCTCGGCTTTGGTGGCGGGCGTGAAGATCGGCTCGGGCAGCTGTCCGGCGAGTGGCAGTCCCGCGGGCAGCGCGATGCCGCAGAGCGTGCCGCTCTTCTGGTAGTCCTTCCAGCCCGAGCCGATGAGATAGCCCCGCACCACCGCCTCGATCGGCAGTGCCTTCAGGCGCCGCACGATCACCGCGCGGCCCTCGAGCAGTGCGCGCTCGCCCGGATCCTTCACCGCGCTCTCGAGCGGGCGACCGGTGAGATGGTTCGGCACCAGCTGGGCGAGCTTCGCGAACCAGAAATTCGAGATGGAGTTGAGCACGCGGCCCTTGTCCGGGATCGGATCGGGCAGCACCACGTCGAACGCCGAGAGGCGATCGGTGGTCACGATGAGAAGCGTGCGCGCATCGAGCGCGTAGATGTCGCGCACCTTGCCTTCGTGCAGGCGCTCGAGGCCGCGCAAGTGGCTGCGGTAGACGATGGGCGCTGGCATGCGCTTGGTACTATACGTTGACATGGCGGCGGGCATGAAATGGATCGGCAAAGTCACCGGCGGATTGATCGGCCTCGCCTTCGGTCCGATCGGCGTCGCGGTCGGGGTGCTGCTCGGCCATCAGTTCGACCAGGCGCAGGAGCACGACGGCGAGCCGGGCGCCGGGCCCGCCGACGTCGCGGCGATCAGCGAGCGCTTCTTCCGCGGCACCTTCCGCGTGATGGGCTATGTCGCCAAGGCGGACGGGCGCGTCTCCGAGCAGGAGATCGCCGCGGCGCGCGGCGTGATGTCGGACCTGAGGTTGAATGGCGCGCAGGTGCGCGAGGCCATCGCGCTCTTCACCGCCGGCAAACAGCCGGACTTCGATTTCGACGCCGAGCTCAGCGCCTTGCGCTCGGCGTGCCGCGGGCGGCCGGACATCCTGCGCATCTTTCTCGAGATCCAGGTGCGCGCCGCCCTCGCCGGCAACAACCTCGAGGGACCGGTGCGGCCGATCATGAGCCGCATCGCCGCCGCCACGCGCGTCTCGGGCTTCGAGCTCGCGCAGATCGAGGCGGTGCTGCGCATCCAGCGCGGCGGCTTCTACCGGCAGCGCGCCGCCAATGGCGCCGCGGGCGGCGGCGCCGGCACCGAGGCGCTCGAGCAGGCCTACCGGGTGCTCGAGACGACGGCCGGCGCGAGCGATGCGGAGGTGGTCAAGGCCTACCGGCGCCAGCTCCACCGCCACCATCCCGACAAGCTCAAGGCCAACGGGCTGCCCGAATCGATGCTGGCTCACGCCAAGCAGCGCACTCAGCAGATCATCGAGGCGTATGAGCTGATACGGATGCGGCGCGGGATGCAGTAGCTGATTGGCGGAAATCGCAGGAAGCGATTTCCGCGGACATTACTCCGTCGGCCGCCGGCAAAGAGCGCGATCTTTGCCTGCTACGCCTGCGCTGCGGCCCACTCCGAGATCACCGCCTGCAGCGCGCGCACGCCGTCGGTGAGCGCCGCGGGGCCGGGCTGCAGGATGATGGCGGACTTGATCTCGCGCACGAAGCCCGAGCGCACCGCCGGAATCGCGCTCCAGCCGGGCCGCGCCGCCACCTCTTCGGGGCGGAATTTCTTGCCGCACCAGGAACCGAGCACGATGTCGGGCGCGCGCCGCACCACCTCGAGCGGATCGGCGACGATGCGGTTGCGCCCGAGCGGCTCGCGCGCGAGCTCGGGAAAGCAGTCCTCGCCGCCGGCCAGGCGGACGAGCTCCGACACCCAGCCGATCCCCGATATCAGCGGCCCGTCCCACTCCTCGAAGTAGACGCGCGGCCGGCGCGGCAGCGCCACGGCCGCCGCGCGCACCGCGCCGAGGCCGCCCTCGAGATCGGCGAGCAGCGCCGCGGTCTTCGCCTCGCAGCCGATCATCCCGCCGAGCGTGCGAATCATCGCCAGGATCCCGGCGACGCTGCGCTGGTTGAAGACGTGGACGTCGAGGCCGGCGCGCACCAGCTCCGCGGCGATGTCGGCCTGCAGGTCGGAAAAGCCGAGCACCAGATCCGGCGCGAGCTCGACGATGCGCGCGGTGCGCGCGCTGGTGAACGCCGACACGCGCGGCTTCTCGCGCCGGGCGCGCGGCGGCCGTACCGTGAAGCCGGAAATGCCGACGATGCGCCAGTCCTCGCCGAGCAGGTAGAGCGTCTCGGTGGTCTCCTCGGTGAGACAGACGATGCGCTCGGGATAACCTGAATTCGCGGTCATGTGAGGCCAACTCCGGGGGGCTGGCACTGTATCCTTAAGGCATGACGCCGCGCATCTGGGGCCTTCTCGACCGGCGCCTGTTCGGGCCCGCCTCGCAGCGGCCGGGACTCCTCGGCGGCATCCTGCGCCTGCTGCGCTACCCCTACGCGCTGCTGCGCGACCTGTCGCGCGGGCAGATCAACCTGCGCGCCATGGGCCTGGTGTATACCACCCTCCTGTCGCTCATTCCGCTGCTCGCCTTCGCCTTCGCCATCCTCAAGTTCTTCGGCGGGCACCGCGACCTCGTGCCGATCGTCTACGAGTTCTTCCGCCCGGTCGGCGAGCCGGCGGCGACCGATCTCACCAGCCGCGCCGTGCAGTTCGCCAACCGCGCCAGCAACGGCCTGGTCGGCTCGCTGGGACTCGCGCTGCTCGCCTGGACGCTGATCGGCACCATCAAGAAAGTCGAGGACAGCTTCAATTTCCTCTGGCACGTCGAGCAGCCGCGCAGCTTCGCGCGGCGTGTGACCGAATACTCGGCGCTGATCGTGGCGGGACCGGTGCTGCTCGTGGGTTTCATCGGGCTCACCCAGTACGCCTTGTCCAGCGCGACGGTGCAGGAGGTGGCGAACATGCACCTGCCGGTCATGGACTCGGTGCGCGCCGCCGGCATCGCCCTGGCCCCCTATGCCATGGTGACCGCCTTCTTCACCGCCATCTACATGATGGTGCCCAACACCCGGGTGCGGTGGGGCGCGGCGCTCACCGGCGCCATCGTCGGTGGCGTCTTGTGGGCGGCGGTCGGCAAGGTGTTCACGGCCTTCGTCGTCTATTCGACGCGCCTGACCATGGTGTACGCCGGCTTCGCCTTCGTGATCGCGGGGTTGCTCTGGACCTACTTCGGCTGGCTGATCCTGCTCGCCGGCGCGCAGCTATCGTTCTACGTGCAGCACCCGGAGTATCTGCGCCTGGGGCTGCAGCCGCTGCGGCTCTCGGGGCTCGAGCTCGAGGAGCTCGCGCTGCGCATGATGTATTTCGTCGGCCGCGCGCACGTCACGGGCGGCCCGCGCTGGACCGTCAACCGCCTCGCCGCCGAGCTCGGCTTTCCGGGCATCGCCCTCGCCCAGACGGCGGCCACCCTCGAGCGCGCCGGGCTCCTCATCGTGACCGACGAGGACGAGCTGATCCCCGGCCGCGACCTCGGCCACACGCGGGTGCAGGAGATCCTCGATGTCGCGCGCAGCGAGCGCAGCGGGCACGTGGCGCCACGCGCCCTGACCATCCCGCCGGTCGATCGCGTGCTCGCGGGCCTCGACGAAGCGCGCCGCCGCAGCGTCGGCGAGCTCACGCTCGGCGACCTGGTCGCCGAAGTGCCGCGTCCGGCGCTGCAGCTCACTCACCGGCAATCGTCATCTCGCTGATCAGGAGCGAGGGGGTGCGGATGGCGCCGCGCACATCGGTATCGGAACCGACGGCGGCGATGTCGCGATACATGCTCTTCAGATTGCCGGCGATGGTCACTTCCTGCACCGCGTGCTGAATCACCCCGTGCTCGACCCAGAAGCCGCTCGCGCCGCGCGAGTAGTCGCCGGTCACGCCATTGACGCCCTGGCCGAGGAGCTCGGTCACGAGCAAGCCCCGATCGAGCCGGGCGAGGAACTCGGCTGGGCCGAGCCCGCCGCCCTGCGCCTCGACGATCAGGTTGTGAATCCCGCCGGCGTTGCCGGTGGTCTTGAGCCCGAGCCGCCGTGCCGAGTAGCTGCCGAGCACGTAGCCATCGAGCACGCCGCCCTTGACCAGCTCGCGATCGTGCGTCGCGGCGCCTTCCTGGTCGAAGGGGCTGCTGGCCAGCCCCTTGGGCAGGTGCGGCCGCTCGTGCATCTCGAGGAACGCGGGAAACACCTGCGAGCCGGCCGCATCGAGCAGGAACGACGCCTTGCGGTACTGGCTGGAGCCGCGGATGGCACCGATGAAGTGGCCGATGAGGCCGCGCGCCACATCGGGCGTGAAGGCGACCGGAGCCTTGCGGGTGTTGAGCCGCCGGGAGCCGAGCCGCGCCAGGGCGCGCTGGCCGGCGATGCGGCCGACTTCGGCGGCGTTCTCGAGGTCCGCCGGATCGCGCGCCACCGAGTACCAGTGATCGCGCTGCATCTCCGCGCCGTCCTCGGCGATCAGCGAGCAGCTGAGCGAGTGGCTGGTGCCGGAGTAGCCGGCGAGAAAGCCGAGCGAGTTACCGTACACGCCGCTGTGGCGCTGGCTGCCGACCGAGCCGCCTTCCGAGTTGCCGAGGCGCGGATCCACCGCGAGCCCGGCCGCCTCGCAGGTGCGCGCCAGCTCGATCGCCTGCTCGGGTGTCAGCTCCCAGGGGTGGTCGAGGTCGAGATCGGGAATCTCGCGTGCCAGCGCCTCGGGCTCGACCAGCCCGGCGTAAGGGTCCTCGGCGGTGTAGCGGGCGATGGCGCACGCCTTGGCGACGATCTCGAGCACCGCGCCAGGAGCCAGGTCGGCGGTGCTGGCCGAGCCCTTGCGCTTGCCGAAATAGACCGTCACGGCCAGGCCGCGGTCGCGCTGGTACTCGACCGTGTCGACCTCTCCCAGGCGTACGCTCACCGACAGCCCGCGGCTCACCGAGGCGTCGGCCTCGCACTGCGAGGCGCCCTGGCGGCGCGCCTCCTCGAGCGCGAAGCTCACGAGGTCGTTGAGCCGCTCGGAGCCGGCAAGCTCGGGGGTCGATGGCATGCTTAAATTGTAACAGCGGGGTGCGCCCGACATGACATCACGGCGTGACAGCGAAGCGGACGACTCCGGGGCCGGGCGGCCCAGCAAGAGCGCGCGCAAGCGCGCCGCCCATGCCGCGCAGGACCTCGGCGAGGCCCTGATCGCCCTGCCGGAGGGCGAGCTGGCCGCGCTCGCCATTCCCGAGGAACTGGCCGCGGCGGTGCGTGAGGCGCGCCGCATCACCGGCCGCGCCGGCGGCGCGCGTCAGCGCCAGTACATCGGCAAGCTGATGCGCGCGCTCGACCCCGAGCCGATCCGCGCCGCGCTGCGGGCGCGCGGTGCGATCAGTGCGCGCGAGGCGGAGCGCTTCCGCCGCGTCGAAGAGTGGCGCGAGCGGCTGATCGCCGGCGGCGCCGCGGCGCTCGCCGCGCTCGCGCGCGAGCACCCGGGGATCGATGGCGCCGAGTGGGCGCGGCGCGTGGCGGCCGCGCAGGCCGAGCGCAACCACCAGGGCGCCGCCGGCGCGTCCCGCGAGTTGTTTCGCGCCCTGCGCGCATTGTTCGATACAATGCCGTGATGCAAGCCCTCGTCGGCATCATCATGGGCTCCGCTTCCGACTGGGAGACCATGCAGGCCGCCGCCGAGACGCTCGACCGCCTCGGCATCGCCTACGAGGTGCGCGTGGTGTCGGCGCACCGCACTCCGGATCTCCTGTTCGAATACGCGAGCGGCGCGCGCGCGCACGGCCTCGAGGTGCTGATCGCCGGCGCCGGCGGCGCCGCACACCTGCCCGGCATGGCCGCGGCGAAGACCACCCTGCCGGTGCTCGGCGTGCCGGTGGCGACCAAGACGCTCGGCGGCCTCGACTCGTTGCTCTCGATCGTGCAGATGCCCGCCGGCGTTCCCGTGGCGACCTTCGCCATCGGCACCGCGGGCGCCACCAACGCGGCGCTGTGCGCCGCGGCGATCCTCGCCAACCGGCATCCGGCCGTCCAGACGGCGCTCGAGGCGTTCCGCGCACAGCAGACCGCGGGCGTGCTCGGCAATCCCGATCCGCGCGCAGCCAAGCGCACATGACCGTCGGCATCGTGGGCGCCGGCCAGCTCGGCCGCATGCTCGCTTTGGCGGGCTATCCGCTCGGGCTCGATTTCCTCTGCCTCGATCCCGCGCGCGATGCTCCGGCCGGCCAGGTGGCGCCGCTCCTCACCGGCGCCTTCACCGACGCAGCGCTGCTCGGCGAGCTCGCGCGGCGCTGCGAGGTCGTCACCTTCGACTGGGAGAACGTGCCGGTGGCGAGCCTGCACGCGATGCAGCGCGGCGCGCACGCGGCGCGCATCGCCCCGCCGGCCGCGGCGCTCGCCTGCGGCCAGGACCGCGTCAGCGAGAAGCGCCTGTTCGAGCGGCTCGGGATTCCGACCACCCGCTGGCGGGCGGTCGACTCGCGCGCCGGGCTGGCCGCCGCCATCGGCGCGGTGGGCCTGCCGGGGGTGTTGAAGACGCGGCGCCTCGGCTACGACGGCAAGGGCCAGGCGCTCCTGCGCACGCGCGCCGACGCCGGGCGCGCCTGGGAGCGGCTCGGCTCAGCGCCGCTCTTGTATGAGGAGTGGGTGCCGTTCGACTGCGAGGTGTCGGTGATCGGCGCGCGCGGCGCGCGCGGCGAGGTGGCGATCTACCCGCTGTGCGGCAACGTGCACGGCGCCGGCATCCTGCGCATGACCTCTGCCCCCTATGGCCGGCGCGGCTGGCAGCAGCAGGCGGCGCGCCACCTCAGGTGCGTGCTGGCGCACTTCCGCTACCGCGGCATTCTCACCATCGAGTTCTTCGTGCGCGCCGGCCGGCTGATCGCCAACGAGATGGCCCCGAGGGTCCACAACTCCGGGCACTGGACCATCGAGGGTGCGGCCACCAGCCAGTTCGAGAATCATCTGCGCGCCATCCTGGGACTGCCGCTCGGCTCGACGCGCGCACTCGGTCACAGCGCGATGATCAACCTGATCGGGCGCATCCCGCCGCGCGCGCGCTTGTTGGCGCTCGAGGGCGTGCACCTCCACGATTATGGCAAGCAGCCCCGCCCGGGCCGCAAGGTGGGGCACTGTACGGTGGTCGAGCCGACCGCCGCCCGGCGGGACGCGCGTGCGCGGCTCCTGGCCGCCAAATTGGCCGTGGTGGTGCGCATCCCGTAACATCCCCGACGAGTGCAACTCGCATGTACCTCGAGCCGTTCAAACTCAAGGAGCTGCCGTTCCGGCTGAGTCCGGACCCGCAATTCCTTTACCTCTCGAAACAACACGCCCGCGCCAAGGCGTACATGGAGTCGACCATCTGGTTCACCGACGGCTTCGTGGTGATCACCGGTGAGATCGGCTCGGGCAAGACCACCCTGATCGAATCCTTCCTCAAGGAAATCCCGGCCGAGGTCGTAGTGGCGCAGATCAACCAGACTCAGGTGACCGCCGTCGACTTCCTGCAGGCGGTGCTGGTGCAGTTCGGCTTCTCGCCCTTCAAGATGCGCAAGGCCGAGCTGATCAGCACCCTCAACAACTTCCTCATCGAGCAGCACGCCGCCGGACGCAAGGTACTGCTGATCGTCGATGAGGCGCAGAACCTCGCGCCGCGCGTGCTCGAGGAGATCCGCCTGCTGTCGGGGGTCGAGACCACCAAGGAGAAGGTGCTGCGCATCATTCTCGCCGGGCAGCCCGAGCTCAACCAGACGCTCAACTCGCCGCAGCTCGAGCAGCTGACGCAGCGCGTGCGGCTGCGCTTTCATCTCTCGACGCTGACGGAGGCGGAGACGCGCTCCTATATCGAGCATCGCCTCGAGGTGGCGGGCGGCGGCGACCGCGAGATCTTTGCCGCCGACACCTTCCACGAGATCTACCGCTACACCGGCGGGGTGCCGCGCCTCGTCAATACGCTGTGCGACACCGCGATGATGGCGGCCTTCACCGAGAGCCGAGACGCGGTGCAGCTCGGCGACGTCGCGAGCGCGGTCGGCGAGCTGCGCTGGCCGTTGTACGCGGCGCGCCTGCAGGCGGCGGCAGCGGCGGCGGCGGCGGCAGCAGCGGCGGCGGGGGCCGCGCCGCCAGCGCCGGGTGCGCACGAGCATGCGGCGAACCAACAGGCGCCGCACGCGCAACCGCCGCACGCGCAGCCGCCG
>DATMRG010000029.1:0-7305 GCA_035566495.1 Steroidobacteraceae bacterium | reverse complement strand
GCGGGGTCCGAGCTCGGCTCGCCGCCGTGCCAGTCGCCACGCTGCAGCGTCTGCCCGCCGTAGCCCCACGCCGCGATGCCTCTCGAGTCGATGACCTGGCCCTTGACGTGAAAACCGCCGATCAGAAAATTGTAGCCGCTGTCCTTGAGGTACTGGAACACCGAGCGCGTGTCCTGCCCCATGAGGATCGCGTGCGAGGGGTCGTAGTGGATGCGGAACTGATCGCCGACGCCGTGGCGCTCGCAGATCCGGTGCAGGGCGATCCAGGGGCCCGGTGCATAGGCGATGTTGTTGTGCCAGAGGTCGCTCACGTTCCAGCCCGGCATCGGACACTGCTCGACCCGGTAGGTGAGGCCGCGCGCCTTGGCCTCCGCGAGCAGCGGCACGAACGCCTCTTCGAACATGACCAGATTGGCGTCCATGCTGAGCTGCGGGTTGCGCCCGACGAAGCCGGTGACCGCATCGGTCCCGAGCAGAACCGCGGCGTCGAACACCCTGAGCATCAGCTGGTGCTTCTTGCGGCGCGCCGCCTCATCCGCGGCCAGCATGTTGTCGAAATAGCCGAGATCCGAGAGCCCCACCCTCGTCAGCTGCATCGCGCGCTGCACGCGTGCGGCGCGCGCCGCATCGAACGGGCGGCGCAGGTCGAGCGTGTTGGCGACCGGATCGAGCAGCGCCGCGGCCGGAACGTCGCTCTCGCTCGGATGCAGCGCCGCCGACAGCTCGATGTTCGGCGCGCCGATCTCGGCGGCGAACCCGAGCCACTCCTCGATGGCGAGGTCCGGGTCGGCGTCGCGCTGCGCCCGCGGCGTCAGCTCCTGCAGCGCCGCGGTGAGGATGCTGAGCCGCATCGGCCGCGGCCTGAACTCAGCGGGGCGCATAGGACACCTTCTCGTTGCGGAACGCCGCGGCGAACAGCACGAACACCAGCGCGGCGAACGCCGCCGGATAGAGCCAGATCGACTTCCAGTCGTGCGCGCCGCCGGCCGCGTACCGATCGTCGATGTGGCCGGCGGCCCAGAATCCCACCAGCATGCCGAGGCCATAGGTCGCGAGCGTGATCAGGCCCTGGGCCGCGGCCTTGTGCGCGGCGCCGGCCTTCGAGTCGGTATAAATCTGGCCGGAGACAAAGAAGAAATCGTAGCAGACGCCGTGCAGCGCAATGCCGATGATCAGCATGAAGGCCAGCTCCTGCGCGTTGCCGAAAGCGAACAGCACGTAGCGCACGGCCCAGGCCAGCATGCCGACCAGGAGCGTGGTCTTCATGCCGAAGCTGCGCAGGCAGAGGGGCAGCGCCAGCATGAACAGCACTTCCGACATCTGCCCGATGGTCTGCTTGCCGGTGGCGTTGGCGACCTGGATCTCGGTGAGGAACTGGTTGGCGTTCTGGTAGTAGAAGGCGAGCGGAATGCAGATCAGCACCGAGGCCAGGAAGAACACCGCGAAGTTGCGCTCCTTGAGCAGCACCAGGGCATCGAAGCCGAGCAGCCGCCCGAGCCCGCCGCCCTGCGCCGCGGCCGGCCGCGGTGGCGTGCCGGGCAGGGTGAAGGCGTAGATACCGAGCACGACGGAGGCGATCGAGCACATGAGAAAGGTGTCGCGCAACCGGCCCGCGCTGATGCCGGCGTGCGAGTCCCAGCCGAACACGAAGCTGATCACGAGTCCCGCGACGATCCAGCCGATCGTGCCCCAGACGCGCAGCCCGGGGAAATGGCGCGCAGGATCGTCCATCTGCCGGAACGCGATGGCGTTCACCAGGGCGAGGGTCGGCATGTAGAGGATCATGTAGGCGAGCAGCACGGGATAGAAGGCGCCGAAGGCGGGCGTGCTGTAGAGCACGTACATCAGGATCCCGCCGGCGATGTGGAACACCCCGAGCAGCCGCTCGGCGTTGAAGTAACGGTCGGCGATCAGCCCGACCACGAACGGCGCGATGATCGCGCCCCACGCCTGGGTGCCGTAGGCGAGTCCGGTCTGCGCGCCGCTCGCGTGCAGATTGGCGGCCAGATAGCTCCCCATCGTGACGAACCAGCCGCCCCAGATGAAGAACTCGAGGAACATCATCGCGCACAGGCGCAGCTTGATCGACCGGCTCATCGTCATTGCTTTTTCCTACAAACGCATCCAGCTCGACCCGGCCCGCGAGCTCGCGACCGCCTGGGCGATGAAACGCAATCCCCGCAGCCCGTCCTCGACGCCCGGATAGTCGCGCAGCGGCGGCTGGCCCCGCCCGCTGCGGCGCACGTCCTCGATGAAGCCGCGGTAGACGTTGGCAAAAGCCTCGAGATATCCCTCCGGGTGGCCGGGCGGGGTGCGGCTCGCGGCACGCGCGGCCGCGCTCATGTAGCCATGCCCCACGCGCAGCAGCTCCCAGGGCCTGCCGGCGGGCTTGAAGATCAGGGTGTTGGGTTCCTGCTGATGCCACTCGAGGCTTGCCTGGGTCCCATAGACGCGCAGCGAGAGCCGGTTCTCCTCGCCGCAGGCGATCTGCGAGCAGACCAGCGTCCCCTTGGCGCCACCCTCGAGCCGCACCAGCATGTTGGCGTCGTCATCGAGCCGCCGTCCCGCCACGAAGGAGCTGAGATCGGCGCACACGGCTTCGATGCGCCGGCCGGTCACGTACTCGAGCAGGTTGGCCGCGTGCGTGCCGATGTCGCCGACCGCGCCGCCAATACCGGCGCGCGCCGGGTCGGTGCGCCATTCGGCCTGCCTGTTGCCGGCGCGCTCGAGCGGCTCCATCAGCCAGTCCTGCGTGTACTCGACCAGCACCTTGCGGATCTCGCCCAGCCGCCCGCCGCGCACCAGGGCGCGCGCCTCGCGCACCGCCGGGTAGCCCGTGTAGGTGTGGGTGAGCGCGAACAGCGTCGTGCCCGCTTCGACCAGCCGCACCAGCTCCTCCCCCTCGGCGACCGTGAGGGCGAGGGGCTTGTCGCAGACCACGTGGATGTCCTCGGCCAGGAACGCACGCGCGATCGGGTAATGCAGGTGGTTGGGCGTCGCGATGATGACGAAGTCGATACCGTTGGCGTCGTCCGACTCGGCGCGCGCCATTTCTTCGTAGGAGCTGTAGCTGCGCTCGAGAAACCACGCCGCGGCGCTGGCGCGCGCCACGTCCGGATGAGACGACATGGCACCGGCGACGACCAGCGCCTGGCCATCGAGCTCGGCGGCGATCCGATGCACCGAGCCGATAAAGGCGCCGCGCCCGCCGCCCACGATGCCGGCCCGCAGACGGCGCTCAGGTGGGGCGGGCGTAGGGGTCGGAGACATCGAGCTCAATGCTAACGCATTTCCCCCTGCCGGCCCGCAGGAGCGCAACCGACCCGCGGTCCGGCTGAAATCTAGATGTTCGAGTCCGGGAAGGAGGCCTTGCGGCGGTTGATGTAGTCGAGCAGCGCCTCATCCACCGCCGGATCGAGCGGCGGCGCCTCGTACTCCGCGAGCTGCTTCTTCCAGAGCGCGTTGGCGCGCTGGATCATGTCCTTGGCGCCCTCGGCTTGCCACTGCTCGACGCTGTTGTTATCGGCGAGGGGCGAGCGATAGAACGCCGTCTGGAAGTTCGCCTGCGTGTGGGCGCAGCCGAGGAAGTGCTTGCCCGGCCCGACCTCGCGGATCGCATCGAGCGCCTGGCCGTTCTCGGAGAGATCGACCCCGGCGAGCAGCGTATGCATCATGCCGGCCTGATCGGCGTCCATGACGAACTTCTCGTAGCCCATGGCGAGCCCGCCCTCGAGCCAACCGGCCGTGTGCAGCACGAAGTTGACGCCGCCGAGGCAGGTGGGGATCAGGGTGTTGGCGGATTCGTAAGCGGCCTGCGCGTCGGGAATCTTCGCGGCGCACAGTGAGCCGCCGGAACGGAACGGCACCCCGAGGCGGCGCGCCAGAGCCGCCATCGCGTACAGCACCAGCGCCGGCTCGGGAGTCCCGAAGGTCGGCGCGCCCGATTGCATCGAGAGCGAGGAGGCGAAGCTGCCGAGTATCACCGGCGCGCCCGGGTTCACCAGCTGCGCCAGCGCCATGCCGGCCAGCGCCTCGGCGAGGGTCTGCGCGGCGGTGCCCGCGACGGTCACCGGCGACATCGCTCCGGCCAGGATGAACGGCGTGACGACCGTGGCCTGGTTGGCGCGCGCGTAGGTCTTGAGCGCGCCGAGCATGGTCGCATCCCAGGTGAGGGGCGAGTTGGCGTTGACGAGGCTCGTGATGCAGGTGCGCGGCTTGCCGCTCGCCGGATCGATGAAGTCGTCGCCGAACAGGATCCGGGTCATCTCGACCGTGTCGTGCGCCCGCTCGGGGTGGGTCACCGAGCCCATGTAAGGCTTGTCGCTGTACTTGATGTGGCTGTACACCATGTCGAAGTGCCGCTTGTTGACCGGCAGGTCGACGGGCTCGCAGATGGTGCCGCCCGAGTGATGCAGCGAGTTCGCGACGTAGGTGAGCTTGACGAAATTGCGGAAGTCCTCGATGCGCGCATAGCGCCGCCCCTCGTCGAGGTTGCGGATGAAGGGCGAGCCGTAGGCCGGCGCGAACACCGTGCGGTTGCCGCCGATCACCACGTTGCGGGCCGGGTTGCGCGCGTACTGGGTGAATTCCCCGGGCGCCGAGCGGCGCACGATCTCGCGGCACATGCCGCGCGGAAAGCGCACGCGTTCGCCCTGCACGTCGGCGCCGGCGTCCTTCCACAGCTCGAGCGACTCCGCGTCGTCGCGGAAATCGATGCCGATCTCCTGGAGGATGGTGTCGGCGTTGTGCTCGAGGAGCTCGAGGCCCTCGGTGGAGAGTACTTCGTAGTAGGGGATGTTGCGGGTGATGTAGGGAACGAAGGCGTGGCTGCGCGCGGTGCGCGCCGCGATCTTGGCGTCGCGGCCGCTCGGGCGTCGGCCGCGCGCCGGCTGGCTCGTCTGGGGCTGCTGGGGCTGCTGGTCCATAGATCTATCCTGACCGATGCGGCGATTCGCGTGGGCCCTGCGCCATTATGGTCAGCCTCCGTGGTCCGGACTGGCCGGTTTGCGGCATCGGCTTCTCCGGCAGCGCCACCCGGGCTACGCCTCAGTGCTGCTCGACCACCGGCAGATTGATGAAGCTCGAGGCTCCGCCGATGTGGAAGACGCGCTGCGTCGCCTTCTTATAGTCCTCGGGGCGCGCGAAGAAGATGTTGTCGACGTAGGTCTGCGGATTGCGGTCGTAGAGCGGAAACCAGCTCGACTGGACCTGCACCATCAGACGATGGCCGGGCAGAAACATGTGATTCACCTGCGGCAGCGCGAAGCGGTACTCCTGCACCTTGCCGGCGGGTATTGGGCTCGGGCGGCTCAGGCTCTCGCGATAGCGTCCGCGGAATATGTCCATCGCGATGGCCAGCTGGTAGCCGCCCATCGACGGGTCCGACGGCACCTCATCGGGATAGACGTCGATCAGCTTCACCACCCAGTCGCTGTCGGTGCCGGTGGTCGAGGCGAACAGATTCACCATTGGGGCGCCACCGATGTGCAGCGGCGCGGTCAGGGGCGCGGAGGTATAGGTCAGCACGTCGGTGCGGCCGTCGACCGCGCGCTGATCGGTGAGCAGCCAGCGCTGCCACGCGGGGCGGTCAGTGAGCTGCACCGGCCGCGGGATATATGGCACGGGCTTGGCGGGATCGGACACGTACTCATCGAAGGGCATGCCGCTCTTCACCGGCGGCGCCGTGAAGCTCAACCCGGAGTGCGGCTGCAGGTACAGCGGCGCGGAGCGCGCGGCGCAGCCCGACTCGCAGGCCAACGGCCAGGCCGGCAGCCGCCGCCAGACGTTGGTTCCGGTCTCGAATACCGTCACCGGCGCCGTATGCGCCTTGGGCGCATCGTCCTTGAGGTGCTCGGCAAGGAACGGCTCGATGACGTCGCGCCGCGCCTGCAGCGCTGTGTCGCCATCGAACCTGAGCGGCCCGAGTGTCGAGCCATCGCCGTTGATGCCGCTGTGCCGCCATGGCCCGAGCACCATGTACACCAGCGTGTTGTCCCGGTCCTGCGGCTTGAGCGCGGCGTAGGCATGCACGCCGCCGTACATGTCCTCCTGATCCCAGATGCTCGTCACGAACAGCGTCGGAACCTGGAGCGGCCTCGCGGGCAGAATCTGATCGAGCGCCTGGCCGCGCCAGAACTCGTCATAGGCCGGGTGCTCGCTCAGCTTCGCGAAGAATGGCAGCTGGTCGATGCCGAAGGCTCGCGCAAAGGCGCCGGCCGACCCGAGGCCGAGGAACAGCTGATAGTCGTCATAGACACCGCGCAGGATCTTCAGCCCCTCGCCGCGGCGGGTAGTCTGGCCGTAGATGTAATCGAAGTTGCTCTGACGGAAGGCTCCGTTATGAAACCAGTCATCGCCCTTCCAGCCATCGACCATCGGGCACTCCGGCACCGCGGCCTTGAGGGCGGGATGCGGATTGATGAGTCCCATCAGCACGGTGAACCCGCCGTAGGAGGAGCCGATCATGCCGACCTTGCCGTTCGACTCGGGTACGTTCTTCACCAGCCAGTCGATGGTGTCGTAGGTGTCGGTCGAGTGATCGACCGCGGTGCCGTTGAGCGGGCCGCGCAGCTCGCGCGTCATGACGTAGTCGCCTTCCGAGCCGTACTTGCCGCGGATGTCCTGATAGACGCGGATGTACCCCTTGGATACGAACACCTCGTCCGCCGTGCCGAGCTCGGACAGCATGTGCGGGCTCGGCGTGCGCTCGGCAGCGTTGGCCGCGCTGTAGGGCGTGCGGGTCAGGATCATCGGCGCGCGCCTGGCGCCCTGCGGAATGACGATGACGGTGTTGAGCTTGACGCCGTCGCGCATCGGAATCATGACGACGCGCTTCTCATAGTCGAAGTCCGCCGCGGTGGCCGCAAACTCGGGCGGTATATCGGGCTTCATCGGCGCGGTGGGCGCGGCGGCAGCCGGCGCCGCGAGCGCACCCGGCAGCAGCGCGCCGGCGAGGAGCGCTGCCAACGCCAGCCGCGGCGTCAGTCCCGGGGTTCGCGTACGCATCGTGTCGGTATCACTCCGATGAGGTGACGGGGTTGGGATCCGGCAACGCGCCCGTGCGAGTCCTGTGGAGCACGCCGGCGTAGTACGACAGGTAGTAGCCGACCAGCACGGCGAAGATACCGACGGTGAGCGGGCTTCTCTGGTAGGCGATGGCGGCGTTCGGATCAGGCGCGAACATGCCGTTTGCCCCGCTCGACAGGTAGAGGAATCGGTACGCCAGACGCCCGAGAAACAACACGGTCACCGCGAGCCCAATGTAGGTGTGCGGCGTGTAGAACCGGCCCTCGGGCGTCACTTCGA
>DATMRG010000028.1:0-4770 GCA_035566495.1 Steroidobacteraceae bacterium | reverse complement strand
CGCGCCTTGCTCACGGCATTCGTGGACGGACGGCTGCGCGACCTCGGGCAGCAGCACGCGCCGCCGGCCCTGCCAGCGCAGCGCGCCGCGGCGGCGGGCGATACTGGTACGTTCAGGGTGTCGGGCACCTTTACCGTTGTGAATCCCGCGACCGGCGAGGAGCTCGCGGAGCTCGCGGTCGACGGCGCGGCGCAGATCGATGCGGCGGTCGAGAAGGCGCTCGTGGCGCAACGGCAGTGGGCGGCGCTGAGCGGGGCCGAGCGCGGGCGCGTGCTGCAACGCGCGGCGCAGCTCTTGCGCGCGCAGAACGCGGAGCTTGCCGAGCTCGAGACGCGCAACACCGGCAAACCGATCCAGGAGACGCTCGCGGTCGATGTGCTCTCCGGTGCCGACTGCCTCGAATACTACGCAGGTATCGCCGCCACGATCGCCGGCGAGCATCTCGATCTCGGACCCAAGGCCTTCGGCTACACGCGCCGCGAGCCGCTCGGCGTCGTCGCCGGAATCGGCGCCTGGAACTATCCGCTGCAGATCGCCTGCTGGAAGAGCGCGCCGGCACTCGCTTGCGGCAACGCCATGATCTTCAAGCCATCCGAGCTCACCCCGCTCACGGCGCTCCGGCTGCGCGAGGTCTTCGCCGCGGCGGGCTTGCCCGAGGGGGTGTTTCAGGTGGTCCAGGGGCGCGCCGAGACCGGCCGGCTGCTCACCCGCCACCGCGCCATCCGCAAGATCTCTCTCACCGGCGAGGTCGGTACCGGCAAGGCGGTGATGGCAGATGCTGCCGCGACCCTCAAGCAGGTGACGCTCGAGCTCGGAGGGAAATCGCCGCTGATCGTGTTCGAGGATGCGAAGCTCGACAACGCGGTGGCGGGCGCGCTGCTCGGCAATTTCTATTCGGCCGGCGAGGTGTGCTCGAACGGCACGCGCGTGTTCGTGCACAAGAGCATGCGCGCGGCTTTCGTCGCGCGGCTGCGCGAGCGTGCCGCCGCCATGCGCGTCGGCGATCCGCTCGACCCGCGCACCCAGGTCGGCGCGCTGATCTCGGCCGAGCACCTCGAGAAGGTGCTCGGGTTCATCGCGCGCGGCCGGTCGCAGGGAGCGCGGCTCGTGACCGGCGGCGCGCGTGTGACCACGGGCGAGCTGGCGCGCGGCAGCTTCGTGGCGCCGACCGTCTTCGATCATTGTCACGACGACATGGACATCGTGCGGTGCGAGATCTTCGGCCCAGTCATGTCGGTGCTCGAGTTCAGCGACGAGAACGAGGTGATCGCGCGCGCCAACGCCACCGAGTTCGGGCTCGCCGCGGGCGTCTTCACCAACGACCTCACCCGTGCCCACCGGGTCATCGCCCAGCTGCAGGCCGGTACCTGCTGGATCAATCATTACAACGTGACGCCGATCGAGCTGCCGTTCGGCGGCGTGAAGATGTCCGGTCTCGGGCGCGAGAACGGCCGCGCCGCGATCGAGCACTACACCCAGCTGAAGAGCGTCTACGTCGCCATGAGCGACGTCGAGTCGCCTTACTGAGGCGTGGGCGCGATGGCGCAGGAGACCGTCGACTACCTGATCGTCGGCGCCGGCTCGGCGGGCTGCGTGCTCGCCGACCGTCTCACCGAGGACGGGCGCGATCAGGTGCTGCTGCTCGAGTACGGCGGCTCGGACCGCTCGGTCTGGATCCAGATGCCGAGCGCGCTGTCGATCCCGATGAACATGCCGAAGTACGACTGGGGCTACTACACCGAGAGTGAGCCGCAATTGGATGGGCGCCGCCTGCACACGCCGCGCGGCAAGGTGCTGGGCGGCTCGTCCTCGATCAACGGCATGGTGTACATGCGCGGCAACGCGCTCGACTTCGAGCGTTGGGAGAGCGAGGGCGCCTCGGGCTGGAGTTACCGCGACGTGCTGCCGTACTTCAAGCGCGCCGAGAGCCGCGCCGGGGGCGGCGACGACTACCGCGGCGCCGACGGCCCTCTGGCCACGCGCCGCGGGCTCCTCGACAACCCGCTCCACGCCGCCTGGCTCGAGGCCGGACGGCAGGCCGGTTATCCGTTCACCGGCGACGTGAACGGCTTCCAGCAGGAGGGCTTCAGCTATTTCGAGATGACGGTCGGCGCCGGCCGGCGCTGCAGCGCGGCCAATGCCTACCTGCGCCCGGCGATGGAGCGGACCAACCTGCGGGTGCTGACCCACGCGCTGGCGACGCGCATTCTGTTCGACGGGCGGCGCGCGGTCGGGGTGCGCTACCGCCGCGGCGACGCCGTCCACGAGGTACTGGTGCGGCGCGAGGTGCTGGTGTGCGCGGGCCCCCTGAACTCGCCGCAGCTGCTCAAGCTCTCGGGTATCGGGCCGCGTGCCGAGCTCGCCGGGCACGGCCTCGGCGTCGTCCACGAGCTCCCGGGAGTCGGCGAGAACCTGCAGGATCACCTCGAGTTCTACTTTCAGATGGCCAGCCGCCTGCCCGTCACGCTCTACTCGCAGATGAATCCCTGGAGCAAGGCGCTGATCGGCGCGCGCTGGCTGCTGCGGCACGATGGGCTCGGGATCTCCAACCATTTCGAGACCGGGGGCTTCATCCGCAGCCGACCCGGCGTGCGTTACCCGGACATCCAGTACCACTTCCTGCCGATGGCGGTGAGCTACGACGGCTCCTCGCTCGCGCACGAGCACGGCTTCCAGGCCCACGTCGGGCCGATGCGCTCGCACAGCAAGGGCTGGGTGCGCCTCAGCTCCCCGGATCCGCTCGAGAAGCCACGCGTCTTCTTCAACTACATGTCGCAACCTGAGGACTGGATCGAGATGCGCGCCTGCGTGCGCCTGACGCGCGAGGTCTTTGCGCAGCCGGCCTTCGACCGCTACCGCGGCCGCGAGATCCAGCCCGGCGAGGCCGTGCAGAGCGACGCCGAGATCGACGCCTTCATCCGCGCCAAAGCGGAGAGCGCCTTCCACCCCTGCGGCACTTGCCGCATGGGGCGCGCGTCGGATCCGCTCGCGGTCGTCGATGCGCAGTCACGCGTACTCGGCACGCAGGCACTGCGGGTAGTGGACTCCTCGATCATGCCCTCGATCACCACGGGAAATCTCAACGCGCCGACGATCATGCTGGCGGAGAAGGCGGCCGACCACATCCGCGGGCGCACGCTGTTGCCGCCCTCGACCGCACCGTACTACATCGCGCCCGCCTGGGAGACGACCCAGCGCTAGGCGCGCGTCATTCGCGATAGCGCGTCAGCGCATCGCCGAGCGCCGCGCGCAATGGCCCGAGCCACGGCTCGTAGCGCCGCCACTGATCGAGCCCCTCGCGGTAGATCGGCTGGCGTACCTGCTCGGAGCTCGCGGTGCGTACGCTGCGCTCGGTCTTCCAGAACTCGACGCAGGCCGGCTCGAAGTCGAGCCCGCAGTACTCGAGGATGCGGCGCACGTTGCCCTCGAGGTCGTCCACCAGGTCCTCGTGCTGCACGCGCAGGACCCGCCCGGGCAGCACCCGGTTCCAGTGTCCCATGAGCTCGAGGTAAGTGCGGTAATAGCGCGCGATGTCCTCGATCCCGTAGGTGAATTCCTGGCCCTTGGCGAACAGCTGCTTCAGGTTCCCGAAGCAACAGGCCATCGGCTCGCGCCGCGCGTCGATGATCCGCGCGTTCGGCAGCATGAGATGGATGAGGCCGACGTGGCGGAAGTTGTTCGGCATCTTGTCGATGAAGCGCGGCCTGCCGCCGCGGTAGATGCGGGTGTCGGCGAGGTACTTCTCCCCGAGGCGGCGGAAATCGGCGCCGCTAAGCTCGGTGAGCACCGCCGGATAGCGCGCCTCGTCGGCGGCGGTCTCCCGGCCGCGGAGCGTCGCCACGATGCGCGGCACGTCGGCGAGCTCGTACGTTCCCTCGACCGCGGAGTGGGAGGCGAGGATCTGCTCGATCAGGGTGGAGCCCGAGCGCGGCAGGCCGATGATGAAGATCGGATCAACCGCCGGCACGCCGGCGTGTGCGTGACGCGCGAACAGCTCCGGCGTGCACACCTCGATCTGCGCTCGCGTGTTGAGCTCGTGCACCTCGGGGCGGTGGCGGCTGGCGATGCTGCGGAGCGCATTGCCGCGCTCGTAGAAGGCGAAGGATTCGGCGTAGTCGCCGCGATCCTCGAGCGCCTTGCCGAGTGCGAAGCAGAGGTGGTAGCGATCGGCGGTGCCGGTCGCCGGGGCGGCTTCGGCGGCGCGCATGGCCGCAACCTCGGCATCCTCGAAGCGGTAGGTTTTGAGATTCGCGAGGCTCCAGTAGGCGTCGCCGAAGTCGCCGCGCGCCGCGGCGGCCGCGCGATACTCCGCGATGGCTTCGCCCGAGCGGCCGAGGGTCTTGAGCGAATGGGCGATCGAGAGATGCAGATCGGCGGGCTGCGTCGCGCCGGTCAGCAGCCCGCGGTATTCCTCGATCGCACGCTCGTGCTGGCCGAGCCCCACGCAGGCGAGCGCGTGCAGGACCCGGTAGTCACGGCTGGCCGGGTCCGCGGCGAGGAGCCTGGTCGCCTGCTCCTCCGCCTCGCGGTACAGGTGGCGCTCGTTGAGGACGCGTACATAGTCGGCGCGCGCGGCCTGGTAGTCCGGAGCGAGTGCCAGCACACCCTCGAGCAGCAGCTGCGCATCATCGAGCACCTCGCGCTCGATGCCGATGCGCGCCAGCAGGCGCATCGCCTCGACGTGGTGGCCATGACGGAGGAGAAAGGCGCGGATTAACTCTTCCGCCGCGCCGAGCTCACCGTCGGAGAACAGACCGGTCGCCGTAATCA
>DATMRG010000027.1:0-2054 GCA_035566495.1 Steroidobacteraceae bacterium | reverse complement strand
CTACGCCGAGCTCTACTTCAGCGAGCGCCTGTGGCCGGATTTCGCGGTCGCGGACTTGCACGACGCTCTGTCTTTCTTTGCGGGCCGCGAGCGGCGCTTCGGACAGCGCCCCGCGGCGCTGAGCGCCGCGCGGTGAACGAGTCGCTGCGCAAGCGGGTGCTGACCGCGGTGGTGCTGGCGGCGGCGCTGCTCGTGATCGTGCTCGCGCTGCCGCCGATCGCGACCGTCGTGGCGATTACCGCCGTGCTGCTTGCCGGAGCCTGGGAATGGTCGGCCTTCCTCAGGCTGTCGAGCCCGACACGCCGGCTGCCCTACGTGGCACTGGTCGCCCTGCTGCTGCCGCTCGCGTGGATCGTGGCGGCGGACCCGGCCAACCGCGACCTCATCCTGCTGGCGGCGGTGCTCTGGTGGCTGACGGCGTTCCTCTGGGTCGCGTTCGCGCCGCGGCGCGTGACGCCGTGGGCGGCCGGCATCGCCGGAGTCCTCGCCCTGGTGCCCGCCTGGCTCGCGCTGGTGTCGCTGCGTTACGCGCCGCCGGCGCACGGACAATGGGTGCTGTTCACACTGATCCTGGTGTGGGTGGCGGATATCGGCGCGTTCTTCTTCGGCCGCCGCTTCGGGCGCGTGCGCCTGGCGCCGGAGGTGTCGCCCGGCAAGACCTGGGAAGGGGTGTTCGGCGGCATGGCGCTCTCGGCGCTGGTTGCGCTCGGCGGCAGCTTGTGGTTTCGCGTGCCGCTCGCGGTGTTCCTGCCGCTGTGCCTGGCGACCGTGGCCTTCTCGGTCATCGGCGATCTCACCGAGAGCCTGCTGAAGCGCTTCGCCGGCATGAAGGACTCGGGCTCGGTGTTTCCGGGACACGGCGGAGTCATGGACCGTATCGACAGTCTCACCGGGGCGGCGCCGGTGCTGCTGCTCGGGCTGACGCTGCTCAAGGTGATCGCATGATCGGCGTCACGGTACTCGGCTCGACCGGCTCGGTGGGCAAGAGCACGCTCGACGTGCTCGCGCGCCATCCGCAGCGTTTCCGTCTGGTCGCCGTCGCGGCCCACCGCAACGCCGCCAAGCTGGCCCGGCAGGTGCTCGAGTGGCAGCCGGCGTACGCCGCGCTGGCGGATGAGGCCGCGGCGCACGAGCTCGCGGCACTTCTCGGCGGCGGCGCGCCCAACACGCGCGTGCTCGCCGGGGCGGGTGCGCTCGAGGAGCTCGCCCAGCTCAGCGAGGTGCAGTGCGTGATGGCGGCGATCGTAGGCGCCGCGGGGCTGCGCTCGACGCTCGCGGCGGCGCGCGCCGGCAAGAGGCTGCTGCTCGCCAACAAGGAATCGATGGTGATGGCGGGACCGCTGCTGCTCGAGGCGGTGCGCAGCGCGGGCGCAACCCTGCTGCCGATCGACAGCGAGCACAACGCGATCTTCCAGTGCCTGCCGGCCGCTGCGCGTCCCGGCGTCGCGCCGCCCGGCCTCAAGCGCGTGCTGCTCACCGCCTCCGGCGGCCCGTTCCGCGCTACGCCGCGCGAGCAGCTGGCCGCGGTGACACCCGAGGCCGCGTGCGCCCACCCGAACTGGGTCATGGGTCGCAAGATCTCGGTGGACTCGGCCACGCTCATGAACAAGGGCCTGGAGCTCATCGAGGCGTGCCTGCTCTTCGGGCTGACGCCGTCGCAGGTCGAGGTGCTGGTGCATCCGCAGAGCATCGTGCACTCCCTGGTCGAATACGTGGACGGCTCCATGCTCGCGCAGCTCTCTACCCCCGACATGCGTACCCCCATCGCGCACGCGCTCGCCTGGCCCGAGCGCATCGACTCCGGTGTAGAATTCCTGGATCTGCTCAAGGCCGCCCGGCTCGACTTCCAGGCTCCCGACTACGACCGCTTCCGTTGTCTCGCCCTCGCTCAGGCGGCGGCGCGCGCCGGCGGGCTGCATCCGGTGCTGCTGAACGCGGCCAACGAGGTCGCGGTACAGGCGTTTCTCGAGCGGCGATTGAACTTTCCCGGCATCGCCACGGTCATTGAGGCGGTGGTGGAGCGTGGCGCGGGGGGAGCGATCGGCGGACTGGAG
>DATMRG010000026.1:0-2829 GCA_035566495.1 Steroidobacteraceae bacterium | reverse complement strand
GCTCGTGTTCTCGACCAACGCGCAGCGCTTCAAGCTCGCCGCGGAGCTCAGCGAGCGCCATTCAGTCCTCGACATCTCGGCGGCCACATTGCCGGAGGATTTCGCCCGCAATCCGCGCATCCACCGCTGCTATGAGATCCGAGCGCCGGCATCGACCTAGTGGGGTGTGTTCTCGAGGCGGTAGATTGCGTTGACAGCCGTGCCGAGCGTGATCGTCGCCGGCACCATGACCTGCTCGGCCGAGGTGCGACGGCCTCCGGTCACCATGACCTCCGACACGCCGAGACCCCCTCCGGCATAGGTATAGCGCATGTCGGCCCGCAGGAAGCGGCTGCTGATCGCCTCGAACGGCTCCTGCGAGACGGCCTGCAGGGCACCCAAGTGCTGCCCGAAGCCTGCGGCCATGCGCTCGGCCCGCTGCTGCGCCTCGTGTGCCGCGGCCGCCAGCAGCTCGGCTTCGAGCGCCTCGCGATCGGTCCGGTCGAACTGGACCTCGAGGTCCTCGATGTTCTGCATCTCGAGCAGCCTCGTGCCGATGTCCGGCCAGGACGCCATTCTTCGCAGCAGTACCGAAAAGGAGCGCGACACCGCGTAGCGCGGCGGGCCCCGCCGCGTCCCGCCGGAGATCCCGGAGTCACGCTCGAAGATCACTTCCTTGGCGACCTCGTGAGCATCGATGTCGGCCGCGGCGATGCCGCGCGCGCTAAGCAGGTCGAGCACTGCCTGGGCACCCGCCGACACCGCGTGCGCGGCGACCTCGGCACTCGCATCGCGGGCCTTGACGGTGAAGTTGATCCTGGCGAGATCCGGGCTCACGGCGCGCATCGCGTGGCCGGTCACGTCGATGAACGGAAAGGCAGGGAGGTCGGTCGCCCCGGCCGGCGCCGCCAAGGCAAGCATCAGGAGCCAGACGTAACGAGCTTTCATGACTTATCTCCGCGCGAAACGGTCGTTGGAGTTGGGACTTCCGGGCATTCTGCCGGTTCCGCTTTACAGGTCGCCGCCGCTCAGGTAGGAACGAGGCACCTGGTCAAAAGGGGTTAACGGAGAGTTGCACATGGTTTCTGAGGGGGCCAGCCGGACGCCGGTAGTGGCAATCGTCGGGGCAACCGGTGCCGTCGGCCTCGAGATGCTGGGCTGCCTCGAGCGGCGGCGTTTCCCGCTCAGCGAGCTGCGGTTGCTGGCGTCGGCCCGCTCGGCCGGCAAGACGCTCGAGTTCCGCGGCAAACCGCTCGCGGTGCGCGAGCTCACCGAGACGAGCTTCGCTGGGGTCGACCTGGCGCTGTTCTCCGCCGGCAGCTCCGTCTCGAAGAAGTTTGCGCCGCTCGCCGTGCGCGCCGGCGCGACCGTCATCGACAACTCCTCGGCGTTCCGCATGGATGCCGCGGTGCCGCTCGTGGTGCCGGAGATCAACCCGCTGGCCGCCCGCGGCCACCGCGGTGTCATCGCCAACCCCAACTGCACCGCCATCATCTCCATCACGCCGCTCTGGCCGGTCCATCAGGTGAACCGCATCGTGCGCCTGCTCATCTCGAGTTACCAGTCGGCCTCGGGTGCCGGGGCCGCGGCGATGGAGGAGTTGCGCGAGTCGACGCGCGCTTATCTCGAGGGGCGCGCCTACGAGCCGCGCGTACTGCCGCACCCTTATGCCTTCAATGTCTTCAGTCACAACGCCCGCATCGATCCCGTGACCGGCTATAACGAGGAAGAGATCAAGGTCAGGGAGGAGACCCGCAAGATCTTCGGTGACCCGGAGCTGCGCATCTCGGCGAGCTGCATCAGGGTGCCGGTGCTGCGCGCGCACTCGGTCGCGATCACCTTCGAGTGCCAGCGGCCGATCGCCGCGGACGAGGCCCGCCGCCTCATCGCCGGCGCGCCGGGCGTGAAACTGGTCGACGATCGCGAGCGCAATTACTTCCCCATGCCGCGCGATGCCTCGGGAGGCGACGCGATCCTCGCCGGGCGCATCCGCCAGGACCTGAGCGACCCGAGCGGCCGCTCGATCGCGCTGTTCGTGGCGGGCGATCAGCTCTTGAAGGGTGCCGCGCTCAACGCGGTGCAGATCGCCGAGATTTTGTGAAGGGGATGAGCGCGGGTACTGCCTGACAGTACTGCTTGTACTGGCCGGGAAAGGTCTCGCGCATGAAGCGCTCCTCGGTGCGCGACTTGACGAGCAGCGCGGCGGCGATGATCGCAAAGCCGAGCGCTGCCCGCAGCGTACCCGAGCAGATGGCCGTGCCGATCACGGCGCTGAGGATGCCGGTGTAGATCGGGTGGCGCACGTAGCCATACGGGCCGCTACGGATCAGCTCGTGATCCTCCTTGACCGTCACCGTGCCGCTCCAGTTGCGGCCGAGGCGTACACGCGCCCAGGCCGCGAAGGCCAGGCCGGCGAGGAGTAAGGCGAGGCCGGTCCAGTCAGTGAGCGCGGAGCGTGGCCAGAGACGCATATTCATGAGCGGTGCCAACGGCGACCCACGCCACGCGATCAGCAGCCCGCCGATGACGGCCGTCAACACATAACCGAGCCGCGAGCCGAGGGGCTCGCGGCGCTGGGTGCGCTTGGTCCCTATAGCCATCACGAGCCAGAAGAGCGCCCAGGCCAGCCACAGCCCGCCGATGAGATGGCGGTAGATCTGCATATCGCGGCTCACAATCGCGATGCCACGCGGCGGCACGCCGCGCGCCTCACAGCAGGTCCTTCAGCCGGTAGTACAGCATCGCGAGCACCAGCGCCGGACGGCGCAGCGCGGCGCCGCCGGGGAAGTTGGCGTGCGGGATGCGCGCGAACACATCGAAGCGGCCCGCGGTACCGGCGACCGCCTCTGC
>DATMRG010000025.1:0-14597 GCA_035566495.1 Steroidobacteraceae bacterium | reverse complement strand
GAGGGCAATGTCGGTTTCGCACTGGCCCGATCGACATTGAGGCAGGGTGAAGGCATTCCGCCCGCCCCCGAGACTCAAAGGAGCACGTCCATGTCGAGTTTCCTCCTGCTGCTTCATCGCCCCGCCGGCCGCCCCCGCGTATCACCCGACCCCGCCGTGTACACCCAGATCAGCCGTGAATACATGGCCTGGGCCGATCGCATGCGCGAGCAGGGTCATTTGAAGGCCGGCAACAAGCTGACCGACGACACCGGCAAGATCATGCGCACCGCGGGCGAGCGTGTCTCGACCACCGACGGCCCCTATGCCGAGAGCAAGGAGATCGTCGGCGGATTCTTCATGATCAGCGCACGCGACTACGCCGAGGCCTGCCGCCTCGCCGAGACCTGCCCGCACTTGAAGTACGGCAGTCACATCGAGGTGCGCCAGGTCGAAGAGCTCTAGCGGCTCATGTCCGCCGCGGACGCCCAGCTGGACACGCTGTTCCGGCACGAGGCTGGCCGGATCAGCGCCTGGCTGGTGCGTCTGCTCGGACCGAAGCGGCTCGACCTGATCGAGGACGCGGTGCAGGACGCCTTCGGCGCGGCGCTGGCGCAGTGGCCGTATTCCGGAACTCCGCAACGTCCCGCGGCCTGGCTCGCGATCGCGGCGCGCAACAAGGCGCTCGACCGGCTGCGTCACGAGGCGCGTCTCGACTCGCTCGACCCGCAGGACGAGGCGGCCGCGTGGCGCCTCGGCTTCTCGAACCCCGACGATGCGGGCAAGCCCGACGACACGCTCGCCCTCATGTTCGTCGCCTGTCATCCGGCGCTGACGCTCGATGAGCAGACGATGCTGACCTTGCAGACGGTGTGCGGCTTCACACCGCGCGAGATCGCGCGCAGCTTCCTGTCGACGCCGGAAGCGGTGACGCAGCGCCTGGTGCGCGCCAAGCGCCGCATCCGCGATCTCGATCTCAGGTTCGAGATCCCCGAAGGTGCCGAGCTCGCCGGGCGGCTGCCGGGGCTCCTCGGCGCCATCTATCTTCTCTTTACGGGCGGCTACACGGCGGGCGATGGCGAGCCCCTCATCACCGAGGAGCTGTGCGCAGAAGGGCTGCGCCTCGCGACCCTGCTCGCGGCGCATCCGGCCACGGCGACCGGCGAGACGCACGCGCTCGCCGCTCTAATGTGTTTCCACCACGCGCGCGCCGCGGCGCGTACCGGGCCCACCGGCGACCTGATTCTCCTCGCCGAGCAGGACCGCTCGCGCTGGGATAGCGCGCTCATCACGCGCGGCTACGAGCATCTGCACGCGGCCATGGCGGCACCGAGCCTGAGCGCACTGCATATCGAGGCCGGCATTGCCTCCGAGCACGCCGGGGCGCGCTCGTTCGAGGAGACCGACTGGGCGCAGCTCGCGCGCTACTACGAGACGCTCCTGACGCTGAAGCCGACCCCGGTCGTGAGGCTGAACGCCGCGATCGCGCTGGCGTACGCGCAGAGTCCCTCAGCCGGGCTTGCCGAGCTCGATGCGCTCGCGGATGAGAAGAAGCTCGCGCAGTACGCTCCCTATCACGCCGCGCGCGGTGAGCTGCTCGTGAAGCTCGGGCTCGCAGGGGAGGCGGCCACGGCGCTGCGGCGCGCGCTCGAATGCCCGGTCAATCGCGCCGAGCGGGAGTGCCTCACGAAGAAGCTGCGGGCGCTGAACTGAGAGCCGGGGAGCGTGCGGGGGTCCCGTGACGCCGGCGGCCGCGGGGGGACAACCCCTGTCTTAAGCGCTGCCGATATGATCCAATCGCGCACTCGTGCGTTACGCCGGAAGCAGGCGGACATCATGAGCCAGCACTTACTTACACGACGTCAATTCACTGCGCGCTGCGCGGCCTTGGGCTTAGCGGTGCCGGCGCTGAGTGTGATGCCAGCGGAGCAGGCCCGAGCCCAGGCTCCCGGCAGCGGCGCGCCATCGAGGCCGTCTGCGCGTACCGTCAAGCTTCCGGACGGCACTCCAGTAACGACGCTCGGTCAGGGCTGCTGGCATCTCGGTCAGGGAAGGCATCCGGTCGCAGTCGAGGAGGAGGCGCTGCGAGCCGGCATTTCGCTGGGCATGACGTTGCTCGATACCTCGGGAAATTACGGCCGGGGTCGCTCGGAGGAATTCCTGAGTCACGTGCTTGCGGGTCAGCGCGACCGCATCTTCCTCGTCTCCAAGGTCGAGGGCGACGAGGTGTCCGGCGATGGCATCGCGCGTGCCTGCGCCGCGAGCCTCGCGCGTCTTGGCACCAGCTATCTCGACCTCTATCTGCTGCATTGGCCGCCCCCGAGCGCCCAATTCCCCGCCGTGGTGGCCGGATTCGAGCAACTGCGGGCGGCGGGAAAGATCCGCGCCTGGGGCGTATCCAACTTCGACGTCGCCCAGATGGAGGATCTGTTCCGCGTTCCGAACGGCGATCGCTGCGCGACCAATCAAGTCCCCTACAGTCTCAACAACCGTCACATCGAGGCTGACGTTCTGCCATGGTGCGGGCAGCACAACATGCCGGTGATGGCGTATTCGCCGCTCGGCGGTGACAGACACCTCGTGGTTGGGGACGGCGTACTGGCGCAGATCGGCGCCGCCCATGGCTGCGCGGCCGCCGCGGTGGCACTCGCCTGGGTCATTCGCGGCGGCAACGTCATCGCGATTCCCGAGTCCGGCTCTCTCGAACACGTCAGGGAGAACGCGGCGGCGCTGTCCACTGCACTCACGCCGCAGGACCTCAAGACATTGAATGCCGCGTATCCGGGACCGCCCGGGGCGAGCTAGTTCTTGAAACTGACCATCATCGTGGCGGCCCTCGCCGCCATCTGCCCGACGTTGTGCCAGGCTGCAGACCAGGCGCCGGCGTCCCAGGCGAAAGCCGCCGAGCATCTGCCTTCCATTGCCGCAAAGACACAGGCGATGCGGCGCATGCCGGGGCTGCTCGATCTCTACTGGGATGAGAGGACCGGCAAGCTGTTTCTCGAGATCCCGCGCTTCAACACCGACCTCCTCTACATGGAGTCGCTCCCCTACGGCGTGGGCTCCAACGACCTCGGCCTCGACCGCGGACAGGTCTCGAGGGCGCGCATCGTGCGCTTCGAGCGCAGCGGCCCGAAGGTGCTGCTGGTGCAGCCTAACCAGGATTTCCGCAGTTCGGCAGACTCCGTCCCCGAGCGGCTCGCGGTGACGCAGTCCTTTCCCGAGTCGGTGCTCGCCGGATTCAAGGTCGAGGCCGAAGACGCCACCGCCGCCGGCAGGAAGCCCGGGGTGCTAGTCGATGCCAGCGACTTCTTCGTGCGTGATGCGCACGGCGTCGCCGAGGCTCTGGCGAGGAACAGGCAGGACGCCTACAAGCTCGACCCGGCGCGCTCGGCCATTGCGCTCGATGGCACCGCCGCGTTTCCGAACAACGTCGAGGTCGAGGCCATCCTGACCTTTGCTGCGGACTCCATCGCCAAGAGCGAGCTCGTCGGCAACGTCACGCCCGATGCGCACGCCCTGACCGTGCGGGAGCATCAGGCGTTCGTCGAGCCGCCGGGCCCAGGCTACGTACCGCGGCGCTTCGATCCGCGCGCCGGATATTTCGACCTGTCCTACCGGGACTACACGGCGCCGCTCGGCTCGCCCATCGACAAGCAGCTGATCGTGCGCCATCGGCTGATCAAGGCGGATCCGGCCTGCACTGAGAGCTGCAAACCCGTGGCGCCGATCCGCTACTACGTCGAGCGCGGCGCGCCCGAACCGATCCGCTCGGCGCTGCTCGAGGGCGCGGGCTGGTGGGACCAGGCTTTTCAGGCGGCCGGCTGGGCGCCCGGCACCTTCCGGGTCGAGCTGCTGCCCGTGGACGCGGACCCGATGGATGTCCGCTACAACATCATCCAGTGGGTGCATCGCTACACGCGCGGCTGGTCGTACGGCTGGCCAGTCGCGGACCCGCGCACGGGCGAGATCGTCAAGGGCAACGTCACACTCGGCTCGCTGCGCGGCCGGCAGGACTACCTGATCGCCGAGGCACTGCTCGCGCCATACGGCAAGGGCACGGATTCTGCGCAGCGCGATCCGATGCGCGAGATGGTGCTGGCACGCCTGCGGCTGCTGGCGGCGCACGAGGTCGGGCATACGCTCGGCCTGCTGCACAACTTCGCCGCGAGCGCCTATCCGCATACGCCGGCGCAATCGGTGTCGGTGATGGACTACCCGCATCCCTGGATCACGCTCGATCGTAACGGCGCGCCCGACCTCGCGCAGGCCTACGCCGCGAAAATCGGCGACTGGGACCGGGTGGCCGTCAACTACGGCTATCGGCAATTCGCGAATCCCGCGGAGGAAGCGGCCGGACTCGACCGCATCCTGAGCGACTCGGCGCGGACCGGCATGATGTTCATCACGGACGAGGATGCGCGTGCGATCAGCAGCGCGCACCCGTACGCGCATATGTGGGACAACGGCTCCGATCCTGCCGTGGAGCTCGAGCGTCTCCTCACCGTGCGTGCGGCGGCGCTGGCGCGCTTTGGTGAGAACGCGATCCGGCCCGGGACGCCCATGGCCCAACTCGAGGACACGCTGGTGCCGCTCTACCTGCTGCATCGCTATCAGGTGGATGCGGCGGTCACCGAGATCGGCGGCCTCGACTATCGCTACCAGCTGCGCGGCGATGGCGCGCCGGGAGCCGAGATCGTGAGCGCCGCGGCACAGCGGCGCGCGCTTACGGTGGTGCTCAAGACCCTGTCGCCCGACTTTCTGACTCTGCCCGAGCCGCTGCTCAAGCTCCTGCCACCGCGTCCGCCGGGCCTGCCCGCCAGCCGCGAGTCCTTCCCGTCGCGGACCCAGCCGGCCTTCGATCCGGTCATGGCGGCGGAGTGCGCCGCCGACCTGACACTCGCCGCGCTCTTCAACCCGCAGCGCACGGCGCGCCTCATCGAGTATGGAGCCCGCGATCCCAACAGCCTCACGCTGGACGCCGTGATCGATGGCGCGCTCGCGGCCACGGCAACGGCGCCGCACAGTGCCGGGCTCGCCGGGGCCGTGCAGCGCGCGGTGTATGCGCGCACGGTCGAGGCCCTCCTGACGCTGGCGGCCAACAGCAACGCGCCGGCTGAGGTGCGCGCGGTCACGCAGGCCAAGCTGACCGAGCTCAGACGGCGAGCGGACCCGAGGTCGGCGACCGACGCCTATCTCGCACACCGCATCGACCTGTTGTTCAATGATCCGTCGAAGTTCGCCCCGGCGGCGCCGATCGAGGCGCCGCCTGGCATGCCGATCGGAGATGAGGAGTGACCGCTCCTCCACAGGATGCAACTCTTGACCAGGACCCTTCAGCTCGGCGAGGTCAGCGTCTGCCTCGAGGATGAGGGCGAAGGCCCGGCGCTCCTCCTCCTCCACGGCTTTCCCGCGACCCGATTTCTCTGGTCGCATGTCGCGCCCGAGCTCGCCGGCGCCGGCTTTCGCGTCCTCGTGCCCGACCTCGTCGGTTACGGCGAGTCGCGGGCTCCCGAGAGCGTGCGCATCGACATGGCCAGCCAGGCGCGCTGGATGCTCGAGCTCCTCGACCGACTGGGCCTCGCGCGTGCGACGCTCCTGGCGCACGATGTGGGAACGGCGGCAGCGCAGCTGATGGTGGTTGCGGCGCCCGAGCGCTGGCGCGGTCTCGCGCTTCTCGATGGGGTGTATGAGACCGAGTGGGCCATGGACGCCATCGCGGGCATTCAGACGTGGTCAGCGGCCGACGCCCATCGGCTCTTTCCAGTGCTCGCACGGCGGCTCGGGAAGAGCGCCGAGCTGCGCCAGATGCTGACGAGCTACCAGGGTGCCGACGGAGGCTCGAGGCTGATTCGCGCTGCGCGCGATCTCGATCCTCAGCAGACCGCGCACATCAGCGCCCAACTGCGGGCGAGCGGCGTGCCGGCCGTGGTCTTGTGGGGAGAGCGCGACGAGTATCTGCCGGTCGGAACGGTCGCAAAGCCGCTCGCGGCGCTCCTCGGCGCCACGCTCGTCGAGGTTCCCGGCGGACATTTCACGCCGCTCGATTGCCCGGTCGAGGTTGCCCGGGAGTTGCGCGACTTTCTGGCCCGCTTGCCGCCCGACGCTCAGTCGTAGCAGGGTCCGGTCTCGCGTACCTCGACCGTGGCCCATTCGGCCGCCGGGCAGTCGCTCGCGAAGGCGAGCGCCTCAGCGCGCGTTTTTACATTGAGAAGAAAGTAACCGCCTACGAGCTCCTTCGCCTCGGTGAAGGGTCCATCGACCACGGTGCGCTGGCCGCCGCGGATCGTGAGCCGCGCGCCGTCGGACTTAAGCGAATTGGTGCCGGCGAGGACGCCGCGCGCCTTGAGGCTATCGGTGTACTGCAGCATGCGCTCGTACAGCGCGCGGCCGGCGTCGGGTCCGCGGTCTTGCCGCTGTCCGGTGGGCTCGACGATCAACAACAGGTAGGACATGGCTTCCTCCATTCAACTGCGCACGCACGCGGCGGCGCGATCGAGCAGCAGGCGGCTCTCGCGCGTATTGCGCGTGAGCTGTGCCGCGCGCTCGAACTCACCGCGCGCCTCGGCGTAGCGGCCGAGCTTCACCAGCAGGTCCCCGCG
This sequence comes from Steroidobacteraceae bacterium, assembly GCA_035566495.1. Taxonomy (GTDB): domain Bacteria; phylum Pseudomonadota; class Gammaproteobacteria; order Steroidobacterales; family Steroidobacteraceae; genus 13-2-20CM-66-19. The sequence goes on along the minus strand of DATMRG010000025.1, from coordinate 8,016 downwards.
TACGCTCGGCAACAGGTGATAAGACGCGAGCCGGCCCTCGGCCGCGAGCTGGTCGGCGAGCTCGAGTCCGGCGGCCGGCCCATACGCCATCGACACCGCGACCGCGCGGTTGAGCTCGACGACGGGTGAGGGCGTCACGCGCACCAGCTCGTCGTAGAGCGCGGTGATGTACACCCAGTCGGTGTCCTCGGGCGTTAGCGCACGCGCGTGGCAGGCGGCGATCGCGGCCTGAAGAAGATAAGGCCCACGGGTCTCCCCGAGCGCCTCGCCGCGCGCGAGCGCCATCAGGCCGCGGTGGATCAGCACGCGGTCCCAGAGCGCACGGCTCTGCTCGAGGAGCAGCACCGGCTGGCCATTCGGCCCGCTGCGCGCGCGGATGCGCGAGGCCTGGATCTCCATCAGGGCGACGAGACCATGCACCTCGCTCTCGCCCGGCGCGAGCGCGGCGAGAATGCGCCCGATGCGCAGCGCCTCCTCGCACAGGGCCGGCCGCATCCAGTCCGAGCCCGCGGTCGCCGCATAACCCTCGTTGAAGACGAGATAGATGACCTCGAGCACCGAGGACAGCCGGCGCCTGAGCTCCGCGCCGCGCGGAATCTCGAACGGCACCGCCGCTTCGCTCAGCGCGCGCTTGGCGCGCACGATGCGCTGCGCGATCGTGGGCTCGGACACGACGAAGGCGCGGGCGATCTCGGCGGTGGTGAGGCCGCCGAGTAGCCGCAGCGTGAGCGCGGTGCGCGCCTCGGTCGGCAGGAGCGGATGGCAGGCGGTGAAGATGAGCCGCAGGAGATCGTCGCCGATCTCATCGTCGGCGTCGGCCTCGACGCTGTTACCGCTGTGCTCCTGATCCATCGCGAGCTCGGCGCTAAGCGACTCGTGCTTGCGCGTGAGCATCTGGCGGTGGCGCAGCCGGTCGATGCCGCGGTTGCGCGCCGTGGCCATGAGCCAGCCGCCCGGGTTGTCGGGGATACCGGTCTGCGGCCACTGCTCGAGCGCGGTGACCAAGGCATCCTGCGCGAGCTCTTCGGCCAGGCCCACATCGCGCGTCAGGCGCGCGAGGGCGGCGATCAGCTTCGCCGACTCGATCCTCCATACCGCATCGATGGTGCGCTGGACATCCGTGGCCTTCATGGCCACGGATGACATCATCGCCAGTTGCAGCGCGCAAGCCAGGATCACTCAGGCGCTTTTCCGGGCAGCCGCGGCCAGCTCTGCTTCGGGCTTGGCGCAGTTGACCATCCAGGGAGTGCCGAAGCGGTCGGTGCACATCCCGAAGCGATAGGCCCAGAAGGTCTCCTGGATCGGCATCGCGATCGCGCCACCATCGGAGAGGACGCGGAACAGCCGCTCGGCTTCGCCGGGCTTGTCCGCATGGGCCATGACGTTGAAGCCCTGCGGCTTCTCGTAACGATCGGCCGGCACGTCGCAGCCGAGCAGCGCGTCGTTACCGAAATCGAGCCGCGCGTGGATTATCTGAGCGCGCGTCTCGGGCGGGACCTGCTCGGCGCCCGGCGCTTCGCCGTAGGTCATCGAGAAGACGATGCGGCCGCCGAAGGTCGCGGCGTAGAACTTGAAGGCCTCGCTGCAGTCGCCCTTGAAGTGCAGGTGCGTGAGGGTGGTTGGCATGGAAGGCTCCGTTTCCGTTCGTTCAGTTTAGGTTGTCCGCGCCGGTGCGGGACACGAGGTGTCGCACCGGCGCCTCGGGTCGACGCGCCGTCAGTTGCGCGTGATGCGCTCGGCGCGGCTCTGCTGCTGCGCGCGCAGCTCCGGCGTCAGGGCGGGACCGAAGTCCTCGGCCTCGAACACGCGGCGGATCTCGATGGTCTCGTTCGACTTCTGAAACGGCGAGCGCCGGATCCACTCGACCGCCTCGTCGACCGAGCGCACCTGCCAGAGCCAGAAGCCCGCGATCAGTTCCTTGGTCTCAGTGAAAGGGCCGTCGAGCACGGTGCTCTTGCCGCCGCCGAACTGCACGCGCACGCCCTTGGCGCTCGACTGCAGGCCCTCCGCCGCGAGCAGCACGCCGGCCTTGACCAGCTCCTCGTTGAATTTACCCATCTCGCTGAGCAGCTGTTCGCTCGGCAGAATCCCGGCTTCCGAATCCCGGGTGGCCTTCACGATCACCATGACTCTCATGTCAGTTCTCCTACATCAGGGGTGTGCAGGCGCTCTCTGCCCGCGACTCATACCTATGACGAACGAGGCGGCCGAATATCGACCGATTCGCGGGCTCGACCGGCGGAATCGAGCTAAGTGCCGGAAGCTGCTTGGAATTTATTTTCCGACACGAACCTTAAGCGGATATGACCGCCCGGAGTCAGAGCTGCCTCGCCAGCCAATCGGGCCGGCGACGAGCGTGTCAGCCCTCGAGCCCAAAAGCGGTGCCGTCAGGCCGCGGCTCATCGAGCCGCACACGGAATACACAACGCCCATGACCCGCCTGGAAGCGCTGCTCGCGCACCACCTTGAAGCCGAGCAACCGCTCGAGCGTGTTGACCGAAACGCTGCAGATCGCCGGATGCTTCTGCGCCACGTTGAAGAAGGGACAGTTGCGCTCGATCAGGGCGGGAGCGCCTTCGCGCCATTCGACCTGCATGTAGGCGTCCTTGTCCTCGTAGAGTGAGCTCAGCGCTTTCAGCTTCTCCTTCAAGGCGAGCCCCTTGAGGAGCGGCGTCCAGCGGGCCACTCGCGCTTCCGTCATGCGCGCGAGGATGTCGACCACGCCCGCGCCGCCAAAGCGCTCGAGCACGTGCTGGACGAGCTCGACGCAGAGCTCGTCGTAGTGCTTGGGGAAGAGATGCTCGGCGGCCGCGCTCAGCTGGTACTGCCGCGAGGCGGGCCCCGGTTTGGAGCCCGGCGCATCGGCCGAGGGCGCGTGCGCCGCCTGACTCGTCACCCAGCCGGCGCGCTTGAGATCGGCGATCTGCTGCCGCACGGCCTCGTAGCTGATGCCGAGCTGCGCGGCGAGCTCGCGCATGCTGAGCGGGCCCGAGCGCTTCAAGGCCTGAAGCAGCGCCGTGGGCGCAACTTGAGCGGCCGGACGTTGCGCGGAGGCCCTGGGTGCCGCACGCCGCCCGCGCGCCTTGGTTACTCGCCCTTTTCCCCGCGCCATGACACGCCGACTCCGTAGCCGTAGACCAGGGTCCCGCCGCAGAATCCGCCGGCGACCACGAGCGCCGAGCCACAGAGCGACACCCAGACGGCGGACATGGGCGGCGGCGAAACGCCGCGCCACGAGAGACTCACCAGGAAGACGAGCAGCGCAGTGCTCATGAGCCCCGCATGCAGTCCCGCCCAGCGCCATGCCTCGAGCGGGAGCTTGCGCAGCCAGAGCTCGAGAACGCCTGCAAGCAGCGTGATGGCACCCATGATCACGCCCGCCGCCACGGCGTAGTGGCTCACGGTCCACCACGCCGGGTTGGCGGTGCGAAGTGCGATCAGATCCGACGCCGACGACCCGAGCCAGAAGGCGATCGGGAAGTGCACCAGCGACGGATGCAGCGGATGCTGCAGAAGCAACGAGCTCTTCATGCTTGAGAGACTAGATGAGCTGCAACGCGCCCGCGAGCAGCAGCAGAAAACCAATCACGGCAAGGGTCGCATGGCCGGCGACGAAGCCCTTGGGCAAGGGCTTCCTGCGGGCGTGGAAGCCGAAGGCCATGCCGAAGCCGCCGAGCGCGGCGACGAGCAAGAAGCCGAGCGCATAGACCGCGGCTCCGGCGGCGCCCTTGACCACGGCGACGATCAACAGCACGAGACCCGTTGCAGCGAGCACGCCGTGCAGGACGGCGCTCGCAACCGGCGGAAACTTCCCCTGGAAGGCCGCGAAGGCCATGGTGAGACCGACGACAGCGGCGACGGCGAAGATCGCGATGATGAGCCACATGTGTCTACCCCTGTTATACAAGTAAGTACTTGTATGTTGCTTATAGGCCCATCGGGTGCGAAAGGCAACCCGACGCTTGCGGCCAGGCCCGAACGCCCCAATGTAGGCCCCGCGAAGTTCCGAGCGCCGGCTGCACCAGGTGCGTGCGCGTGCAGGAATTTCGCTCCGCAATCGGGCGCGCGGGCCCCGAATGTCTCTCCCCCACGCGGGGGATGCGGGGCTGAACGGATGGCATGTTTCCTGCAGATTCATCGGCGGCGCATCGGGCGTTGCAGTTTTCCTGCAGGGAATCTTCGGCGCCAGGCGCGGTCGACAATGGGATGACGAAAAGGAGTGAGATCCCCGTGAACAGGACCATCGGCAGACATTATCTGATCGCATCTGACTTCGATCAGACGCTGAGCTTCAATGACTCGGGCCTCGTGCTGAGCAGCCTGCTCGGCATCGAGGGCTACACCGAGCGCGTCAAGGGACTGGCGCGTACCAACCTCGTCCAGCAGGGTGGCGAGCTCGCGTATCTCATCCGTCACGACCCGGAATTTCGCGGCGTGCGTCACGAGCACCTGGTCGAGACCGGCAGGCGCGTGCGCCTGAAGGGCGCGATCCCGGCGCTGGTGCGCTTTCTCGAGCAGGGTCTGCCGGGAGTGAAGTTCTCGTTCTTCGTGATCTCGGCGGCGCCGCGCGAGATCGTGGTGTCGGCGCTCGCTGGCATCGTCGCGCCCGACCACATCTACGGCACCGAGCTCGACTTCGCCGCGGCGACGGGCGAGGTGCAGGCCATCCGCCGGGTGCCCGCCGGCTATGGCAAGGTCGCGGTAATCGAGGAGCTCGAGCGGCGGCTCGAGGTGCCGACCGACCGCGTGATCTATGTCGGCGATGGCAGCTCGGACGTGCACGTCATGCTGCACGTCAACAACCACGACGGCTTCACCATCGCGGTCTCCAACAACCGGCAGCTCGCGCACATCGCCAAGAGCACCGTGCTGAGCGACAACGCCTTCAGCGTCATGGTGCCGATCCTCGACCAGGTCCTCGACTGGAGCACCGGCGAGATCCGCGCGCTGTTCGAGGTCCACGGGCTGACGCTCCAGGCGTGGGAGAAGGCGCGCACCGACCATGTGCGCATCGACGACGCCGCGCAGCGGCCGACTGGCAGCGAGTGAGGCTAGGAGTCGGACTCGGGGGTTGGGACGCGGCGCAGCCGCAGTGATGCCCCGCTCCTGATCCTGACCGGGATCGTGCGGCGCGCGCTCCGCGGGCCGCGCCGTTCCTCCATCTCGATGGCGGCGACGCCGGGCACGGCGCGGAGCGAGGGCAGATCCTCGAGCTCCGCGGAACCTACCAGCATGCCCAGGTCGGAGCGCGTCGAGGTATGACCGAACCCGAGCGTACGGCAGATGGTGGCGACCTCGTACAGACGATCGCGCGAGTCTCCCGCGACCGCGATCGCCACATTGATCCGGGTCACAGCGCACTCCTTATTTGCGCCTGATCCTAACTCAGCCGTCGGCCGTCAGATACTGGGAAAAGTCTGTCGCCAGCAGCCGACGGTTCGCGGCCACGCTCACGCCTTGCGGCGGCGCAGCGTGGCTGTGAATTCCTCGGGCGTCATGGGAATATTTGACACCAAAGGAGAGGAGTCTATGGACACTATCAAGCCGTTATTCACCGCGGTCGGCTCGGTCACCGGCGGCCGCAATGGCCACGGCGAGGCCGAGGACCATTCCGTTTCGGTCAATCTCTCGGTGCCCAAGGCCATGGGCGGTCCCGGCCGACCCAACACCACCACGCCCGAGCATCTGTTCGCGGTCGGCTACGCCGCCTGCTTCGGCGGCGCGCTCGACTATGTGGCGGTGCAGAACAAGAAGAACGCCAAGGGTGCGACGGTCACGTGCAGCGTCTCGATCGGGCCGCGCGATGCCGGCGGCTTCGGCATCGCGGTCAAGCTGCACGTCAAGGACCCGACGCTGCCGCAGGCGCAGCTCGAGGCATTCGCCCGCGAGGCGCACGAGAAGATCTGTCCCTACTCGCACGCCACCCGCAACAACGTCCCCGTCGAGCTGACGGTCGAAGGCGCGTAGCCTCGGAGCGGACCGCACCGCCCTCTCTAGTGCGGCGGTCCCTGCCCGGCGCCCTCCTGGCGGCCTTGCACCGTGCCTGGCACGGCGACGTGAGTTGAGATCTTGACCACCACCAGATCCGGGAGCGGACCCTGGACCGCGCTCTCAACGTAAAAGAGCCGGACCCTGTTGTATCCCAACTGGCCGAGGTGGACGTGCGGAATCACGGCCTCCAGCCGCAGCGTGCGCGAGTTGGAAAGGCTCGCGGCATTGTCGATGGCCTGCCGATAGGCCACCTGCTGAGCGGGATTCCACGCCGGCAGACCCGAGATCCCCGCGACCGGGTCGCTCCCCAGCGGCACGAAGTTCACGCCCTGCCACCCGTCCGGCATGAAGCCCGAAGGAAAGTCGATGGTGAAATGCGCGAGATGCGGGTTGCCGGCCGGATCGCGCAGATAGCGCGGGTGGACGATGAACTCGGGCTTCTGGCCGGTCGGCGTCGTCAAGGTATGGGCTGCGCCCGGGCCCCAGCTATCGTTCAGCACCACGGTCTTGTGATTCCAGTAGCTCACGTCGTCTCCTCAGGGTCTGGTGGTCGTCACCTGGAACGCCGCCCACAACGCCGGATCCGCGGAGGGTGCACGCGCCACGACCGAGCGCATCGCCGCGCCGAGGGCCCCCGGTGGGCTCATCGAATCGCGCAGTAGGTGTCGATAGAACTCTGTCATGAGTTGGGCGCCGATCTCATCGCTCACCGGCCAGAGCGATGCCACGACCGCGCGCGCACCTCGTGCCAGGACGGTGGAACCGATGCCGACCAGCCCCTCGCTCGGCACTTCCTTGCCCAAGGCCGTTTCGCAGGCGCTGAACACCGCGACGTCGGCATGCAGAGTCCGGGTGGAAAGATCGGCAACCCGTACCGCTCCATCGACGAGCCCGCCGCGCGCGTCGTACGAACCCAGTATCAGCGCCGAAAGCTCCGGCACCTGAGCATCCACCGTACCGTGCGTGGCGATGTGAATGAAGCGGTAGTCAGACCAGTCGAGAGACAGCAGCCGCTCGCGCGTGGCGTCGACGCCCGTCAGCTCATCGACCTCGGCCGGCGGGAACTGTGCGGCGATCGCCGCCGCCTCCCGCGCCGTGAACGGCAGGCGGCGCAGAGCGCGCGGCGCCGCGGATCCGGCGCCGCGCGTGTCGGCCGCGGCGCTCGCTGGCGATGTCCTGATCGCCGCGAGCCGCGGATCGTCGGGCTGGTACACCGGATCCGCGACCAGCAACAACGCGCGGCGGTCGCGCGATCCCGGCAGGTTCTCCTGCGTATCGAGCATCCACGCGGCGGGAGCGAGCGCGACGTCGTGTTCCATCACGACGAATGACGCAGCGTTCGCTCCCGCGGGCAGCAGCGCCGCAAACGGAACGAAGTCGAGGGCGCCGTCCGGAATGATGAGCCACGGCCGCACCTCCCTGAGCCACGGCTCGAGCGGCTCGAGGATCATCTGGTAGAGCGCCGCGCCGTTCTGCAGGCGCGCTTCGACCGGGACATCGACCAGGCGCGTCAGGGAACGATAGAACGTCATGGCGCGGCCGGTGATCGCCGCCGGGGCCATCAGGCGGACCCAGTGAAGCCCCGCCGGCAGCGCCACCCACGCGTAGGCCGACTCCGCGCCCAGCCAGTACGAGACGAGGGCGGTCCCGTCCGGAACCCGTGGCGGCCCCGCCGCCTTACCACCCGGCCGCCTGCGGCCGCCGGCCACGTTGGCGCGCGCCGCAATGCGGGCGTTGACCGTGTCAACCTGCCGCTCGAGATCCGCGATGGCGGCCAACATGTGTCTGGCGCGCTCGTCGGTGGAACCCGCGCTGTCCACTCGAGCCTCGAGCGCGTACCGCCGTCCGGCGAGGTCCTGGTATAGCTCTTCGCGCCGGCGAAGCTCGGACGTCAGCGTCTTACGGACGGCGGGCGGGAATCGCTGCGCCGCGACGTCGGCGAGTGTGCGCGCACGCGAGGCGTCTGCGACCGCAAACGCCGTCGCCGCAAGCGTACCGGCTTCAGCGCGCCGTCCCGCCGCAGTC
>DATMRG010000024.1:0-5526 GCA_035566495.1 Steroidobacteraceae bacterium | reverse complement strand
CGAGCTCCTTCACCTTGTGGACCAGCGCCAGGTTGCGCGCGAAGTTCTCGCCCTGGAAGCGCGGATTGGTGCGGCGATAGTCGTCCGCGGCGAAGTCCTCGGGGCTCTTCAGCGCGCCGGTGAGAAAACCGCGGCCGAGCGGGCTGAAGGGGACGAAGCCGACGCCGAGACGCTGGCAGGCCGCGAGCACGCCGTCCTCAGGGTCGCGCGTCCAGAGCGAGTACTCGCTCTGCAGCGCCGTGATGGGATGCACACGGTGTGCGCGCTCGAGGGTCTGCGGCGCGACTTCGGAGAGCCCGAGGTAGCGCACCTTGCCCGCGCGCACCAGCTCGGCCATGGCGCCGACCGTGTCCTCGATCGGTACGCCGGGGTCGACGCGGTGCAGGTAGTAGAGGTCGATATGCGAGACCGCGAGACGCTTCAGGCTCCCCTCGCAGGCTGCGCGCACGCGCGCGGGCTGCGCATTCACCGCGGCCGGCGCCTGTTTGTCGTCGCCGGGCACGAAGCCGAACTTGGTGGCGATGAATGCCGCGGCGCGCCGTCCCCGCAGGGCGCGCCCCAGCAGCTCCTCGTTGGTGTATGGACCGTAGACGTCGGCCGTGTCGAAGAGAGTGACGCCCCGGTCGAGGGCGTGATGCAACGTCCCGATCGACTCGGTGTCGTCGTGCGGGCCGTAGAACTCGCTCATCCCCATGCAGCCCAGGCCGAGCGCCGAGACCGTGGGGCCTTGAGGACCGAGTGTGCGGGTTTGCATGCGGGAGTCCCCTCGGGGTGTCAGCGGATTCTGCGCCGGCGCGCTGCGCCGGCGAATCCGTCATTCGGGAGAGACGCGCGTCGCAGCGGGAGCGTTCGCCGGCATCATGTGCGCGCTGCGCCAGCCGCCGAACTTGTAATAGAGCACCGCGAGCAGCGCCGAGAGGCCCGACGAGATCGGGAAGCTCCACCACACGGCGTCGACCTGATAGCGGTCGAGGAACAGCTCGGCGACCGGGAAGCGCACGACCAGGAGCGTGATGGTGAGGATTACGAGGGGCGCCATGACGGCGCCCGTGGCGCGCACGACGCCGAAGAGCGCGACCGCCACGCCGAAGAACACGAAGGACGGCGTGACGACGTGGTTGAGATGCGAGGCGACCGTGAGCGCCCGGGACCCCGCCGGCAGGAACAGCGCGAACAGATGCGTATCGAGCAGCTCCATGGTGAGGGCGATGCTGCCGCACAGGATCACGTTGTAGAACACGCCGACCCGCGCGATCTCCCGGACGCGCTCCCACATGCCGGCGCCGACGTTCTGCGCCGTCATGGCCGACATCGCCATGGCGACCGCGAAGGCCGGCATCTGGATGTAGTTCCAGAGCTGCAGCGCCGCGCCGAAGGCGGCGGTGGTGTCGACGCCGAAGCGGTTGACGAGCGTGATCATGAGCACGCCCGACAGCGACATCACCAGCATCTGCGCGCTCATCGGCACGCCCTTCTTCACCAGCGTCGCGACTACCGACCAGTCGACTCTGAGGAGCGCGAGCTCGTCCCTGTGCAGCACCAGCAGATGCCGCCGCCGGTACAGGTGGCGGATGAGCGCGGTCAGGCTCACCGCCTGGGCGACGAAGGTGGCGAGCGCCGAGCCGGCGATGCCGAGGCGCGGGATGGGACCCAGGCCGAAGATGAACAGCGGGTTCAACGCGATGTCGAGGCCGACCGAGAGCAGCATGAAATAGAACGGCGTCTTGGAATCCCCGGCGCCGCGCAGCATCGCGCCGACGAAGGCGTACAGATAGAGGAACGGCAGCGCCAGGAAGATGACGCGCATGTACGCCACCGCGAGGTCGAGCGAGTCGGCGGGCGTGCTCATGGCGATCAGGAGCGGCCGGCACAGCACCAGGCCCGCCATCGCCATCGCCACCGAGATGCCGGTGAAGAAAGTGGCGCTGGTGCCGACCACGCGCTTGGTCTCTGCGACGTCGTTGGCGCCGATGCACTGGCCGACCAGGATCGTGGCCGCCAGCGCCACGCCGAAGGCCGCGCCTATCAGCAGGAACATTACGGTGTTGGCGTTCGAGGTCGCGGTCAGGGCCGCCTCGCCGAGAAAGCGTCCGACCCAGACCGAGTTGACCGAGCCATTGAGGGACTGCAGCACGTTGGCGAACAGGATCGGCAGCGCGAAGCGGAACAGAACGACGGGGATCGACCCCTCGGTGAGCGGGCGCGGCACGCTAGCGCCCGAGGCCCGCGAGCGCGGCGATCACTCCCGTAGCGAGCAGCGCCCAGCCGGCCGCGCCGTGCCCCGAGACCGCGAGCCACACGAGCCCGCCGAGCACCAGCGCCGCCCCGAGTGTCACCAGGTCGCGGCGCCGTCCCTCCGCCCGCATCTCGGCGCGCAGCGCGGCGAGGTCGATGGCCGGTGGCGCCGCCCCGCCAGGCTCGCTGCCGCGCCGCACCTGCGCCGCGAGCAGCGCCGGCAGCGCGCGTGCCAGCTCGAGGATCTCGGGTGCATGCGCGCGCACGCTCTTCCAGAGCGCGCCGAGGCTCGTGCGCTCGCGCATCCAGTCGCGCAGGATCGGGCTCGCCGTGCTCCAGATGTCGAGCTCGGGATAGAGCTCGCGTCCCAGGCCCTCGACGTTGAGCAGCGTCTTCTGCAGCAGCAGCAGCTGCGGCTGGATCTGCATGTCGAAGCGCCGCGAGATCTCGAACAGGCGCAGCAGGATCCGGCCGAAGGAGATGTCCTTGAGCGGGCGGTCGAAGATCGGCTCGAGCACCGTGCGCACCGCCGATTCCATCTCGTCGATGCGCGTCCCGGCGGGCACCCAGCCGGACTCGAGGTGCAGCAGCGCGACGCGGCGATAGTCGCGGTCGAACACCGCCAGGAAATTCTCGGCGAGATAGTGCTGGTCGCGCGGATCGAGCGTGCCGACGATGCCGAAGTCGACCGCGGCGTAACGCGGCCGCCGCGGCTCGTCGATGATGACGAAGATGTTCCCCGGGTGCATGTCGGCGTGGAAGAAGTTGTGGCGGAACACCTGGGTGAAGAAGATGCGCACGCCGTTCTCGGCCAGGCGCGGGATGTCGGTGCCGGCCGCGCGCAGCGCCGCCATGTCGCTGATCGGCACGCCGCGGATGCGCTCCATCACCATCACGTCGGTACGGCACCAGTCCCAGTGCACCTCGGGTACGTAGAGGAGCTCCGAGCCGGCGAAGTTGCGCTTGAGCTGCGAGGCGTTGGCCGCCTCGCGCATGAGATCGAGCTCGTCGAGCACGGTCTTGTGGTACTCGTCGACGATCTCGCGCGGCCGCAGGCGCCGCCCCTCGCGCCAGTAGCGCTCGGCGAGATCGGCGAGCGCGTGCAGCACCTCGAGATCGCGCTCGATCACGGCGCGCATCCCGGGGCGCAGCACCTTGACCACGACCTCGCTCCCGTCCGGCAGCCGTGCCGCATGCACCTGGGCGATCGAGGCGGCGGCGAGCGGAGTCTCATCGAAGGCGGCGAACATCTCCGTGACCGGACGGCCGTAGCTCGTCTCGATGAGCTGCCGTGCCACGCGGCCGTCGAAGGGCGGCACCCGGTCCTGGAGCTTGGCGAGCTCGTCGGCGATGTCGGGCGGCAGCAGATCGCGGCGCGTCGAGACCGCCTGGCCGAACTTGACGAAGATCGGCCCGAGCTCCTCGAGCGCGAGCCTGAGGCGCTCGGCGCGCGGACCGCTTCGCCGCCGCTCGAGCCACACGTCGGGCGAGAGCACGAGGAGGAAGCGCAGCGGCCTATATAGATGAGTGGCGCGGACGTAGTCGTCGAGGCGGTGCCTGAGCAGCACCCGCTGGATCTCGAGGAGCCGCAGCAGTACCCGCAGCTTCACGGCGCGCGCGTTCCGCCGGCCGCCGCACCGCGGCGCCGCGCCAGGAGCTCGAGGCGCGCGACCACGCGGTCGACGTCCTCGCGCAGCGCATCCACTCCGCGCAGGAACTGCTCGCCCTCCTGGCGCGAGACGAGATCGGCGCGCTCGTGGGCGAGATAGTCGGCGCTGGTACGCCAGGCGGTGTCGGCGGCGCGGGCGCTCCAGGCGGCGGCGAGGCGCCCGAGGCGCCCGAGCTGGTGCGCGGGTACATCGCCCAGGACCTGCGCCAGTTCCTCCTCGGGATCGGGCCTGAGGAGCGTGAGGAGCTCGCGGAATCTGGCGGCGGTCTCGCCATCCCCCGACATCGCGGCGTCGCCACGCTGCACGGCGGCCTGCGCACCCTCGCCGGCGAGTGCGAGGAGACCGAGCGGACCCACCGTGAGCCCGGCATCGGCCGGGGCGCCATCGCCGCTCACCCTGAGCTCGGCGCCGTTCGATTCGAGCCGCAGCCTGCCGAGACCGCGCACGTCCAGCGCGAGGCTGCGGCCGGCGAGCTCGGCGCACAGCTCGCGCGCGCGCACCGAGCGCGGCAGGCCGCGGTTCAGCAGATTCCCGATGGTCTCGGCGAGCATCAGTAGCGGTAGCCGCGGTGCACGGCGACGATGCCGCCGGAGAGATTGTGGTAGCGGCAGCCCTCGAGGCCTGCGTCGCGCATCATCGCGAGCAGCGTCTCCTGGTCCGGGTGCATGCGGATCGACTCGGCGAGATAACGGTAGCTCGCCTCATCGCCCGCCACGTAGCGGCCGAGCAGCGGCAGGACGCGGAAAGAGTACGCATCGTAGAGGGGCTTGAGGCCCGGAAGCGCCGGCTGCGAGAACTCGAGCACCAGGAGCTGTCCGCCGGGCTTGAGCGTCCGGCGCATCGAGGCGAGCGCCGCGGCCTTGTCGGTGACGTTACGGAGCCCAAAGCCGATGGTGATGCAGTCGAAGGTGCCGTCGGCGAACGGCAGGCGCTCGGCGTCGGCTTGAACGCAGGCGACGCTGGCGACGATCCCCGCATCGATCAGCCGGTCGCGCCCGCGCGCAAGCATGGCGGCATTGATGTCGGTGAGCACCACCAGGCCGCGCTCGCCGACCTGCCGCGCAAGCCCTGCGGCGAGATCGCCCGTGCCCCCCGCCACATCGAGCGCGCGTTGCCCGGGCCTCAGGTTCGCGAGGGCCAGGGTGAAGCGCTTCCAGATGCGGTGCGTGCCGGCCGACATCAGGTCGTTCATGAGGTCGTAGCGGTCGGCGACCGAGTCGAACACGCCGCGTACGCGCCGCGCCTTGTCCGCGGGCGGCACGCGTTGAAAGCCGAAGTCGGTGGAGCGCTCGTCAGCCATGAACTGCGGGGACCGGAGTGATGAGACGCATTCTAGTCGATCGAACTTAACACTTCGCACGCGCGGCGCTTGCATGTACCGCGCGGCGATGCGCTAGAATCCCGCACGTTCAGGGGGTCTTGCAGTCGACGGGCCGGACAGTGATGTCCGGCCTGTCGCGTTTTCGGCTCCCGCCGCCTTCGGGGAAGCCACGCGCTAGCGGCGCGCCCGCGCCCGCCGCTCCTCGTAGCGCGCCCAGTTCGCCTCGCGCTCGCGCCCAAGCTCATGCAGGTATTTCCAGGTGTAGAGCCCGGTGTCGTGCCCGTCGTCGAACACCAGCTT
>DATMRG010000023.1:0-14058 GCA_035566495.1 Steroidobacteraceae bacterium | reverse complement strand
CGGCGTCGGCGAGCCACCTCAACTCGATCGGGGAGCTGCTGGCGGAGCTGCGCGCCGGACGCATGGTCGTCGTCATGGACGACGAGGACCGCGAGAACGAGGGCGATCTCATCATGGGGGCCGAATACGCCACGCCCGAGGCCGTCGCCTTCATGATCCGCCATACGAGCGGCATCATCTGCGTGCCGATGGAGGAGCAGCGCCTGTCGGCGCTCGAGCTGCCGCAGATGGTCCCGGCCAACAGCGAGTCGCAGCGCACCGCGTTCACGGTGTCGGTCGATATGCGCACCGGCACCACCACCGGCGTGTCTTCCGCCGACCGTGCCGCCACCATCCGCGCGCTCGCCGACCCGCGCTCGACGGCCGCGGACTTCGCGCGCCCCGGGCATATCTTTCCGCTGCGCCCGCGCGCCGGCGGAGTGCTGGTGCGTGCCGGCCACACCGAGGCGGCGGTCGATCTCTGCCGGCTGGCGGGACTTACGCCGGTCGGCGTCCTGTGCGAGGTCATGAACGAGGATGGCAGCATGGCGCGGCGGCCGCAGCTCGAGGAGTTCGCCCGCCGCCACGGACTCAAGATCGGCACGATCGCCGCCCTCATCCGCCATCGGCTGCGCACCGAGCGCTCCATCGAGCGCATCGGCGAGCAGACGGTGCAGACCGGGCTCGGCGAGTTCCGTCTCTACGTCTATCAGGACCGCGTGAGTCTCGAGCTGCACCTGGCGCTCGCGCGCGGCCGGCTGGATGGTCCCGAGCCGCCCCTGGTGCGCGTGCATCTGCCGGACACGTTGCGCGACCTCCTCGGAGTGCGCGCCGCGACCCGCGCCTGGACGCTGCACGCGGCGCTGGCGCGCATCGCCGAGGCCGGCAGCGGGGTCGTGGTCCTCCTGCGCCAGCAGGAGCCGTCCGCCGAGCTCGCCGCGGCGCTGCGCTCGATCGCCGCGGCGCCACCTCAGGCCGCGCCGGCCGAAGCCAGCGCCGGGGAAGGCGCGGTGCTGCGTACCTTCGGCGTCGGCGCACAGATCCTCAAGGATCTCGGCGTCAAGCGCATGCGCGTGCTGTCGGCGCCGAAGCAGATGCACGGCATCTCGGCCTTCGATCTCGAGATCGAAGGCTACGTCGGGGAAGAGGGGTGAGCGGAACCCTGCCGCGCGACGGTGAGGTCAGCGCGCGCGGCTACCGCGTGGCGATCGTCGCCTCGCGCTTCAATGATCCCATCGTCGCGAATCTCCTCAAGGGCGCGACCGCGGCCTGGGCGGCGCGCGGCGGCGCGCCCGCCGACCTCGCCACTTTCCGCGTGCCGGGGGCCTTCGAGCTGCCGCTCGCGGCCAAGAAGCTCGGCGCCTCGGGCCACTATGACGCCGTGGTCGCGCTCGGCTGCGTGATCCGCGGCGACACGCCGCACTTCGACTACGTCGCCGGCGAAGCCGCGCGCGGTATCCAGCAGGCCGGTCTCGATACCGGCGTGCCGGTCGCCTTCGGAGTGCTGACGGTCGAGACCGTCGAGCAGGCGCTCGAGCGCGCCGCGGACAACGCGGGCAACAAGGGGGCCGAGGCGATGGCGACCGCGCTCGAGATGGCCGCGCTCCTCGAGCGCCTGTGAGGGCGCAGCGGTGAGCAGCACGGCCCCGCAGCAATTCAGCGGCGCGCGCAGCGTGGCGCGCAAGCTCGCGCTGCAGGCGCTCTATCGCTGGCAGCTCAACGAGTGCCCGTGGCAGGACCTGGTGCAGGAGTTCGCCGACGCCGAGGACATGCCGCGCGCCGACCGCGACTACTTCTGCACGCTCATCGAGGGCGTGGTGCGCTCGCATGCACAGCTCGAGGCGCGCCTGGCCGAGTGCACGGACCGCGAGCCGCGCCTGCTCGATCCGATCGAGCACGCGCTGCTCTTGATCGGCCTCTACGAGCTCGAGCACGAGCCGGAGGTGCCGTTTCGCACCGCGATCAACGAGGCGGTGCAGCTCGCGCGCCGCTTCGGCGCCACCGACGGCCACAAGTTCGTGAACGCGGTGTTGGATCGCGCCGCGCGCACCTTGCGGCCGGCGGAGCACTGAGCGCGCGGCCTCGCCGGTCCATGGCGCTGTCTGAATCCGAGCTGATCACGCGCTACTTCCGCAACTGCGGCGCGCAGCGCCGCGACGTCACGCTCGGGGTCGGCGACGATGCGGCGCTGCTCGAGTGTCCGCACGGCATGCAGCTCGTCGCCGCCACCGACACTCTGGTCGCGGGCGTGCATTTTCCCAACGCGGTGCCGGCCGCGACCATCGGTCACCGTGCGCTCGCGGTGAACCTGAGCGATCTGGCCGCGATGGGGGCGCGTCCCGCCTGGGCCCTGCTCGCGCTCACCCTGCCCGAGGCCGACGAGCAATGGCTCGCGGAGTTTGCCGCGGGCCTGGGTGCCTTGGCGCGCGCACATGACGTGGCGCTCATCGGCGGCGACACGACGCGCGGGCCCCTCACTGTCACCGTGCAGCTCCTCGGCCACGTGCCGCACGGCCGCGCGCTGACGCGCGCCGGCGGCCGCGGCGGGGATCTGCTGTACGTGTCGGGCTCGCCGGGAGATGCGGGAGCGGGGCTCGCGATCGAGCAGGGGCGCCTCGCCGCCCCGCCAGAGGCGGCAGGGTACCTGCGCGAACGGTTCCTGCTGCCGACGCCGCGCGTGGCGCTCGGCGAGCGGCTGCGCGAGTACGCGCGCGCCTGCATCGACGTCTCCGACGGGCTCCTCGGCGACGCCGGCAAGCTCGCCGCCGCGAGCGGCGTCGGGCTCGAGATCTCCTTCGAGGCGTTGCCGGTGTCGCCCCAGCTCACGCAGACGCTCGGTGCCGAAGCCGCGCGCGAGCTCGCGCTCACCGCGGGCGATGACTATGAGCTCCTGTTCGCCGTCGATCCGGCGCGCGCCGCCGAGCTCGAGCGCGAGCTGCCGCCGTCACAGTGGAACTTCCGTCACATCGGCGCGCTGCGCGCCGCGCACGGCGCCGTCGTCACGCGCGCAGGTACTGTGATGGAGTTCTCGCATTCCGGCTACCGGCATTTCGCCTGAGCGCGCCGCGCGGCGCACTCCGCGCGCGTGACGCATGCAGCGCAGGGCGCGGGGAGCGTGAGGCTTGCATCACAGTCGGGCCGGCGGCTGTCGCCGTATCCTGACGCGTCACCGGCTGTTGCCAACGCGCCAATGTCGCTACCGGCTTCAAAATCAATTCCGCCCGCCAGGCCGGGCACGCGCATGCCCGACAAGATCGGCAAGTATCCGGTCATCAAGGAAGTCGGACGCGGCAGCACCGGCGTCGTCTACCTCTCGCACGACGCGTATTACGGCCGCGACGTCGCCATCAAGGTCTACAACATGGACACGGGCGGCGACGAGGAGCGCGCGCGCATCGCACGCAAGATGTTCCTGTCCGAAGCGCACCTGGTGGGGATGCTGCAGCACCCGCACATCCTGCCGATCTACGACGCCGGGGAGGAGAACGGCCACTGCTACATCGTCACCGAGCATGTGCACGGCGCGCGCACCCTCGCGGCCTACTGTCGCCCGGACAACCTGCTGCGCATCGATGACACCGTGGAGATTATGTTCAAGTGCGCCAAGGCGCTGCACTACGCGCACTCGCGCGGCGTGATCCATCGCGACATCAAGCCCTCCAACGTGATGCTCACGCAGGACAGCGACGTGCGCATCATCGACTTCGGCATCGCCCTGGTCGCCGACTCCGACATCTCGCGCATCGAGGGCATCGCCGGCAGCCCCTCCTACATGTCGCCCGAGCAGGTGCAGAGTCTCGATCTCACCAACTCCTCGGACCTGTATTCGCTCGGCGCGGTCATGTACGAGTTGCTGACCGGCCAGCGCCCGTTCCGCGCCGGCAACCTGCAGAAGCTCCTGCATCAGATCGTGTACGCCACGCCCCCTCCGATCCACACGCTGCGCAAGGACGTGCCCGAGGAGCTCGAGGCAGTGGTGGCGACGGCGCTGCTCAAGGATCCGACCAAGCGGCACAAGAGCGGCCTCGATTTCGCCGCCGACCTCACCCGCGTGCATCAGCGGCTGCGCGAGGCCAACGCGCGCATCGACCGGCAGGAGCAGTTCGGCGTGCTGCGGCGGCTGAAGTTCTTCCACGAGTTCTCGCACGCCGAGATCTGGGAAGTGCTGCGCGCCAGCAGCTGGCAGGACTACAACGCCGGCGAGGAGATCGTCAAGGAAGGCGAGATGGACGATCGCTTCTACATCCTGGTGACCGGCGGCTGCGCGGTCGAGCGCCACGGCCAGCGCGTCGGCGCGCTCGACACCGGCGACTGCTTCGGCGAGGCCAGCTACGTGCCGGGTGCCAAGCGCACCGCGACCATCCGGGCCGCAGCGCCGGTGACCGTGCTCAAGGTGAGCTCGACGTTGCTCGAGCAGGTGTCGGCGTCCTGTCAGCTGCGCTTCAACCGCGTGTTCCTGCGCTCGCTCATCGGTCGCCTGCAGAGCGCCGAGCGCGTCCCAACCGCCACCGCCGCCCCGTCGCTCGCCGGCGCCCGCTGAGATCCAGCCCCGCGCGCGCTCTTGCGCGCCGCCGCCGACGGCTCCTACTCTGTCGGCCGTGCATCTGCTGCTCATCGAAGACGACACCGAGGCCGCGCGCTTCCTGGTGAAGGGCCTGCGCGAGAGCGGCTACTCGGTCGACCACGCAGCCGATGGCCGCGAGGGCCTGTTCCGTGCCACCGAGGGGCAGTTCGATCTCGTGGTCACCGACCGCATGCTGCCGCACATCGACGGGCTCGCGATCATCGAGCTCATGCGCCGCAAGGGGATCGCGACGCCGGTGCTGGTGCTGTCGGCGCTTGGCAGCGTCGACGACCGGGTGAGGGGACTCAAGGCCGGGGGCGACGACTACCTCACCAAGCCCTTCGCCTTCGCCGAGCTACTGGCGCGGATCGAGGCGCTGCTGCGGCGGCGCTCGAGCGCGCCGCAGGCCATGCGGCTCAAGGTGGAGGATCTCGAGTTCGATCTGCTGGCGCGGCGCGTGACGCGCGGCGGCCGCGAGGTCGAGCTCACGGCGCGCGAGCTCAAGCTCCTCGAGTTCCTGATGCGCCGCGCCGGCCAGGTGGTGACCCGCACCATGCTGCTCGAGGGCGTGTGGGATCTGCACTTCGATCCGCAGAGCAACCTGATCGACGTGCACATCAGCCGCCTGCGCCAGGCGATCGATCGCGGCTCGGACCATCCCCTGATCCATACCGTGCGCGGCTCGGGCTACGTGCTGCGCAGCGACACTTGATGTCCCTGTGCCTCGACAAGACAAC
This sequence comes from Steroidobacteraceae bacterium, assembly GCA_035566495.1. GTDB lineage: Bacteria > Pseudomonadota > Gammaproteobacteria > Steroidobacterales > Steroidobacteraceae > 13-2-20CM-66-19. The sequence continues at coordinate 8,778 of DATMRG010000023.1, read as the reverse complement.
GTGAAGCTCGATCTCTTCAACACCACCACGTTCCGCCTGTCGGTGGGCTACACGCTCCTGATCACCTTCGCGGTCGCGGTCACGCTCGGCGCTGCCTACAAGCTCACCGAGAGCCTGATCGACGACGAGCTCGACCTGATCATCGACACCGAGCTCAAGAGCCTCGAGGAGAAATACGCGCGCAGCGGCGTGCCCGGCGTCACCGACGAGATCAACCTGCGCATCGAGAGCTGGGGGCGGATCGGCGGGGTCTACATGCTCGCGGACGCCAACTTCGAGCGCATCGCGGGCAATCTCGCCAGCTGGCCCTTCGACGGCATGCCGGGGGAGACCTGGCCGCAGTTCGAGATCACCGCCGTCGAGCCAGGCCGCCGCGCGGTGCATCCGGTGCGCGCCGCGGTACGCACCCTCCCCGGGGGCGACCTGGTGCTGGTCGGCACCGACATCTCGCAGGGCCGGCGCTTCGCCGAGAAATTCCGCACCGCCACGTTCCTGGGCATCGGGCTGTCGGCGCTCGCGGCCGCGCTCGCCGGGTTCTGGTTCAGCTACCGCCTGGCGCGGCGGGTCGACGAAGTCACCCGCACCTGCCAGCGCATCATAGCGGGCGATCTCGGCTCACGCCTGCCCGTCGCCGGCGCCCACGACGAGTTCGACTCGCTCGCGGCTTCCGTCAACCGGGTGCTCGACCGCCTCGAGGACCAGGCGGGAACGCTGCGCGCCACCTTCGACTCGACGGCGCACGACCTGCGCGCTCCGCTCCACAGACTCCGTACGCGCATGGACGCGCTGCTGTTGCGCTCGCCGCCGCTCGAGCCGGCGGTGCACGAGTCGATCGAGTCGGCGCTGCGTGAGGTCGATCAGCTGCAGCGCACGCTGTCGACGCTGCTGCAGATCGCCCTGGCCGAATCCGGGGCGCCGCTCGCCGCGCCGGCCGCGGTCGACGTCGGCGAGCTCGCCGCAGAGCTGGTCGAGCTCTTCGAGCCGGTTGCGGCAGCCCAGGGAGTGCAGCTCGCCTGCGAGCACGAGCCGCAGGCGCTGGTGCAGGGCAACCGTCAGCTGCTGGCGCAGCTCCTCACCAATCTCATCGAGAACGGGCTCAAGTACGTCCCCGCCGGCGGCCGCATCGAGGTCGCGGTGCGGGGGCTCGCGGGCTCGGTGCGGCTCGTGGTGAGCGACAACGGCCCGGGGATCGACGCCGCCGATCGGGCGCGGGCGATGCAGCCGTTCGCGCGCTTCGGGCCCGGCAAGCAGGGAGGGGGAGGACTCGGGCTGAGTCTGGTCGCGGCGATCGCGCGGCTGCACCGCGGGCGGCTCGAGCTCGAGAGCAACGAGCCGGGGCTGAGGGTGGTGGTGGACCTGCCTTGTTGAATTGGCGCGCCGGGCCTTCGGCGCGGCGCGCAGGCCAGCGCGCCGACACACTCGTGCCCGCGGGCAAAGAGCGGGGCTCGATTCGCAGCAGTTGCAATCAGCTCGGCAGCCGAGCACTTCGTGGTCAGGCTGCCGCGCGGATCTTTGCCCGCTACCCAACGGGCCAGTTTGGGCCAGGGTTAGTGAGACGCGGCGGGCGGCGGCGTGGCCTTGGTCTTGCCCGCCGTACAGTCCCTGACGAACTGCTCGCGCTGCTTGCCGGAGAGCTGCTTCGCGGTCGCTTCCTTGTTGCAGGATTTCAGCGTCGGGTGCTTCACGGGCGTGGCGGTCGGCGCGACCGGCGGGTCGGCGGCGAGCGCGGGGCCGCAGGCGGCGAGGCCTAAGGCCGCGATCAGGATCTTCAGGTTCATGCGCTCAGCTCCTCGCGCGTTCGAGAGACCGGGACGAGCCTGACAAATTAGCCGCCGCGGCCTGTCGATGGAATGACGGCGACATTAAGAAATCGTCATGCGGCGGACGGAGGCCGCGGCGCGCCGCTCACGCGTCCTTGTCGTGCTCGATGAGGGCGTAGGCCGAGTGGTTGTGGATGGACTCGAAGTTCTCGGACTCGACGACGTAAGCGGCGACCCGATCGTCGCGATTCAGGCGCGCCGCCACGTCGCGCACCATGTCCTCGACGAACTTCGGATTGTCGTAGGCGCGCTCGGTCACGTACTTCTCGTCGGGGCGCTTCAGGATTCCGTACAGCTCGCACGAGGCCTCGCTCTCGGCGATCTCGATCAGCTCCTCGATCCACATGTGGCTGCGGAGCTTGGCCGTGATGGTCACGTGCGAGCGCTGGTTGTGGGCGCCGTAGTCGGAGATCCGCTTCGAGCAGGGGCAGAGGCTCGTGACCGGAACCGCCACCCGCACCCAGAGCTCGGTGCGCCCGTGGCGATGCTCGCCGATCAGACTCGCCTGGTAGTCCATCAGGCTCTCGACCTGGCTGACCGGCGCCTTCTTCATGACGAAGAACGGAAAGCTCATCTCGATGTGGCCGATCTGCGCCTCGAGGCGCGCCGTCATGGACCCGAGCATCGCACGGAACGACTCGACCGAGATCTCGCGCTCGGCGTGCAGCGCCTCGACGAAGCGCGACATGTGCGTGCCCTTGAAGTTGTGCGGCAGGCTCACGTACATGTTGAAAGTGGCGATGGTGTGCTGCTCGCCCGCCGAGCGGTCCTTGACCCGCACCGGATGGCTGATGTCCTTGATGCCGACGCGGTTGATCGGCAGGCGGCGCGTGTCGGCGCGCGCCTGGACGTCCTCGACCTCGGCGGCGGGACGCACAATCCGGGCGGTGGTGGCGGGCGGTGTCATGGTGAAAGCCTACAGCAATGGCTTGGGGCGCCGCAGCTGACTTCAAGAATCGCTGCGCAGCGCGCCGGTCCCCTCCTTCTTTATGGGGAGCTCAGCTTCCCCCGGCCGACCGCAGCCGCTCCTGTCCGTGCAGAGCCCACCAGCGCTCGATGCTGGCGCGGAGCGAGGCGGCGTCGAGTCCGGCGGCCGCGAGGCAACCCTCGCGCGAGCCGTGCTCGATGAAGCGGTCGGGGATGCCGAGCGCGAGCAGTGGGACCAGCAGGCCCTCGGCGGCGAGCAGCTCGCCGACCGCGGAGCCGGCGCCGCCCTGGGCGACGTTTTCCTCGATGGTAACGAGCGCACGGTGGCGCCGGGCGAGGGACACGATCAGGTCCTCATCGAGCGGTTTCACGAAGCGCATGTTGACGAAGGTGGCGTCGAGCGCTTCGGCGATCTGCTGCGCGGGCGCCACCAGCGCGCCGAAGGCGAGGATCGCGAGCCCGCTCTGGCCCTCGCGGCGCAGCTGCGCCTTGCCGACCGGCAGCGCGGTCATCTCCGCCTCCAGCGGCACGCCGGGACCCGTGCCGCGCGGGTAGCGCACGATCGCAGGTCCCGCGAGCGTGCTCGCGGTGTAGAGCATCTGCCGGCACTCGTTCTCGTCGGCCGGAGTCATGACGACGGTGTTGGGGATGCAGCGCAGGTAGGAGAGATCGTAGCTGCCCTGATGGGTCGCGCCGTCGCTCCCGACGAGACCGGCGCGATCGAGTGCGAACACCACCGGCAGATTCTGCAGCGCCACGTCGTGAATCAGCTGATCGTAGGCGCGCTGCAGGAAGGTCGAGTAGATCGCCACCACGGGCCTGAGGCCCTCGGCGGCGAGACCGGCGGCGAAGGTCACGGCGTGCTGCTCGGCGATCGCCACGTCGAAGTAACGCTCGGGAAAGCGCCTGGAGAACTCGACCAGACCCGAGCCCTCGCGCATGGCGGGCGTGATGCCGATGATGCGCGGATCGCGCTCCGCCATGTCGCAGAGCCACTGCCCGAACACCTGGCTGTAGCTCGGCCCCGCCGCCTTCTCCTTGAAGATCGTGCCGCTCACCGGGTCGAAGGGCCCGGGCCCGTGCCACTTGATCGGGTCGGCTTCCGCCGGCGCGTAGCCCTTGCCCTTGCGGGTGACGACGTGCAGGAACTGCGGGCCGCGGAGCTTGCGCACGTTGCGCAAGGTCGAGACGAGCGCCTTGACGTCGTGCCCGTCCATGGGACCGATGTAGTTGAAACCCATCTCCTCGAACAGCGTTCCGGGCAGCACCATGCCCTTCAGGTGCTCCTCCGAGCGGCGCGCCAGCTCCCACACGGTTGGCATCTGCCGCAGCACTTTCTTGCCGCCCTCGCGCAGGTGCGCGTACACGCGCCCCGAGAGGGCGCGCGCGAAGTGGTTGGAGAGCGCGCCGACGTTCTCCGAGATCGACATGTCGTTGTCGTTGAGGATCACGAGCAGGTCGGCGGGGAGCGAGCCGGCGTGATTCAGGGCCTCGAAGGCCATGCCGGCTGTCATGGCGCCATCGCCGATCACGGCGACCACGCGGCGGTCGTCGCCGGCGCGAGCCGCCGCGACCGCCATGCCGAGGGCGGCGCTGATCGAGGTGCTCGAGTGGCCGACGCCGAAGGTGTCGTACTCGCTCTCGGCCCGGGAGGGGAACGGGGCGAGGCCGCCGTCCTGCTTGATGGTGTGCAGCCGCTCGCGTCGTCCGGTCAGAACCTTGTGCGGGTACGCCTGGTGCCCGACGTCCCACACCAGGCGGTCGCGCGGGGTGTCGTACACGTAGTGGAGGGCGATGGTGAGCTCGACCGTGCCGAGGCCCGCCGCGAAATGGCCGCCGCGCGTGCTGACGCTCTGGATGAGGAACTCGCGCAGCTCCGCGGCGAGGGCCCGGAGCTTGCCGACGGGCAGCTGGCGCAGGTCCGCCGGACTCGCGATCGCATCGAGCAGTGGATATTTGTCGGGCGGCGCGCTCATCGGGACGTCAGTTTACACGGGGGGCTCGGGCGGCAAGAAAGCCCCCCGCCCAATGCGGTTGCGACCCGTCAGCTCGCGCGGCTGACGACGAAATGGGCCAGCTCGGCGAGCGCGACGGCGCGTTTCCCGAGTGGCTCGAGCGCGGCGATCGCCGCGTCGCGCAGCGCCAGTGCCCGGGCGCGCGAGGCGTCGATACCGGCGGTGCTCGGGTAGGTCGGCTTGGCGTGCGCCGCATCCGCGCCGGTCGATTTCCCGAGCAGCGCCGGATCTCCCTCGACGTCGAGGATGTCGTCCTGGATCTGGAACGCGAGCCCGATCTCGCTGCCGAACGATGCGAGCGCCTCGAGCTCCCGCCTGCCGCTGACACCGGCGGCCAGGCCCCCGAGCAGCACGCTTCCCTGGATGAGCGCGCCGGTCTTCCTGCGATGCATGTTCTCGACAGCCGCGACTGAGAGGCTGAGACCCACGGCCTCGAGATCGACGGCCTGCCCGCCGGCCATGCCGCCGGTGCCGATCGCACGTGCCAGCACCCGGATCATCTCGAGGCGGGCCTCGGGCGAGGTACCGGCCATCGGGTGATTCGCGAGCACTGAGAAGGCGAGGGCCTGGAGCGCATCGCCCACGAGAACGGCGGTGCCTTCGTCGTAGGCCCGATGGCAGGTCGGACGGCCGCGCCTCAAATCATCGTCGTCCATGGCCGGCAGATCGTCGTGCACGAGGCTATAGACGTGGATCAGCTCGACCGCGGCGGCGGGCGCGTCGAGCCGCTCGAGCGGGGCGCCGAAGGACTCGCCCGTCAGGTAGACCAGGATCGGCCGCAGCCGCTTGCCCGCGCCGAGCGTGCTGTAGCGCATCGCATCGCGCAGCCGCTCGGTGCCGGGGTCGGGAAGCCGCAGGGCCTCATCGAGCACGCGCTCGATGCGCGCCTGGCAGGCGGCGATGCGTACTCCGAAGTCGCCGCCGGCAGAGCGGACGTCGTTCACGGCGGCCGTCGTCACCCGGGCACGGACGGCCCGCCGCCGGCCTCGTCCGCGGATTCATCGAAGGGCTCGATCTCGGCTTTGGCGCCGCGCTTCATGAGAATCTCGACTTTCTGCTGCGCCGCCGGGAGTGAGGCCTGGCACTGACGCGTCAGGGCCACGCCGCGCTCGAAGGCCTTGAGCGCCTCATCGAGCGGCAGATCACCGTGCTCGAGCCGCTGAACCAGCTCCTCGAGCTCCGCGAGCGCCTGCTCGAAGTCCGGTGATTTGCTGTCGCGCGCCAAAGTGAATGTCCTCCGCAGTCGATCGGTCCCCCGAGGGCGCGCAACGTTACACAGCGCCGCGGCCGAGGGTCAACGCGCGTTCCTTGCGGGACCCGCGGTTGACGCGACTTAGCGGGCAGGGATAGAGTCGCAGGCCTTCGTTAGACCGAGTCTAAGTGAGGACCTCCATGAATCTCAAAGGCAGCAAGACGGAAAAGAACCTCAAGGACGCGTTTGCCGGCGAATCGCAGGCAAATCGCCGCTACCTGTATTTCGCCCAGAAGGCCGACGTCGAGGGCTTCAACGACGTTTCCGCCGTGTTCCGCTCGACCGCGGAGGGCGAGACCGGCCACGCGCATGGCCACCTCGAGTACCTCGAGGCGGTGGGCGATCCCGCCACCGGGCTGCCGATCGGCGAGACCAAGCTGAATCTCAAGGCGGCCATCGCCGGCGAGACTCACGAGTACACCGACATGTACCCGGGCATGGCGAAGGCCGCGCGCGAGGAGGGCTTCGGCGAGATCGCCGACTGGTTCGAGACCCTCGCCAAGGCCGAGCGCTCCCACGCCAACCGCTTCCAGAAGGCGCTCGACGGAATCTGACAGAGCGTGCGCGTGAGGCCCGCCGCCCCGGGCGGGCCTGACGCGCATCTCATGAGCAGCACGCCGATCCCGCCGAAGGGCGCACGCGAGGGGAGCCTCGAGGCACCGACGCGCTTGCCCGTAGAGTGGCGCGACCCGTCCTTCTACGACCCGGCCGCGCTCGAGAAGGAGCTCGAGCGGGTCTTCGACATCTGCCACGGCTGCCGCCGCTGCTTCAGCCTCTGCAATGCTTTCCCGACGCTCTTCGATGCGGTCGACGGGTCGCCGGAGGGGGAGGTCGCGGGCGTCGACAAGAAGGTCTACTGGGAGGTCGTGGACCACTGTTATCTCTGCGACATGTGCTTCATGACGAAGTGTCCGTACGTGCCGCCGCATCCCTGGAACGTCGACTTCCCGCACCTCATGCTGCGCGCCAAGGCGCAGCGGGCGCGGGCCGGCGGACTCACGGCGGGGGAGCGCCTGCTCGCCGCCACCGATGCCGTCGGCGCCATCGCCGGCATCCCGGTGGTGGCCGAGCTCGTCAATGCCGTGAACGCATCAAGCGCGGGCCGGGCGCTCCTCGAGAAGACGCTCGGGGTCGATCGCACGGCGCCCCTTCCGAAGTACCACGCGCGCAGCGCGCGCTCGCGCCTCGCCGCGCTCGGCACGACGGCCGAGCCCGGCAAGCCCCAGGCGCCGGCACCAAGGCCCACAGCCGGGACCACCGGCCGGGTGGCGCTCTTCACCACCTGCTACGGCAACCGCAACGCCCCCGGGCTCGATGAGGACCTGACGGCGGTCTTCCGCCACAACGGCATCGAGGTGCGCCTCCTCGCGAGCGAACGCTGCTGCGGCATGCCGCGGCTCGAGCTCGGGGATCTCGAGGGCGTGGCGAGACTCAAGGAGCACAACATTCCGGTGCTGGCCGCCGCCGTCGAAGCGGGGTTCGACCTCGTCGCGCCGATCCCCTCCTGCGTGCTCATGTTCAAGCAGGAGCTGCCGCTCATGTATCCGGGCGACGCCCTGGTGCGCCACGTGGCCGAGCACATGTTCGATCCCTTCGAGTACCTGATGCTGCGCCATCGCGCCGGACTCCTGCGCACCGACTTCTCCCGCCCGCTCGGCAAGGTGAGCTACCACGTGCCCTGCCACCTCCGGGTGCAGAACCTGGGATTGAAGACCCGCGAGGCGCTCGAGCTCGTGCCCGGCACCACGGTCGAGCCGATCGAGCGCTGCTCGGGGCACGACGGCACCTACGGGTTGAAGAAGCGCTTTCGCGCCGCCTCGGTGAAGATCGGGCGTCCGGTCGTGCAGCGGGTCGAGAGTGCCCGCGCGGATCACTACGCGAGCGACTGCCCGATGGCGGGCCGGCAGATCGAGAGCGGCCTCGCGGAAGCCCGCGAGCCCGAGCATCCGTTGACGCTCCTCAGGATGGCGTACGGACTGTGAAGCTCGCGGCCACCGACCTCATGAGCCTCGAGCAGTACGCGCGCGAGCGCGTCGCGTTCCGTGGCCGGGTGCTCGATCACAAGCGCGCCCGGCGGCTGCAGGTCGGGCCGAGCACCACCTGGTCCTTCGAGGACCGGCTCACCATCCAGTACCAGGTGCAGGAGATGCTGCGCGTCGAGCGGATCTTCGAGCCCGCTGGTGTCGCGGAGGAGCTCGCCGCTTACAACCCGCTGATTCCCGACGGCAGCAACTGGAAAGTGACCCTGCTGATCGAGTTCGCACAGCCCGAGGAGCGGCGCCGGCAGCTGCAGCTGTTGAAGGGCATCGAGTCGCGCTGCTGGGTCGAGGTCGAGGGTTGTGCGCGGGTCTTCGCCATCGCGGACGAGGACCTGCCGCGCGAGAACGAAGAGAAGACCTCGGCAGTGCACTTCCTGCGCTTTCAGCTCGAGACCGCGATGATCGAGGCGCTGCGCGCCGGCGCCGCGCTCGGCGCAGGCGTCGATCACGAGCACTACCGCTACGCGGTCACACCAGTCCCCGAGGCGGTGCGGCGGGCATTGCTCGCCGACCTCGACTGACGCCGCACGGCTACAGGCCCGGACAGGCTCCGGCATTTTGGTAAGATTCGCGCCGCGCGAGGTGCGCTCCTGGCGCCGCGTACGGCGCGCGCTGCGCGCGGGGATGTAAACGCATGACGCACAGCGGATGAGTCAGTCATACACTGCTTCCGATATCGAGGTCCTCTCCGGCCTCGAGCCCGTCCGCCGCCGGCCGGGCATGTA
>DATMRG010000022.1:0-33571 GCA_035566495.1 Steroidobacteraceae bacterium | reverse complement strand
CTCGGCGTCGGCTTCGTCCCCTTCAGCCCGCTCGGCCGCGGTTTTCTCACCGGCGCGCTGAAGAGCCCCGAGGACTTCGCCGCCGACGACTATCGCCGCACCAATCCGCGCTTCCAGGGCGAGAACTTCGCGCGCAACCTGGCGCTGGTCCACAAGGTGAAGGAGCTCGCCGCGGACCGGGGCTGCACCCCGGCGCAGCTGGCGCTCGCCTGGGTGCTGGCGCAGGGTCCGCACATCGTGCCGATCCCGGGGACGCGCCGCGCCCGCAATCTGGACGAGAACCTCGGTGCCCTCGGGGTGACGCTCGGCGCGCGTGACCTTGCAGCGCTCGACGCGGTGTTCCCGGTGAGCGCCGTGGCTGGCGCGCGCTACGGTGAGGAGATGCTGCGGCTGGTGCGCGGCTGAGCGTGAGCGAGCGCGCAGGCGGCAAAAACCCGTGCGCCCAACCTGCCACGGAGTGCTCGGCTGCTGAGGTGATCGCGGCGGATGCGCATCGAGCCCCGCTTTTTGCCGGCGGCCAGCGGAGTGATGTCCGCCGAAATCGCCGCAGGCGATTTCGGCCAATCAACTAGCCTAGCGGCGGCGGCGCCTCGCGCGGCTCGATCCAGAGCGCCCGGGCGCGGCCGCAGAGCTCGCCCTTGCCATCGAACAGCGCCGTGCCCGCCTCGTGCTTGCGGCCGCTCGCGCCGATCTGCCAGCCGACCACCGTGCAGGATTCCCCGACGTGCACCCGGCGGTCGACGTGCGCGGTGAATTCCGCTAGCAGCATCATCCGGTCGTCGGGCGCGACCGCGTAGTAGCCGGGACAATCGAGCGCCGCCGACATGAACTCGGCGTGCACCTTGCCGTCGCCGCTGTCGAGCGAAGCGTCGGGGACCCAGGGCGCCGCGACCAGGCCGCGCTCCGCGAGCGGTCCGGCGAAAATCCGCATGCCATCGCCGCGCACCCGCTGCGTACCGCAGACGAAGCAGGTCGGAAAGCGGTGGTAGCGAAAGCCGGCGTAGTGGCGCGAGGCCTCCACCGCCGCGAGATAGTCGGGGGCGGGGGGCGCGGCGAGCGCGAGCAGCGCCGGGCGCGCCTCGCCGATCGCCTCGCTCCCGCTCGACACCCGCAGCGCCCCGTCCGGGAGCTCATCGAGCGTCAGCTCGGTGTCGAGGGGCGGCGGCCGGATGAGGCGCACCGTCACGGTGCGCGCGGCGGCGCCGGCGACGATGCCGGCGAAGTAGCCGCCGTTCGCCGAGCCCGGCGGACCGCAGAAGCGCGCGGCGATCGTGACTGTCCCGGTGCCCACACTGCGCAGAATCGGTCGTTTTCCGCCCGAGCGCAAATCAGCCATGCGCGAAGCCGCCCGCGCGGTGTTGGGCGGGAGCGAGGCTCGCTAGCCGCGCAGTCCCGCGAGCCAGGCGCCGGGGTCCGCGCCGCGCTCGAGCACCTCGACCAGCGCCGAGCCGACCACGACGCCGTCGACGTGACCACGCAGCCGCTCGACCTGAGCGCGCGTGCGGATCCCGAACCCGGCGCACACCGGCAGCGTGGCACTGGCACGCACGCGCTCGAGGTAGGCGATCACCTCGTCCGGCACCGCGACGCTCTTGCCGGTCGTGCCGGTCATGGTGACCGCGTACACGAACCCCTGGCTACCGGCGCAGAGCGCTGCGAGACGCTCGGGCTCCGTGACCGGCGTGACCATCTGCACGAGCGCGATGCCGCGCGTCGCGAGCGCCGCCTGCAGCTCACTCGACTCATCGAGCGGCAGGTCCGGCACGATGAAACCGGCGACGCCGGCGCGCGCGGCACTGTCGGCGAGCTGGTCCACGCCGAAGGCCAGCAGCGGATTGAGATAGCTCATGAGGAGGAGCGGGGTGCGGATCGAGCCGAGACGCGCCACTTCGTCCAGGATCCAGCGCAGCGTCACCCCCTGCGCGAGCGCCGCGAGGCTGGCACGCTGGATGGTGACGCCGTCCGCCATCGGATCCGTGAACGGCACGCCGATCTCGACGACGTCCGCGGCGGCGGCGATGGCCTCGAGATGGGATGCGAACTCCGCGCGCCGCGGGAAGCCCGCGGTCAGGTACGCGACGAGCGCCGGCTCGCCGCGGGCGGCGGCGCTGCGGATCGCGCTCGTGATGCGCTCGTGCGGGCTCACGCGCCGCCCGCCTCGGCCGCGAGCAGCGTGCGCTGCAGGGTCGGCATGTCCTTGTCGCCGCGCCCGGAGAGGCAGACCAGCACCGTGCCGCCCGGGTGCGCACGCGCCCAGCGCTCGGCCGCGGCGAGCGCATGCGCGCTCTCGATCGCGGGCAGGATGCCCTCGAGCTCACTCAGCGCCCGCACGGCCGCGAGCGACTCCTCGTCATTCGCCGTCTCGTAGCGCACCCGCCCGAGAGCCGCGAGCAGTGCGTGCTCGGGACCGACACCCGGGTAGTCGAGCCCGGCCGACACCGAGTGCGTCTCCGTGATCTGGCCGTCCGCATCCTGCAGCAGCATCGAGTAGGTGCCGTGCAGGACGCCGGGCCGGCCGTAGGCGACGGTCGCCGCGTTGTCACCGAGCCCCGGGCCGCGTCCGCCGGCCTCGACGCCGATGATCTCGACGCCGGCATCGCCGAGGAAGGCGTGAAAGGCGCCGATCGAGTTCGAGCCGCCGCCGACGCAGGCGATGAGCGCATCGGGCAGGCGTCCGGTCGCGGCGCGCAGCTGCGCGCGCGCCTCGCGGCCGATGACCGCCTGGAGCTCACGCACCAGGTAGGGATAGGGATGGGGACCCACGACCGAGCCGAGGAGGTAGTAGGTGCCGAGCGGATCCGCCACCCAGTCGCGCAGCGCCTCATCGATCGCGGCGCGCAGCGTGCGGTCGCCGCTGGTCACCGGCACGACGGTCGTGCCGAGGAGCCGCATGCGTCCGACGTTCGGCGCCTGGCGCTCCATGTCGACGGCGCCCATGTAGACGGTGCAGGGGAGGCCGAGCCGCGCGCAGGCGGCGGCGCTCGCCACGCCGTGCTGTCCGGCGCCGGTCTCGGCGACGATGCGCCGCGCGCCGAGCCGGCGCGCGAGCAGCGCCTGACCGATGGCGTTGTTGATCTTGTGGGCGCCGGTATGGGCGAGGTCCTCGCGCTTGAGCCAAACTTGCGCGCCCCAGCGCGCCGACAACCGCGTCGCATGCGTCAGCGCCGTCGGCCGGCCGACCCAGGTGGTGAGCTCACGGCCGAGCTCCTCCTGAAAGCCGCGCGTGTGCAGGTGCTCGCGCACGCCGCGCTCGAGCCGCTCGAGCGCCGGGATGAGGGTTTCGGGAACGTAACGTCCGCCGAAGGGGCCGAAGCGGCCGCGCGCGTCGGGAAATTTCCCGGCGAGCAGCGCCGCGAGCGTGCTTTCCGCATCGTCGAGGGCGACACTCATGATGGATCCTCATTGGGTCTCGTGGCCACCGCGGCCCGCGCCGCGGTGACGAACTGCATGATCTTGAGCGGACTCTTTACTCCGAGCCGCGCCTCGACGCCGCTCGAGACGTCGACGCCGAAGGGCTGCACGGTACCGACCGCCCGGGCGACGTTGCCAGCGTCGAGTCCGCCGGCGAGCACCAGCTCGGTGCGCCGCGCGAGGCGCCGCGCCGCGCTCCAGTCGCTCGCCGTGCCGCTGCCGCTCGCGGGCCCTTCGAACAGGATGCGCACCGGCAGCTGCGCCGGCGTCCCCGCTGCCGAGCGCACCACGGGCAGGAGCTCGAGCTCGCCCGGCAGCTCGAGCCCGGCGAGATCGCCTGCATCCGTCTGCAGCACGTCCGGCCGGAAGACGCGCAGCATCTCATCGAGCGCGAGCTGCCCGGGGTGGCGGGTCACTGCCACGCAGCGCACCCGGCCGCGCGCCGGGCGCGCGAGCTGCGCCGCCGCTTCGGGCGTCAGCTGGCGCGGCGACTCAGCGAATACGAAGCCGATCGCATCCGCTCCGGCCTCGAGCGCGCTCGCGATCGCATCGGGGGTGGTCATGCCGCAGATCTTGACCCACATTGCTGCCGGCCCCGCTCAGTGCGCCGCACGCGCGGCACGTCCGGCGTTCAGCAGCGCCAAGGCGAGTCCCGCCGGGTCGTCGCCGCGCATGAGCGCGCTGCCGACGAGGGCGAGCGAGTAGCCGGCCGCGGCCACCTCGTGCGCGTCCGCCTCGGAGATGACGCCGCTCTCGGCCACCCGCGGTACTTTGCTGGGCAGGAGCGGGGCGAGCTCGATCAGGCGCGCCGGCACCACCTCGAGAGTGGCGAGGTCGCGGCAGTTCACCCCGGCGAGCAGCGGGCCCGCGCCGCGGTGCGCGTCGACGAGCTCGTGCATGAGAGCGATGTCGCGCGCGTCGAAGGCCTCGAGCAGGACGAAGAGCCCGAGCGCGCCGGCGCAGTCGATGAGCGCCCGCGTGTCCTCCTTCGGCAGCATGCGCAGTATCACCAGCACGCCGCCGGCGCCGGCCGCGCGCGCCTCGAGCACCTGGTAGGGATCGACGAGAAAGTCCTTGCGCATCGCCGGCACGCCGAGAGGAGTCAACACCCGGGCCGCGGCGGCGAGATGCGCGAGCGAGCCTGCGAAGCGGCTCGGCTCGGTCAGAACCGAGACCGCGGCGGCGCCGGCGCGAGCGTAGCTGCCGACACGCGCGCCGATGTCCTCCCCCGCCGGGCGAAGCTCGCCGGCGGCCGGCGAGCGGAGCTTGAGCTCCGCGATCAGATCGAAGCCGCTCGCATCGAGCCTGAGGGGCGGCGGCGGGGGAGCCGCGCGCGCCGCGGACTCGAGCCCGGCGAGCGAACGGCGGGCGAGCGCGGCGCGCAGCCGCTCGCGGCTGCCCGCGGCCATCTCGTCGAGGAAGGCACTCACGCGCCGCGCTCCGCAGCCACGCCCGCGGCCGGCCGGCGGGCGCGCAGCGCCGCGAGGAGCTGACGCGCAGCGCCGCCATCGAGCGCGGCGGCCGCGCGCGCGATGCCCGCGCCTGGCTCGCGAACCTCCCCCACGACCTCGAGCGCGAGAGCCGTGCCGAGGAGCAGACAGTCGCGATGCGCGCCGCGGTCCGCGCCGTCGAGCACCGCCTCGAGCGCGCGCGCGTTGTACGCAGCGTCGCCGCCCGCGAGGGCGCCGGGCTGGCAGGCCGCGAGACCGTAATCGTCCGGCGAGCGCACGCCGGCCGTGACGTGGTGCGGGCGTACGTCGAACACGGTGAAGGGGCCGATCGGCGTCGGCTCGTCCCAGCCGCCCGCGCCGTGCACGACGAAGCTGCGCTCGATCGGCAGTCCCGCGAGCGTGTCGGCCATGAGGCGCGCGACGTCCAGGCTATAGGCGCCGATCAGGTGAAACGGCGGCTGCGCGGGATTCACCAGGGGACCCAGGATGTTGAACACCGTGCGTACGCCGAGCGCGGCGCGGATCGGCGCGACGCGCGCGGTCGCCGGGTGATAGTGCGGCGCGAAGAGATAGGTGAACCCGGTGGCAGCGAGGCAGGCGCCCGCCGCTGCGCCATCGCCCGGGATGGCGACGCCGAGCGCCTCGAGCACATCGGCGCTGCCGCAGCGGCTCGAGACCGAGCGGTTGCCGTGCTTCACGACCGGCACGCCGCAGGCGGCGGTGAGGAGCGCGGTGCCGGTGGAGATGTTGACGCTCCCCGAGGCATCGCCGCCGGTGCCGACGATGTCGATGGCGCGGAGGTCCGGCGGAATGTCGGGACGGCGCGCGAGGCGCCGCATGGTGAGCGCGAAACCGCGCACCTCGTCCGCCACCACGCCCTTGGTCGAGAGCGCGGCGAGGAGCGCGCCGGCCATCGCCGGCGCGAGCTCGCTGCCGGTCAGGTGCCCGAGCAGCTCCCCGGCCTGCGCCTGCGTCAGGTCGCGCCGCTCGGACAGCTGCTGCAGGAGCTCACGCGGCGCCGGCATCGGCCGCACCTCGCTCGCCCCCCGAGTAGCGCAGGAAATTCCCGAGCAGCTTCGGCCCCTCGGGCGTCAGGATGCTCTCGGGATGAAACTGCACGCCCTCGACGGCGAGAGTGCGGTGGCGCACCGCCATGATCTCGCCCTCCTCGGTGCTCGCGCTCACAACCAGCGCCGCCGGCAGGCTCGCGGGAGCCGCGATCAGGGAGTGATAGCGTCCCACCTCGCACGGCTGCGGCAGACCTGCGAACAGCGCGCCGCCGTCATGGCGCATGAGCGAAGTCTTGCCGTGCATCAGGCGCGCGGCGCGCACCACCTTGCCGCCGAACACCTCGACGATCGACTGGTGCCCGAGGCACACGCCGAGCACCGGAACGCTTCCGGCAAAGGCGCGGATCATGTCCATGGACACGCCGGCATCGTACGGAGTGCCGGGGCCCGGCGAGATGCACAGGTGCGTGGGCGCGAGCGCGCGCGCCTCGGCCGGGGTCAGGGCGTCGTTGCGGTAGACCGCGACCTCGGCGCCGAGCACCAGGAACGCCTGCACCAGGTTGTAGGTGAAGGAGTCGTAGTTGTCGATGAGCAGGAGCCGCGGCTTGCTCACAGGCCTTCCTCCGCGAGCTCGAGGGCGCGCACCATGGCGGCGCTCTTGGCGAGCACCTCCTCGTGCTCGGTGGCCGGAACGCTGTCGGCGACGATGCCGGCGCCCGCCTGGTAGCTGTACTCGTCGCCGCGGAATACCAGGGTGCGGATCGTGATGGCGTGGTCCATGTCGCCGCGCGCGCCGAAGTAGCCGACGGTGCCGCCGTAGAGGCCGCGGCGCACCGGCTCGAGCTCGTCGATGATCTGCATCGCGCGCACCTTGGGTGCTCCAACCAGGGTGCCGGCGGGAAATGCCGCGGCGAACAGATCGAAGGCGTCGCGTCCCGGGGCGAGCTCGCCGTACACGCCGCTCACCATGTGCATGACGTGGCTGTAGCGCTCGATGGCGCGATAGGGCTCGACCGCGACGCTGCCGGCGCAGGCGACCCGGCCGAGATCGTTGCGCGCGAGATCCACCAGCATGACGTGCTCGGCATTCTCCTTGGGATCGGCACGCAGCTCCGCCGCGCGCGCCTGATCGACCGCGGCGTCGGCGGCGCGCGGCCGGGTGCCGGCGATCGGGCGCAGCTGGGCGCGGCGGCCACTCAGCTTCACCAGCGCCTCCGGGGACGAGCCGACCACCGCCACGTCCCCGAGCGCGCAGTAGTACATATAAGGAGAGGGGTTGATGAGCCGCAGCGCCCGGTACGCCTGGAACGGGTCGAGCTCGTGGCGGCCCGCGAAGCGGCTCGCCAGCACCATCTGGTAGACATCGCCCGCGGCGATGTACTCCTGGGTGCGCTCGACACCGGCCATGTAGGCCTCGCGGGTGTAGGCGGCGGCGGGCGGCGAGTAACGCCCCGGGCGGCGGCCGTTCGGCAGCGCGCCGCGCAGCGCCCTGACCACCTCACGCCTGAGCGCGCGCCGCTCGGCGTCGCTCCCGGCGTGCAGCAGCGCGATCCCGCGCGTCAGGTGATCGAACACCAGCACCGAGCGCGGCGCGACGTAGTGGAGCGAGGGCACGCCGTGGTCGGTGCGGGCACGCGCCGGCAGCCGCTCGAAGTAGCGCACCACATCGTAGGCGGCGTAGCCCACGAGGCCGCCGGCGAGCGGGACGCCGGGAATGCCGGGCCCGGGCTCGGGCGCGGCGGCGAGCGCGGCGCGCAGTCCCGCGAGGAGCTCGGCGCCATTGGCCGGCAGCGGGCGGCGCTCGGCGCCGACGGTAAGCCCGGTGTCATCGAGCCGCACCTCGAGTCCGTCGCCGAAGCCGATGAACGAGTAGCGTCCGAGCCGCTCGCCGCCCTCGACGCTCTCGAGCAGGAAACGCGGCGCGAACGCGCCGAGCTTCATGAACGCCGAGACCGGCGTGTCGAGGTCACCGGTGATGTCGAAGGCCGTTTGCAACGCTCGAGGCTCCTGAATCACGCAGGCAACAAAAAACCCATCCCGGGGTCATCCGGAGATGGGTTTCTGCTCCCGTTTTGCTGCTAAGTCGCGCGGAAAAAACCAGCCGTCAGCCCACTCCGTTATGAAGTGCGCCACCACCAGGAAGTGCCGACGGGCCGGTGCGACATACTGCCAACGAGTATCCCTGCGGGGCCCCGGGGCGTCAAGCCGGACGGGCCGCGCCGTGCGGTGCAGCCGTTCCGCCGCGCGTTTCGCTAGAATGCGCGCGCGCGGCGATGCGGCATCGCCCGCCCCACGCCATCGATCACACCGAAAGCAACCCGTGAGCTTCAAAGACCTGCTCGAGAGCTGGCGCGCCACGGCGGCCGCGCCCCGCACCGTGCGCAAGTTCGCCGTGCACCTGCCGCGCGATGAGGCGGCGAAGCTCGCGGCGCTCGCCGAGATGTTCCCCGGGCGATCGCCCGAGCAGCTGATCACCGAGCTGCTCGGCGCCGCGCTCAAGGAGCTCGCCGCCGCGATGCCCTACGTCGCCGGCAAGCGGGTGATCTCGACCGACGAGCAGGGCGATCCGATCTACGAGGACGTGGGTCCGACGCCGCGCTTCATGGAGCTCAGCCGCCGTTACCGCCAGCACCTCGACGGCAGCGGTCCGGCGGCGGCGGCCGTGGCGCGTCCGCGCAGGCCGGCGAAGAAGGCCGCGCGACGGCGCGCGCCGCGCTGAGCGGCAACCGATATGCCCTCCTTCGACACCGTCTCCGAGCTCAACGCCCACGAGCTCGCCAACGCCGTCGACCAGGCGAACCGCGAGGTCTCGCAGCGCTTCGACTTCAAAGACACGGGCGCAAGCTTCGAGCTCAAGGACTTCACCATCACGCTGCACGCGCAGGTGGATTTTCAGCTCAAGCAGATGCTCGAGATCCTCAAGCTCAGGCTCTCGAAGCGCGGCATCGATCTCAAGTGCCTCGAGGCCAAGGAGCCGCAGACGACGCTCTCCTCCGCACAGCAGGAGCTACTGCTGCGTCACGGGATCGACGCCGAGACCGGCAAGCTGCTCACCCGCCTCATCAAGGACTCGAAGCTCAAGGTGCAGGCGAGCCTGCAGGGCGAGAAGGTGCGGGTCAGCGGCAAGCAGCGCGACGATCTGCAGGCGGCGATGGCGCTGCTGCGCGGCGCCAAGCTCGATCGGCCGCTGCAGTTCAACAACTTCCGCGACTAGTCAGACAGGCCGGACGGTTAGAACAGCCTGGCGCCGTCAGGCACCGGGCGATCCGGCGAGAACAACACAACTTCACCCTTCTCGTCCGGAAAGCCGAGCGTCAACACTTCGGAACTGAACTTGCCGATCTGTCGTGGTGGGAAGTTGACCACCGCGGCGACCTGTCGGCCAATGAGTGCCGGGGGCTGGTAGTGTCGCGTGATTTGCGCGCTCGACTGCTTCACGCCGACACCGGGTCCAAAGTCGATGCGCAGCTTGATGGCCGGCTTGCGTGCCTCGGGAAACAATTCGGCCGCGACGATGGTACCGACGCGGATGTCGACCGCAAGGAACCGGTCGAAATCAATACTCGGCGCCGCGGCGCTGTTCGGATCGTGGGTTAAGTGCATCGCACGACTCTGTCACATGTAAAGTATGCTTGACACGCTATCAAGCATACTTTACAGTGCGCGCTCGCAGCCTTCAACCGGCGGGGAATGCAGACATGAGCCCAGTACGACCGTTTCGCTGCTTCGACTCGCGCGCCATTGTGGCCGCGCTGGGGGTCGCGGCCTGGCTCATCGCCAGCGCGTGGCTCAGTCACCTGCTTGCTCCAGATTCGACGGCGCGCGTTCTGCTCGCACTCGGGCAGGCCGGCGCTTTGGCGGCCTTGGTTTTCGTACCATTGAGGCGCTCGATCACCCGGCTCGATGAGCTTGGGCGGCACATTCATTACCAGGCGTTGGCTGTGACGGCGGCGCTGCTGGTCACGGCCATCACCGCCTGGGCGTTTCTCGAACGCGCCGGGTTGCCGCACATCGACTGGTCGATCTATGCCGCGCCGGCGTTTACGGTTGCGTGGGCGATCGGAGTGGTACTGATCGCCCGGAGGTATGAGTGAAGAATTCGGTCCGCGGATTGCGGGCCGCCAAGAACTGGTCGCAAGGTGACCTCGCCGAGAAGCTCGGCGTCTCGCGTCAGACCGTCAACGCGATCGAGACCGAGAAGTACGATCCGAGCCTGCCCCTGGCGCTCAAGATCGCCCGACTGTTCTCGCTACGCGTCGAAGAGATCTTCGGCTCTACCGAGGTCAGGGCACCCAAGGGCCGTGGCCAATAGCGGACGGGAGAGACTCATGTTTGACCACGTCAAGTTCGGAGTCAGCGACTATGCGGCGAGCAAGGCGTTCTTCCTCAAGGCACTCGAACCGCTGGGCGTAGCGGTTGTCTCGGAGGGGGCGCCGACGTACGGCGTCGAGCTCAGCCCCAGGGGCAAGGCTTCCCTGTGCCTGTTCCAAACCGGGGAGAAGCCCGCGCATCTCCACCTGGCGTTCACCGCCGAGAATCGCCGGCAAGTCGAGGCCTTCTATCGCGCGGCTCTCGCGGCGGGTGGCAGAGACAATGGCGCGCCTGGTCTGCGCCCGCAGTACCACGCGAACTACTATGCAGCTTTCGTCATTGGTCCGGACGGGCACAATATCGAAGTGGTTTGCCACGAAGCCCCACTCGCCCCCGGCTGATTCGCGGACCACCCTACTTCCGTTTCACGCCAACGTTCGCGATCGCGCGGCACAGCGCCTCGGTGGCATCGAGCACGCTCGGGCCGAGGCGGCTCAGTCCCTGATCCTCGAACGCGACCAGCCGCTGGGTGTGCACCGCGCGCAGCGTCGTGAAGCGCTTCCAGTCCGTGAGCCACGCCGCGCTCTCGCCCGGGGGACCCGCGGCGATGATGATGTCGGGATCGCGCGCGATGACGGCTTCGATGTCGACCACCGGCCCCGCTTCGGGCAGATCCGCGAACACGTTGCGCGCGCCGCAGAGCTCGAGCGCGTCGGTCATGAGGTGCTGGCCGCCCACGGTGTAAATCGGCCGGTTCCACACCTCGAGGAGCACGCTCGGCTGGCGGGCGGCGTCTTCGGCCCCCGCGTAGGTGCGCCGGAGAGATTCGAGGCGCGCCTCGATGGCGCGCGCGGCCGCGTCGGCCTGGGAGACGGTGCCGGCGAGCACGCCCAGTCGACGGATGGACGGCGCAAGCTCGGCGAGCCGCTTCGCCTCCTGCTCATAGACCGGGATGTCGAGCCGCGCAATCTTCGCGCGCTGGGCTGGGTTGCCGCCCGCAGGCCAGGCCACGACCACATCCGGATGGATCCGCACCAACCGCTCGAGGTCGATCGAGACGGCGTCGCCGATGCGCAGAACGCGCTTTGCCTCGGGCGGCACGTCCGAGTACTCGACGGTCGCCACCACCTCGGGGCCCGCGCCCGCGGCGAACAGCATCTCGGTTCCGCCCGGGGACAGACTGACGATGCGCAGCGGGGCCGCGCGCACCTGCACCACCCGGGCAGAATCGTCCGTGACGGTCCGCGTCGACGAAGCGGCTGGGGCGCCGGAGGCGATCGCGGCGCCGGCGGCGAGCGGGCCGGCCAGCGCGAGCGCGATGACGAATCCAGATCGGGTGAGCGACACAGCGCCGCTACTCTACCCGACCGGGTGCGGCGCCGCGGGCGGAACCTGTGTGCGATCGGCTAGGCGGCGCGCGTCTCGGCGAGGGTCGCCTCGCCGCCGCTCGTCTCGAGCACCCGCGCCACCGCGTGCACGGTGGCGGCGACGCGTACCGCGCTCTGCACCGCCTCGCGCTCGAGCCCGTGGGCACGCAGTTGCCGCTCGTGGGACGCGACACAGGTACCGCAGCCATTGATGGCCGAGACCGCGAGCGACAGGAGCTCGAAGTCCGCCTTGGCGATCCCGGGGTTGCCGAGCACGTTCATGCGCAGCCGCGCCGGGAGCTTCTGGTACTCGGGGTCCTCGACCAGGTGCAGGAAACGGTAGTAGACGTTGTTCATGGCCATGAGCGCCGCCGCGGAGTGGGCCGCGGTGACGTGCGCGGCGTCGAGATGCCCGGCGGCGAGCGCACCCAGGTCGCGGCTGAAGGTCGGGTTGCGCGAAGCGAGGGCGCTCGCCAGCGCCACGGCCCAGATCTGCCGCTCGCTGAGGCCGGGCGCTCCCTGCGCAGTGAGCACGCTGCCGAGATTGAGCTGCAAGTCGCGCGCGTACGCCGGCAGCGACTCACGAATGGCTTCGAGTGTCTTCATGTCAGGCCGCCTTCAGGGTCTCTTCGCCCTTCTGCCAGTTGCAGGGGCAGAGCTCGTCGGTCTGCAGTGCATCGAGCACCCGCAGCACTTCCTCGGGGCTGCGGCCGACCGAGAGGTCGGTGATGTAGACGAAGCGGATCACGCCCTGCGGGTCGACGATGTAGGTGGCGCGCTGCGCTACGCCGGCCTCGGGGTCGAGGATGCCGAGCGCGCCGGCGAGCTCACGCTTGATGTCGGAGAGCATAGGGAACGGCAGGTCCTTGAGCTCCTCCTTCTCGCGCCGCCAGGCGAGGTGGACGAACTCGCTGTCGATACTCACGCCGAGCAGCTGCGCATCGCGGTCGCGGAACTCGCGCTCGAGCTTGCCGAAGGCCGCGATCTCGGTCGGGCAGACGAAGGTGAAGTCCTTCGGCCAGAAAAACACCACCTGCCACTTGCCGGAGAAACTCTCGTGGTTGAAGGGACGGAAGGCCGTCCTGGCATCGCTCGACACGACGCCGGTGAGGGCGAACTCGGGGAAACGCTGACCTACGCCTGACATGCTGGAACTCTCCTTGAAGCGACCGGGCCGCTGCCTGCGGCCGGTCGGCGGTTAACTGCCCTTGCGGGATGTGGCGCCATCGTGCAGCATGGGGCCTCATCACTCCAATCGATTGATTTGATCATATCGATAGACGTCATATATGGGCACGGAGCTCAAGCTCAAGGACCTGCGGTACCTGGTGGCGGTAGCCGAGCAGCGCCACTTCGGGCGCGCCGCGGCGCGCTGCTTCGTGAGCCAGCCGACGCTCTCGGCGCAGCTGAAGAAGCTCGAGCAGAGCCTCGGGGTGCAGTTGATCGAGCGGGCGCCGAACAACGTCTCGCTCACCGCCGCCGGCGAGCAGATCGTGGCGCGCGCCCGGCGCATCATCGAGGCGAGCGAGGAGGTCGTCGAGCTGGCGCGCGCCCAGCGCGACCCGCTCGCCGGCCGGCTGCGCGTGGCATTCCTGCCGACCATCGGCCCCTACCTCCTGCCGCACGTGACCCGAGTGATCCGCAAGAGCCTGCCGCAGCTCGAGCTGCGCCTGTACGAGTACCA
This sequence comes from Steroidobacteraceae bacterium, assembly GCA_035566495.1. Classification (GTDB taxonomy): domain Bacteria; phylum Pseudomonadota; class Gammaproteobacteria; order Steroidobacterales; family Steroidobacteraceae; genus 13-2-20CM-66-19. The sequence continues at coordinate 20,337 of DATMRG010000022.1, read as the reverse complement.
GACGGCGCCGATGCTCGAGAAGCTGCGCGAGGGTGAGCTCGACCTCGGGGTGCTGGCGCTGCCGGTCGACCTCACCGGGCTCGAGGCACGTGAGCTCTACCGCGAGGCATTCACGGTCGCGGTCCCCGAGCGCCATCCGCTCGCCCAGCGCGAGACGCTGCGCGTCACGGACCTGCGCGGCGAGAAGCTGCTGCTGCTCGAGGAGGGCCACTGTCTGAGAGAGCAGGCGCTCGAGGTCTGCGGCAACGCGGGAGTCAGTGAGGGTGAGGACTTCCGCGCGACCAGCCTCGAGACGCTCAGGCAGATGGTGGCGGCGGGCGCCGGTGTGACGCTGCTCCCCGAGCTCGCGAGCCGCGGCGCCTATGGCAATGCGCGTGGCGTCAAGATCCGGCCGTTCGCGCGGCCCGCCCCGGTGCGGCAAATCGGCGCGGTGTGGCGCCGCACGACGCCGCGGCGCGCGGCCGTCGATGCCGTGGCGCGCGTCATCGCGGAACACGCGCGGTGAGCGTCGGGACGCCGGCGGCCGCCGCACCGGCGCCGGTGCAGGTCACCGCGCGCGACGGGCGCGCACTCGCCGCGCTCTTCATCGAAGCACCCGCGGCGCGCGGCGCGCTGGTCATCAACGGCGCGACCGGCTTTCCGCGCGAGTTCTATCTCAAGCTGGCGCAGTACTGCGCCGCGCGCGGCCGTCACGCCCTGATCTACGACTACCGCGGAATGGGAGCGTCGGCGACACTGCCCCTCGCCAGGGATCCGGCGCGCATGAGCGACTGGGGCCTGCTCGACATGCCGGCGGCGCTCGACTGGCTCGCGCAGCGCTGCCCGGGGCTGCCGCTCGTCACCGTCGGCCATAGCGTCGGCGGGCAGCTGATCGGCGCCATGTACAACCAGGCACTGGCGCGCGCGCACGTGATGGTGGCGGCCTCGATCGGCTACTGGCGCGGCCAGCGCGTGCCGTTCCGCTACCTGGCGCTGCTCTTCTGGAAACTCTACGGTCCGCTCGAGCTCGGCACCCGCGGCTACGTGCCGCGCGGGGCACTCTGGCGCGGCGATGCGCTGCCGCCCGGCGTCTTCCTCGAGTGGCGCAAGTGGTGCCTGAACCCTACGCACTTCGCGCCTGATCTGGTCGGCGACGCGCAGCAGGGCCCCTTCGCCCAGGTGCGCGCCCCGCTGCTCGCGCTCAGCTTCAGCGACGATCCCATCGCGACGCCGAGCGCGGTGGAAGCGCTGCTGTCGCTCTATCCCAACGCCGCGATCGAGCGCCGCGCCACGACGCCGGCGCAGGCGGGCGTGCGCGCCATCGGCCACCACGGCTTCTTCGCCGAGCGCCATCGCGAGACGCTCTGGCGCGCGACGCTCGACTGGATCGAGGCGCGCTGCGGCTGAGGAAGCTCAACCGGTCGGTGCCGCGCCCGGCGCCGAGGTCCGCGGTGCCCCGCGCGGCGCGCGCGAGGCGCGCGCGAACGCAATGCCGGCGAGGACGATGACGCCGCCGAGGAGCTGCACGGGCTGCAGGCGCTCGCCGAGCAACAGCCAGGCGTACACGGTCGCGGCGATCACCTGCAGATACAGCCCGACCGAGCCGAAGGTCGCGGGCAGGTGCGCCAGCGCGTAGGCGATCAGGCTCTGCCCGAGCGCCTGCGCCGAGAGCGCGAGAGCGATGATCACGAGCCAGCCGCGCGCGGTGTCGGGAAAGAACTTCTCCCCGAGCAGGAACGGCAAGGGCAGGATCAGGAGGCTGAAGATGAGGGTGCTCGCGAGCATCACGGTGCCGGTGCCGTGCCGGGTGCGCAGCCGCGACACTGCGAGGATGTAGGCGGCATAGAACCACGCGGCGCCGAGCGCCAGGAGATCGCCGCCGAGGGCGTGGCCGCCGGCGGCGAGCTTCGGGCTCACCATGAGGAGAAGCCCGCCGAAGGCCAAGAGCGTCGCGAGCAGAAACCCGAGCCGCGGACGCTCGCCCCAGACCGCCCAGGCGAGGATCGTGACGACGATCGGCGCGGTGTTCGCCTCGAGGCTCGAGGCCGCGACCGAGGTGCGCATGAGCGAGAGGTGATAGAGCGCGATGTCACCGGCGAAGAACAGGCCGGCCCAGAAGAAGCCGGAATCGAGCCGGGTGCGTGGCATGCGGGCACCGTCCACCGCCGCCGGCGCGCGCCGCTCGAGGAACGCCCAGAGCGCGAGCGGCGGTACGGCGAGTGCGCCACGCCAGAAGGCGCTCGCCACCGCACCGGTCTCCGAGACGCGCACCAGAATGCCCGAGCTGCCGATGGCAAGCGCACCGGCCAACAGCGCCAACAGGGCGGGAATTTCCGAGCGCTCGGGTTTGGTCATGCGGATGGTGCCCGGGATCATAGTCGGTCGCCCGGGAGAGCGTCTGGCATAATCGCGGCGATGCGCGGCGTGAATTTCCTGTCAGTGCTCGGCGCCGCTCTCGCGGCGCTCGCGGCCCTCACGCTCCACGCCCAGCCCGCCGCACCGGCGAGTGCGCTCAGCGCCGCGGGCGCCTGGGTGCGCGCGATCCCGGGCGCGCCGGTCGCCGCCGCGTACATGACACTTCACAACGGCGGCCAGCAGCCGGTGCGGGTGATCGGCGTGCGCTCGGCTCTCGCCGGGCACGCGATGATCCACGAGACCCGCCTCGAGAACGGGGTGTCCACCATGCGGCCGCACGAGCCGCTCGAGATTCCGCCCGGCGCGAGCGTCGAGCTCAAGCCCGGCGGACTCCACGTGATGCTGCACGATCTCGCCCATCCGCTGGCGGTCGACGAGCAGGTACCGCTCGAGCTGCTGTTGGACGGCGGCGGCCGCGTCGAGGTGCGCGCGCGCGTGCGGCCGCCGGGCGCCGAGTGAGCCTCGCGGAATCCCCGCGCGATCACGTCACTCCCTACGATCGCTTCGCCTGGAGCGATACGCAGATCGAAGAGTGGCTGGTCGACGGCGCCCACGCCGTCGAGCTCGGCGCCTACTTCGGCGCGAAGGAGTATCGCGCGCTCGTCGCCCTCGCCCGCCGCGCCCGGCGCGTGCCCCTGAGCGCTGCCGCGCAGCGCGTGCTGCTGGTGCCCGGGATCATGGGCTCGCAGCTCGGACTGAGGCGCGCGGCACCGCTCCCCGACGACATCGTGTGGCTCGACCCACTCGACATCCAGCAGGGACGGCTCGCGGTGCTCGAGGTCGGCGCGGGCGCCCGGGTCGTCGCGCTCGGCGCCGTGCTCTTTTCGCACCTGCGCCTGAAGCTCGCGCTGCGCGCGCGCGGCTTCGCCGCCGAGTTCCATGATTATGACTGGCGGCTGCCGGTCGCCGTGCTCGGGCAGGCACTCGCCGAGCGCCTGGCGCGCGAAGCGCGCGTCGCGATCGTCGCGCACAGCATGGGCGGGCTCGTGGCGCGCGCCGCGCTCAGCCACTCAATGACGCGGCACGTCGAGCGGGTGGTACTGCTCGGCACGCCGAACCTCGGCTCGGGGGCCGCGGTGCAGGCGCTGCGCGGCACCTACGCCGTGGTGCGCAAGGTGGCGCGCCTCGCCGCGCAGCCCTCCGCGGAGGCGCTCGCGACCGAGGTGTTCAGCAGCTTCCCGAGCCTCTACGACATGCTGCCGACCGGCGGCTGGAGCGGACGGACGGATCTGCTCGACGCCGCGGACTGGCCGCATTCGGGACCGCAGCCGCGCGCCGACCTGCTCGCCGCGGCACGCACCACGCAGAGCCTGCTCGCGCCGGCGGATCCGCGCTTCGCGGCGATCGTCGGCGTCGGCCAGGAGACGGTCACCGCCGTGGCGCGCCGCCATGATGACTTCGTCTACACCCTCACGCGCCACGGCGATGGTTCGGTGCCGGCGGCGAGCGCCGCGCTCGCCGGCGCACCCTGCGCCTACGCGCGCGTGGCGCACAGCGATCTGACGCGCGACCCGGTGGTGGCGGCGGCGGCGGTGGATTTCCTCGAGCGCGGAGCGACGCGGCGACTGCCGGCGCGGTATGTCAGCGCGAGCCGCGCCGCGGCGCAGGTGAGCGATGCGCAGCTGCGCCGCACGCACGCGGACAAGGTCGACTGGAGCGCGCTCTCGCCCGAGGCGCGCCGCGCGTTCCTCGAGAATCTCAACGAGCCGCCGCAGTTCCGGCTGCGCGTCCCCGCGCGGCGCGCACGGCGCTGAACTAGCCGAGCGCGGCCGCGATCTCTGCGCGCTGGCGCTGATCCGGCAGCCGCCCGACCCCGCCCGCGAGGTTGTCCCTGAGATGCGCGACGCTCGCGGTCGCCGGAATGATGCAGGTGACCGCGGGATGGGAGGCGATGAACTTGAGGATCAGCTGGCCCCAGCTCGAGGCATCGACCTCCGCCGCCCAGGCGGGCAGCGGCTTGCCGCGGGTCTTCGCGAAGACCTCGCCGTCCTCGAACGGACGGTTGACGAGCACGGCGACGCCGCGCTCGGCGGCGAGGGGCAGGAGCGTGCGCTCCGCCTGGCGCGTGACCGGCGAGTAGTTGAGCTGAACGAAGTCGAGCTGCTCGCGGCGAATGACGCGCTCGAGATCCGGCTGGGCGCCGACCGTGTAGTGAGTGATGCCGACGTAGCGCACGCGTCCCGCCGCCTTCCAGTCTCTTAGCGTCGCGAGCTGGGTGTCGAGATCGAGGAGGTTGTGCACCTGGATGAGATCGAGCCGCCGGGTCTTGAGCAGCTGCGCCGAATGGGTCATCTGCCCGACGCCGGCGCGCGCGCCGCGCGTCCATACCTTGGTGGCGAGAAAGGCGCGCGCATGCATCTCGGGTGTCAGGAGATCGCCCAGCACCTGCTCCGCGGTCGAGTACATGGGGGAAGTGTCGATCAGGCGCCCACCGCCGGCGAAGAACGCCTCGAGTACGAGGCGCAGGGGCTCGCGCTCCTGCGCCGACCCGCCGACCTCGAAGGTTTGCGAGGTGCCGAGCCCGACGACGGGCAGCTCCTCGCCGCTCGCCGGGATGCGCCGGAGAATCGGCGCCGGACCTGCGGCTTGGGAGCGGGCGGTGGCTGTGGCGGCCGTCATGGCGAGGGCGCTCCTGAGCAGCTCGCGCCGGTTCACGGTGTCCTGCTAGATGAGCGCCGCGTCCGTCTCGGCGACGCTCGCCCCGCCGTTCTCCACCACGCTGGCGAGCGCGGCCGCGAGCGGCAGGACCTGGGCGGCGTAGAAGGCGGCCGTATGGATCTTGGCCGTGTAGAACTCGCGCTCGGGGGCGTCAAGCTGGGCCTCGGCGACCGCCGCCGACTTTGCCAGGAGCCAGCCGCCCGCGACGTAGCCGCAGAGCTTGAGATACGGGACCGAGACGCTCTGGGCGATCTCGGGGCGCGTCGCGAGCGCCTTGCCGAGCGCCTCGGTGGCGCGGCGCAGCTGCCCGACCGCCGCGAGCGCCGCACGGCAGGTGCCATCGACGAGCTCCTCGACGGCGGAGAGGCCGTCGAGCTCCGACGCCATTTCGGCGAGGAACGCGCTGATCGCCGCGCCGCGATCGCGGGCGATCTTGCGGCCGATGAGATCGTTCGACTGGATGCCGGTGGTGCCTTCGTAGATCGTCGTAATGCGCACGTCGCGCAGGTACTGCGCGGCTCCGGTCTCCTCGATGAAGCCCATGCCGCCGTGCACCTGCACGCCGAGGCCCGCGACCTCGTTGCCGATCTCGGTGCACCAGCCCTTGACGATCGGCGTGAGGAGCTCGCCGCGCGCCTGCGCGGCGGCGCGCACCGCGGGGTCGGGACTGGCGGCCGCGAGATCGAACTGCATCGCGGTGTAGAGGGTCAGGGCGCGCGAGGCCTCGGTCTGCGACTTCATCATGAGCAGCATGCGCTTCACGTCCGGGTGCTGGATGATGGTCGCGCTGCTGCCGCGCTCGGCCCCGGGCGGGCGGCCCTGCACGCGGGTGCGGGCCCACTCGGCGGCGCGCTGAAAAGCGCGCTCGCCGACCGCGTAGCCCTCGCTCCCGACCGAGAGCCGCGCGCTGTTCATCATGATGAACATGTACTCGAGGCCCCGGCCGGGCTCGCCGATCCGGTAGCCGACCGCGCCGGTGCGCTCGCCGAAGGCGAGCACGCAGGTGGGACTCGCGTGAATTCCGAGCTTGTGCTCGATCGAGAGGCAGCGCACGTCGTTGCGCTCGCCGAGCGAGCCGTCGGCGTTCACGAGCACCTTCGGCACGATGAAGAGCGAGATGCCCTTGACCCCGGACGGCGCGCCCTCGATGCGCCCGAGCACCATGTGGATGGTGTTGGCGGTGAGGTCGTGATCGCCCCAGGTGATGAAGATCTTCTGGCCGAAGACGCGGTAGTGATCGCCCTCGGGCACCGCGCGCGTGCGCACCTGGCCGAGATCAGAGCCCGCCTGTGGCTCGGTGAGCACCATGGTGCCGCTCCACTCGCCACTCACCATCTTCGGCAGATACCTGGCCTTCTGCGCATCGGATCCGGTGAGCTCGAGCGCGTGCACCGCGCCGTGGGTCAGCATCGGTCCGAGCTTGAAGGCGAGATTCGCCGAGCCCCAGAACTCTGCGACCGCGGTCGCGAGCACGCGTGGCACGGCCTGGCCGCCGTAGTGGATGTCGGAGCCGAGTGCCGGCCAGCCGCCGGCGACGAATTGCTCGTAGGCGGCGCGAAAGCCCGGCGCCGCGACTACGCCCTCAGGCGTCCAGCGCGCGCCCTCGGCATCGCCGGGCTGGTTCAGGGGATCGAGCACGTCTTGCGCGAAGCGCCCCGCCTCTTCCAGCACCGAGCGGCCGAGCTCGTCGGAATACTCGGCGAAGGGCGCCAGGGTGCTCAGGCTCCCGGCCCTGAGCAGCTCCTCGAGCACGAAACGCATTTCCCGAAGCGGTGCACGGTACATCGTCGTGGAGTGTACCAGCGCTCTTCACACGCGGGCCGGGGCGGGAGCGGCGAGCGCCGGCACGATGTTCGCGGCCAGGAAATCCACGAATTGCTGCACGCGCGGATCGGACTCGAGCGCTGCCGGGTAGATCGCGTAGAGCGCATCCGCCGGCGGTACGGTCCATTCGGGCAGCACCGGTTTCAGGCGCGAGGTCGCGAGTCCCTGGCGGCAGAGGAACTCTGGAAGGAGCCCGACGCCGAGACCCGCGGCGGTGGCGGCGTGCAGCACCGCGGGGTCGCCGACCGCGAGCTTCGGGACGAGCGGCACCTCGGCGCGCTGCGCGCCGCGCCCGAGCTGCAGGCGGAACTCAGGCTGTCCCACGGAGAGCTCGGGAGTCAGCAGGTCGTGTTGGCGCAGATCATCGGGTTTGGCGGGAGTGCCGCGCTGCTGCAGGTAGGCGGGCGTGGCGCAAAGCAGTGCCGGCGGCGCACCGAGCAGGCGCTGCGCGAAGGCGCCCTCGCCCGGCGGGCGCGTGCGGATCGCGACGTCCCAGGCGCCGTCCGCGAGCTGCGCGGCATCGAGCGCCACTTCGAGCGGAACGTGCGCGAAGGCTTCGAGAAAACGCGGCACGAGGGGCGAGAGCAGCACGCGCCCGAAGGTGGGATCGGCCACCACCCTGAGCGGCCTACCCTCGGGCGTGACCAGCTTCGCGATCGCCCCGCGCGCGGCGTCCGACTCCTCGCCGACCCGGCGGGCGTGCGGATAGACGAGCCGGCCGGCGTCGGTGAGCGCGATGCGCCGTGTGGTGCGCTCGAGCACGCGCATGCCGAGTGTCTTCTCGAGGTCCGCGACCGCGCGGCTCACGGCCGCCTTCGGCACCCCGAGGGCGCGCGCCGCCGCCGAGAAGCCGTTGAGATCGACCACCTTGGCGAGCATTGCGAGCTGCGCCGGAGTCCAGATCAAGCTCATGGCGGGTTCAATCCCCCTTATGGCCTGTAATATTGTTTCACCTGGGAGGCACGCGCGCCAGTCCCTCCGAGGCTAGAATGCGCCGCCTCACCCACGGACGATCCGAAGGGAACCTCATGAAGATCTCGATGCACGCCATGTCGGTGGACGTTTTCACCCATACGCTCGGCAGCCTCTCGGCGTTTCTAGAGAAGGGCGCGGCGAGCGCCAGGCAGCGCAAGTTCGAGCCCGCGGTGCTGCTCGCTTCGAGGCTCGCGCCCGACATGCTGCCGCTCACCCGCCAGGTGCAGATCGCGTGCGACCTCGCCAAGAACTCGAGCTCGCGCCTCGCGGGCCAGGAGCCGCCGCGCTTCCCCGACACCGAGACGAGCTTCGAGGAGCTGCACGCGCGCATCGCGCGCACGGTCGATTACCTCAAGGGCATGCCGGCGAGCGCGTTCGAGGGCGCAGAAACGCGCGACATCAAGCTGCCCTCGGGTGATCGCACGCTCGAATTCAAGGGACTCGATTTCCTGCAGCACTGGGCGATCCCGAACGTGTTCTTCCACGTCTCGATGGCCTACGCGATCCTGCGCCACAACGGCGTCGAGCTCGGCAAGCGCGACTTCCTCGGCGCGCCGCGCTGAGCGCCGGATGCGTGGCGCCGCGCACACTTTTAGCTGCGCCTCGCCCGCACTCTGAATATGACAAATGACGGCGGTGCAGGCTGTCGCCTTTTGATAACAGAACGCGAAGGCAATCACGGCGCTGCAAACTGACAACTGCCAACCTCGCACTCGAGGGAAAGCGCTGCGCTTGAACGGCGCACGCTCGGTGTGTCATTCAATGCCGGGAAGAAGCCTTGCTGCATAAATTCAGAGCCGCGCGCGCGGCGGCCCAATCCGCCCCCGCCGCGCCCACGCCCGCGCCGGCACCGGCACCGGCGCCGCCTGCCGGACCCGTGAGCGTCGAATCGCTCGGCCAGCAGCTGCGCGAAGTGTTGCCTACGCGCCGCCTGCACTCGGTCTCACTCTGCGATCACGAAGCGAACTGCCTGTGGCTGAGCGAGGGCGCGCTCGGGCCCGATGAGCACCTGCTGGTGACGGAAGCCCTCGAGGTTCTCGGCGGCGACGCCGCGCTCCCCTGCCACGAGACCGCCCTCGAGGACGGGCGTCTCGCCGTGTTTCTCCCGGTGCGCGCGCCGATGGGAAATCTCGTCGGGATCGCCATGGTTCTCGCCGACAGCAAGTCGATCGGCGACGACACGCTCGAGCGCATGACAGCAGCTCCGGTGCGGACGATCATGCAGCGGCTCGCGATCCTCCTGAAGCCTTCGGACATGTCGTCGTCCGCGAGCCTCGGCGCCGTCGAGACCTTCGACGCCGATGAAGCGCCCGAGGATGCCGAGCCCGCAGCCGCCGAGGCCGGGCTGGCATTCGTTGCAGAGGTCGCCGAGATCTCCGAGCCTTCCGTGGAGGCCGAGCTCCCGGAGGCCGAGCTCCCGGAGGTCGAGGTTACGCTCGCGCCCGTGTCGGCTCCCGCCGCCGAGCCCGAGATGGACGAGGACATCTCGGAGACCATCATCACCGCGGCCGAGATCGCCAAAATCCTCGAGCTCGAGCTGGTCGCCGATGAGCCGCCGCCGACCGTAGCGGCCGCCGAGCCGGCCCCTGCGCCCGCGAGAGCGCCGGCCAGGCCTGTCAGCGCCGCGCCCGAACCCACTCCCGTACCGGTAGACAACGACGGCGTGGCCGACTCGGGGATGCTGAAGCTCGAGTTCCTCGCCGAGCCGCCCGTCGTGCGGCCGGCCCCGAATCCGACCGCCGTCGCGAAGAAACTCCACGCGGCATCCAAGGCCGCCGGGGTCGCGCCGACGCGCGGCCCGCGGCCGCTACCAACCACGCCCGTCGCTCGTACAAACCCGCCGGCCCCGGCGCCGGCCGCCAAAGGCAAGCCGCCAGCCCCGACCCCGGTTGCCGCGCCGCCGGCTGCCAAAGCGGCCCCGGCTGCGGGCGCACCACTCGTCGCCCGCACTGCCTTCGAGCCCGTGCCGGCTCACTCACACCTCTCGCTCACCGGTGGGAGCGATGATGTCGTGGTCCTCTTCGACTCCGAGCCGGTCCAGGTCCCGTCGCGCCCGGGTGCGCCGCCCGCCAAGGCGGCGCCCGCCGCGTCGGCTGCTCGCACCGCACCGCCGTCCAAGCCCGCGCAGTCGACGCGCATCCCGCCGGCTCAGCGCATCCAGCCGCCGGCACGCTCGGCGCCCGCAGTTCGCACGGCGGCGCCCGTCCCGCGCCCCGCGGCTGCCGCCCCGCGCACGGTCCCGGCAGCACGTGCGCCGGCGCCTTCTGCACAGCCCCCACCGGCGGTCCCGGCCGCCCCCGCGCCGGCCGCAGTCCCCGTCGTCATGGCGGCTCCGCCCGCGCCGGCTCCGGTCGCGGCCCCAGCCGCCGCGAGCCCGGCAATCAATCTCGTGCCGTTCGCGAAGCTGCGCGCCGGCGGTCAGAACCGCCGCTTCCAGGTGCAGCCGCGCGGCTCAGCCTCCGACGAGCAGACGGTACAGCAGCTCATCGCCTGGCTCGCCGCCAATCGCTCGCAGTGGAATGCGGCGCCGACCACTTTCACCATCAACCTCTCGATCGCGACGCTCGAGGACGAGCGCTTCCTCGGCAAGATCGGCGCCGCGCTCAACACCCACGGTGTAGCCGGCGAGACGCTCGGCTTCGAGATCGCGGAGTCGCTGTGCTTACAGGAGCGCGCCAAGGTCGAGCGCTTCATGACCCAGTGCGAGAAGCTCGGCGCCTGGATCGTCATCGACGATTTCACTTTCGATTCGCAGGTGCTGCCGCTCCTGCGCTCGAAGGCGCTGCGTATGCTGAAACTCGACACCCGGCTCACCGCCGCGGCGCTGCGCGACAAGCTCTCGCAGGCCGTGGTAGTCGCGACCGTGCAGGCGGCCAAGGTCCTCGGCATCCACTGCTCGGCGAAGAAGGCCGACTCGCACGCCTTGCTCCAGTACCTGGCGGCGATCGGCCTCGACTACGCCCAGGGCGCGGCGCTCTCGCGTACGGTTGCGCTGGAAGCCATCGCGACGGCCACCGACGCCCGCCCGAGCGGGCTGCCGGATCTGGAAAATAACTAATAGATTCCGGCTCTTGTAGGGTCTGATGCCTCCCGCCCGGCGGTGCTCCGGCGGGGGCTTCCTGCGACAAAGCGAGTCACGGCTGCGCCCGTCCGGCCGGCGCCCGGCACGTCATATGCCCTAAGCTTCGCAGGCTCCCCCGGCTCGCCCCCGAGCGCGCGGGGTGGGCGCCCTATGAAGATGCCGACGCTCGAGCAATTCCGTAGCAACCGCGACGTGCTGTTCTGGAGCCTGCACGCGGCGTTCTGGGCTGCGTACGGCATCACCCAGTACGTCGGCGATTTCTTCTACGCCTACGGCTCGTCCTCGAGCTGGGGGACGCTGCTGGCGATCGCGGCCGCCGCCGGCTTCGTGCTCTCGGTCCCCATGCGCTACATCTACCGGCGCCTCTGGGCACAGTCGCCGCGCACGATCGTCGTCGGCGTCGTCGTCACCTGCTACATCACGGCCCTCGCCCTGCGCCTCGTGATCAACCTCTTCTACCGCGAGCTGATCGCGCCTGACTGGCAGATCCAGTCGCGCTTCGAGCTCTTCGGCGGCGCGATGTCGACGGCGTATCTGCTCCTCTGCTGGAGCGTCCTGTACTTCGGCATCAAGTTCTACGAGTCCAAGCGCCAGCAGGAGGAGGCGATGCTCAAGGCCGTGGCGCTCGCCACGGAGGCGCAGCTCAAGATGCTGCGCTACCAGCTCAACCCCCACTTTCTCTTCAACACGCTGAACGCCATCTCGACCCTGATCCTCGACAACCAGAACCGCAAGGCGAACCAGGCGGTGGCGCGGTTGTCGGAGTTCCTGCGCTACACGCTCGACCAGGATCCGATGAAGAAGGTCACGCTGCGCCAGGAGATCGAGGCTCTCGATCTCTACCTCGGTACCGAGCGGCTGCGGTTCGGCGAGCGGCTGCGCCTCGAGTACGCCATCGAGGAGCCGGCGCTCGAGGCCCTGGTGCCGAGCCTCCTGCTGCAGCCGCTGCTCGAGAACTCACTCAAGTACGCGGTCTCGGCGCGCGAGCAGGGCGGGCTGGTGCGCATCGAGGGACGTACGCGCGAGGGACTGCTCGAGGTCTCGGTGATCGACGATGGGCCCGGGCTTCCCGACGGGCCGCCGCCGGGCGATCGCCGCGGTGTCGGGCTCGCCAATACGCGCGAGCGGCTCAAGGTGCTGTACGGTGAGAATTGCCGCTTCGCGGCTCTCAATACCCATCCGGGGCTCAGGGTCGACATGGCGCTGCCGCTCGAGTTGCAGCCGCCCGCGGAGCGGGCGCTGCAGCGGGCGCTGGCGGCGCGGCTTTCGGGAGGCGTCCACGCATGAAGGTCCGCACGATCATCGTCGACGACGAAGTGCTGTCACGGCGCGGCATCGAGATCCGCGCGCGCGACCTGCCGGACTTCGAGATCGTCGCGCAGTGCGCCAACGGCCGCGAGGCGCTCGCCGCCATCCAGCAGTACAAGCCGGACCTCGTGTTCCTCGACATCCAGATGCCCGCGATGTCGGGCTTCGAGGTGCTGGCGCACATCCCGCAGGAGTCGCTGCCGATGGTCGTGTTCGTCACCGCCTATGACCAGTACGCCATCCAGGCCTTCGAGGCGCACGCCATCGACTACCTTCTGAAGCCGATCGACGAGCGGCGCTTCGCCGAAGCGGTGGAGCGGGTGCGCGAGCACCTGCGGGCGCGCAGCGCCGCGCAGCAGCGCGACCGGCTGATGCAGGTCATCGCGGAGATCACCGGTTGCGGGGAGATCGTGCTCGACGAGCTGCTCGAGCACGGGCAGAAGGCCATCGGCGCGCCTCGTCCGGACGTGCTGCCGATCCGCCAGGGGCGCGAGACCGTGCGGGTGCCGGTGGCGAGCATCCAATGGGTCGATGCGGCCGGGGACTACATGTGCATCCACGCCGGCGGCGAGACCCACATCCTGCGCGGCACCATGAAGGAGCTCGAGGACCTGCTCGATCCCAAGCTGTTCCAGCGCGTGCACCGCTCGACCATCGTCAACCTGCGCCTGGTGCGGAGCCTCAGGGCGCACATGAACGGCGAGTACTTCCTGACGCTCGAGAGCGGGCACGAGCTCAAGCTCTCGCGCACCTACCGCGACAAGATCGAGCTCTTCCTCTCCGGCTCGACCAGCCGGACGCCGTGACGGGCGTCGCAGGATCCGCTCGCTCCCGGAACGAGTGAGACCTGCGTCACGAACCAGGACGGCGACGCCCCGATCTGTGAGTCACGCCGACGCCGCAGCCAGACGGCGTTGCTTAGATATGTCCACCTATGGAAGCCGCGTCTCGCCCGCCTGTGGAGCCCCTGCCTGAGCTGCCGGTCGAGCAGCCGGCAGAGGGCGCGGTACCCGTCGTTCAGGCCGCGAACCCGGAGGCCGTGAGCCCCGAGGCCGCAAAAGAGGCGCCGCCGCCCGCCGCGCCTGATGCGGGCGCGACCCAGACGGTCGAGTTCCTGAATCCCGACCTCCTCCTCGCGGGAGAGGAAACGCCCGCCGCCGCGGCCACCGGGACAACGCTCGCGGCTGCGCAGGTCCTCGAGGTCGACCCTGACGCGCCGCTCTCTCTCGAGGAGGATACCCTCGACGTCGAGAAGATCCTGTCGGCCTCGGCCCCACCGCCACCGCCCTCGTCCGCGCCTGCACCGGCGAGCGCGCGTTCGGCTCTGGCGCCGGAAGAACCGCTCACGCTCGTCCCCGACTCGGGCTCGTCGTCCGACTCCGCCAAACCCTCGCCTCCCGCGCCGAAGGCCGCGAGCGCGGCTCCGAAGCCCGACACCAGGAACGGCGACAAAGCGCCCGCGGCCGCACCGGCGCTCGTGCCGCTCGCCAGGCGCGCCTCACTCGCCGCCGCCGCCGTGAAACTCGCGGCAGCCTCGACGTCCGCCGCGGAGAAGCCCGCGGCTCCCGTGGCCCCCGCCGCGCCGACCAGATCGCGCCCCGCGCCGAGCGGCGTGAGCGCGACCGTCACCCCGATCGCAAAGGCCGCGCCCTCCGCGGCCCCGGCCTCTCCCGCCCCACCCGCGCCGCCACCGCCTGCGACGCCGCCTCCCGCGGAGGCGCCTTCGCTCGCCAGCTGGGCGAACGCACGTGCGGCCGCCGCTCAGTCCGCCAAGGCCGCCGCGAGCGCGCCGCGCCCGAGCGCCCCGGCGGCGAAGCCTGCGGCGACCGCGCCGGTCGAGAGGCCGCGTGCTGTGTCACCCAGGTCCGCGCCGCCACCCGCCGCGCCGCCACCCGCCGCGCCGACCGCGCCCGCCGCCAACACGATCGCCGCCGGCTCGCCGCCGCGCGGCATGGATCGTGACTCCATCGCGCGCAATCAGGTGGTCGAGCGCTACCTCTCGGGGAAGCTGCCGATCAAGGCGGCGACCGACTTCGAACGCTACTGCAAGGATCACCCCGAGCTCCTCGATGAGCTCGGGCTTCCCGAGCGAGTGAACGCGGGCCTGCGGCTCCTCGAAGCGAGCGGCAAGCCCGAGCCGTGGCAGGAAGCGCCGAAGCCGCTCTGGCAGCAGCCCGCGGTGTTCTTCGGCGTGGCGGGATTCGCCGCACTTCTGGCACTGGCGCTCGCGATCGTGGCGGCGCAGGGCGCCGGCAAGACTCACAAGATCCTGGAGCTTCAGAGGCAGGTGGTGGAGCGCTCGCTCGATGCGGCGACCAGCACCCGCATCATCCGCCTTCTGCCGAACCGCTCGGGAGCCTCGAATACGCCCGCCATCGTGATCGGCGGCACGGCAGCGCAGCTGGTCGACCTCCACATCGACGAGTCGCGCTCGCCGTACAAGGAGTTCCGCGTGACCATCGACCGCATCGACCAGGGCCGGGTCATGATCATCGACAATCTCACCAAGGATTCGAACGGCCACCTGCGCGTCGCGGTCAACAGCTCCGCCTTCGGTCCGGGGAACTATCTCCTGACCATCGAGGGGCTGACGCTGCGCCTCGAGCCGCAGCCCGACTCCTGGGTGACGATCGGCATCGCGCAGCGCTGAGGGCCCTCAGGCCCGCAGCGTCGTGAGCGGCGGCTGATTGACGACGCTCCTCGTCGCGAGCCAGCCACCGGCCGCGACCAGTAACGCCCCGCCGACGATGCCGACTCCCCACGGCGTGAGATCGAAGGCGTATCGCAGCTCGAGCCAGCGCGTCGTCAGGAAGTAAGCGGCGAGCGACGCCCCGGCCGCGGCGATCAGTCCCGACAGCGTCCCGAGCGTCACGAACTCCGCCAGCACGCCCTGCACGACGGTGCTGCGGCTCGCGCCGAGCGTGCGCAGCATCGCGCTCTCGTAGCGACGCTCGTCGCGGCTCGACTGGACCGCGGCGAGCAGCACCGTGAGCCCCGCGAACAGCGTGAAGACGAACACGCTCTGCACGGCGAGCGCCGCCTTGTCGAGCACCGCGCGCACCTGGGTGAGGAGCTCGTCTATGTCGAAGATCGAGACGCTCGGAAAGCGGTGCGCGAGCTCGGCGAGGCTACGCGCCGTGCCCGGCGTGAAGTAGGCGCTCGTCATGTAGGTGCCGGCGACGCGCTCGAGCACCCCCGGCGCGAACACGATGAAGAAATTCGGCTGGAAGCTGTCCCACTTCACCTTGCGGATGCTCGCGACCGTGGTCTCGATGGTCTCGCCGCCGATATCGAAGGTCAGCCGGTCGCCGACTGTGACGCCGAGCGCCTCCTGGAACTCGGTCGCGAGCGAGACCAGGGGCTTGCCCACGTCGCCCGCCGTCCACCAGCGCCCGGCAACGATGCGGTTGTCCTGACCGAGGTCGGTGGTCCAGGTGAGGTTCTGCTCGCGCGTCGCGAAGCCCTCTTCGTCTCCCCGCCCGCCGCGCCGTCCCTCGTCCACGGCCTGGCCGTTGATGGCGGTGAGGCGCCCGCGAATCATGGGCAGCACTCGAGTGGTGCGTGCCCCCTGCGACTCGACGAGGCGGATGAAGGCGTCGCGCTCGCCGGGCGGGATGTTGATGAAGAAGTAGTTGGGAAGATCGGGCGGGAGCGTGCGGCGCCAGTCGCTGTTCAGGTCGTCGCGGATGATGCCGAGGAGCAGCAGCACCATGATGCCGGTGCCGAAGGCCACGAGCTGTACGACGCTCTCGGCGCGCCGCCGGCTCAGATTCGCCACGCCGTAGCGCCACGCCACCCCGACGCGGCCGCGCAGCCGGCCCGCGAGCAGCACGAGCCCGGTGCCGGCGAGGGCCAGGGCGGCGAGAAACACGGCGAGCCCCGCGGCGAGATACAGAAAGAGGCGGACGTCGCGCACTACCCAGTAGATGAGGAGTGCGACGACCGCGACCGCGGGACCGAAGGCGAGCAGCACGAGCGGCGGGGGCGGACCGACATCGCGCCGTAGAACCCTGAGGGCCGGCACGCGTCCGAGCTGGATGAGCGGCGGCAGCGCGAAGCCGGCGAGCACCGCGATCGCCGTCATGAAGCCGAGCACGAGCGGCGTGGCGCTTGCGGGCGGGAGCTCCGTTACGGCGAGCAGCCCACGGATGGTGCGCAGGAGCCACTCCTGCGCCAGAAATCCGATAGCGGAGCCGAGGACCGCGGCGATCACGGCCAGCGCGAGAAGCTGCAGCACCGCGACGCTGAGCGTGAAGGCGCGCGTCGCGCCGAGCGTCTTGAGCAGCGCCACGGTGTCGAGATGCCGGTTCACGTAGCGACGTGCCGCCATCGCCACGGCGATGGCGCAGAGAAGCACACTGACCAGGCTCGCGAGCGAGAGGAAACGGCCGGCGCGATCGACCGCGTTGCGCACCTGGGGGCTCGCGTCGGTGATGTCACGCAGCCGCTCGCCGCGGAGCTTATGAAGGCTGAGCCAGCCCTTGAAGTCCTCGATCGCGGCGCGGTCGCCGGCGAAGAGGCCGTGGTAGCTCACGCGGCTGCCGGGCTGGATGAGACGCGTCGCGTCGAGGTCCACCGCGTTCATGATGAGGCTCGGGGCGAGCTCGGCGAAGGTGCCGCCCTGGTCCGGGCGCGAGATGAGGACGCGCGTCACCTTGAAGGTGGCGGCGCCGATCGACAGTTGCGAGCCGACTCTGCCGCCGACCGCGGCGAGGAGCTTGGACGCCGGCCAGACCTCCCCCGGTGGGGGAATCCCCGGCGCCGGCGTGCCAGGCGCAAAGGGCTCGGCGGCGAGCAGGAGGCGCCCGCGCAAGGGATAGCCCGCGGTCACCGCCGTTACGTTGGTCAGCTGGCTCGCATCACCGTTGAAGACCACCGAGAGGAGTGAGGTCGTGCGCGCCGAGCCGATTCCGCGGCGCGCGGCCTCGGCGAAGTAGTCATCGCCGAGCGGGCGCGTGGATCCCAGGCGGATGTCGGCCGCGAGCACCGAGCTCGCCTGGAGCGCCACCGCGGCGCTGATGCGCCCGACCAGAAAGCCCACGCCGGTGAGGGCGGCCACCGCCACGGTGAGCGCAAGCAGGAGCACGCCGAGCTCGCCCGAGCGCCACTCGCGCGCCAGCGTCCGCAGCGCGAGCCGCACGGCCTTCATGCGATGCGCCCGGCTTCCATGCGCAGAATTCGCCCGCAGCGGGCGGCGAGCTCGCGGTCGTGGGTGACGAGGACCAGGGTCGTATGGGCGTTGGCATTCAGCTCGAAGAGGAGCTCCCCGACCCGTGAGCCGGTAGTGGTGTCGAGGTTCCCGGTCGGCTCATCGGCAAACAGCACGGCCGGGCGGGTGACGAAGGCGCGGGCGATGGCGACGCGCTGCTGCTCGCCGCCCGAGAGCTGGCGCGGGTAATGCCCGGTGCGATCCCTGAGTCCGACGCGCCCGAGGGTCTCCGCGGCGGCACGGCGCGCATCGCTCCGGCCGGCGAGCTCGAGGGGCAGCATCACGTTCTCGAGCGCCGTGAGCGCGGGAATCAGGTGGAAGGCCTGGAACACAAAGCCGACGCGCTGCGCGCGCAGCCGCGCGCGCCCGTCCTCGTCGAGCTGCGTGAGGTCCGTGCCCTCGAGCAGCACCCGACCGGCGGTCGGCGCGTCGAGGCCCGCAAGCAGCGCGAGCAACGTCGACTTGCCGGCGCCCGAGGGACCGGCGACCGCGACCGACTCCCCGCGCCCGATGGCGAGCGAGACGGAGTCGACAATGGTCAGCGCGCCTTCGGGGCTGCTAACCTGCTTGGTGAGGTTTTCGGCCTTGAGAACTACTGCAAATACCGCCTGCGCCTGGGCGCTCGGCGTGGGACTGCTGCTCATCGCGCTGGTGGCGCATGCGGCCGGCAGCCGCACGATCCTCGTCTTCGGTGACAGCCTGAGCGCCGCATATGGACTCGCTCCGCAGGAGGGTTGGGTCGCATTGCTCGCGCAGCGACTGCGCTCGCAAGGGTACGGTTACCAAGTCGTCAACGCCAGCGAAAGCGGCGAGACGAGCGGCGGCGGCCTCGAACGGTTGCCGCGGGCGCTCGAGCTGCACCACCCAACCATCGTGGTGCTCGAGCTCGGCGCCAACGATGGACTGCGCGCGCTGCCGGTCGCCGAGATGCGCGTCAACCTCGAGCGCATGATCGGACTCGCGCGTACGGCCGGCGCGAAGGTGCTGCTGCTCGGCATCCGCATTCCGCCGAACTACGGGCCGCGCTACACCCAGGAACTCGAGCGCGTATTCCCGGAGCTGGCAAACCAATATCATCTGCCGCTGGTGCCGTTCCTGCTGGAGAAGGTGGCGCTCGATCCGGAGCTGATGCAGCCGGACGGCATGCACCCCAACGCCCGCGGGGAAACGCCGGTCCTCGATACCATATGGCCGTACCTGGAACCGCTCCTCGAGAAGAAACACCGGACCGGGGGAAGTTGATGGACAAGATCTGGTTGAAGTCTTACCCGCCGTACGTGCCGGCGGTGGTCGATCCCGCGAAGCTGCGCTCGCTCAAGCAGCTCCTCGAGGAGACGGCCGCCCGGCACGCCGCGCGCGCCGCCTACATCTTCATGGGCAAGTCGATGAGCTACGGCGAGCTCGACACGCTCTCGCGCGCTTTCGGCGCGTGGCTGCAGCAGGCGGGCTTCCGCAAGGGCGACCGCATCGCCATCATGCTGCCGAACAGCCCGCAGTACCCGATCGCGCTCTTCGGCGCACTGCGCGCCGGCCTCATCGTCGTCAACACCAATCCGCTCTACACCCCTCCCGAGCTCGAGCATCAGCTCACCGACTCGGGGGCGACCGCGATCGTGGTGCTCGAGAACTTCGCCCACGTGGTCGAGAAGGTGCTGCCGCACACCCAGGTGAAGAGAGTAATGGTGACGGCGGTGGGGGATTTCCTCAGCTTCCCGAAGTCCGCGATCGTCAACTACGTCGTGCGGCGCGTGAAGAAGCAGGTGCCGGCGTGGCACATCGACGAGGCCAGCTCCTTCAAGGCGGCCGTGCAGGCGGGCATGAAGCTGCCGCTCGCTCCGGTCGATCTCGGGCCCGACGACCTGGCGTTCCTCCAGTACACGGGCGGCACCACGGGCGTCGCCAAGGGCGCGATGCTCTCGCACGGCAACGTGAGCGTGAACGTGCTGCAGGCCGAGGCCTGGATCGGCAAGAGCCTGCCGGATGAGGGGACGCTGCTCACCGCGCTGCCGCTCTATCACATCTTCGCGCTCTCCTGTAACTGCTTCGTGTTCGCGCGTCTCGGCTGGCGCAACCTCCTCATCATCAACCCGCGCGACCTCAAGTCCATGATCGCGGACATGAAGCGCTACCCGTGCAACTTCATCTCGGGCGTCAACACACTCTTCAACGCCATGCTGCACGCCCCGGGTTTCAGCGAGATCGACTTCAGTGGTCTCAAGATCTCGCTCGGCGGCGGCATGGCGGTGCAGGGCGCGGTGGCGGCGAAGTGGAAGGAGGCGACCGGCAACGTGCTGTCGCAGGCCTGGGGACTCACCGAGACCTCGCCCGCCGCCTGCATCAATCCGCCGAGCGAGGAATTCAACGGCTCGATCGGGATCCCGATCCCCTCCACCGAGGTCGCCATCAAGGACGACGCCGGCGACGATCTGCCGCTCGGGCAGGTCGGCGAGATCTGCGTGCGCGGCCCGCAGGTGATGAAGGGCTACTGGAACCGCCCCGACGAGACCGCCAAAGTGATGCTGCCGGATGGCTACCTGCGCACCGGCGACGTCGGCCGCATGGACGAGCGCGGCTTCGTCTACATCGAGGACCGCAAGAAGGACATGATCCTGGTCTCGGGGTTTAACGTGTATCCGAACGAAGTCGAGGCGGTGGCGGCGGCGCACCCCGGGATCCTCGAGGTCGCGGCCGTAGCGCAGCCGGATGAGCACTCGGGGGAAGTGGTGTCGCTATTCGTGGTCCGCAAGGACCCCGCGCTCACCGAGAAGGACATTATTGAATACACGCGCCAGTCTCTTGCAGGTTACAAAGTGCCGAAGCACGTGTATTTCAAGAACGAACTGCCGAAGTCGAATGTAGGGAAGATTTTGAGGAAGACGCTGAGGGA
>DATMRG010000021.1:0-14907 GCA_035566495.1 Steroidobacteraceae bacterium | reverse complement strand
AGAGCCCGAGCGGCTTGTCGAGCAGCAGGATCCCGCTCGGCATGGGCGGCTCAGTCGCCGTCGGTGCCGTCGGTGCCGTCGCCGTGCCCGGCGCGATCGGCGGCGACCGCGCGGTCGATGAGACTGGTGAGACGCGCCGCGCCCTCGACGCTTTCGTCGACCACGAACTCGAGCCGCGGCGCATGCCGCAGCCCCAGCCGCCGGCCGAGCTCGCCGCGCAGAAAGCTCGCGGCGTGGGTGAGGCCGGTACGCACCTGCTCGGACGGCGCCCGCGAGGCGAAGGGCGTGAAGTAGATACGCGCCTTACCCATGTCGGCGTCCACCTTGACGGCGGTGATCGTGACGTTGCCAACGCGCGGGTCCTTCACCTCGCGCGCGATCAGCGCCGCGAGCACGCGCTGGATTTCCGACTCGATGCGCCGGCTGCGGGCCTCGCTCATGGGCTTACGAGAGCGTGCGCGCAACCTCGACGCGCGCGAAGCACTCGATCTGATCGTTGACGCGCACGTCCTGGTAGTTCTTCACGCCGATACCGCACTCGGTGCCGGCGCGCACCTCGCTCGCGTCGTCCTTGAAGCGGCGCAGCGACTCGAGCGCGCCTTCGAAGATCACGACGTTGTCGCGCAGCACGCGGATCGGATTGTTGCGCTTCACCAGGCCCTCGGTCACCAGGCACCCGGCCACGACCCCGAACTTCGAGGAGCGGAATACCTCGCGTACCTGCGCGACGCCCACGATCTGCTCCTTGATCTCCGGCTGCAGCATGCCGGTCATCATCTGCTTCACGTCGTCGATGGCTTCGTAGATGATCGAGTAGTAGCGCACCTCGACGCCGGTCTCCTTCATGGCCTCGCGCGCGCCGGCGTCGGCGCGCACGTTGAAGCCGATGACGAACGCGCGCGAAGCGGCCGCCAGCTGCACGTCGGAGACGGTGATGCCGCCGAGTCCGCTGGCGATCACCTTGACCTGCACCTCCTCGGTCGAGAGCTTGGCGAGCGCCTCGGTGAGCGCCTCGGCGCTGCCCTGCACGTCGGCCTTGATGAGTACCGACACGACGCCCGCCTTGGCCTCGCCCATCTGCGAGAACACGTCCTCGGGACGGGCGGTCTGGCGCGCCAGCTTGACGTCGCGGAACTTGCCCTGCCGGTACAGCGCGACCTCGCGGGCCTTGCGCTCGCTCTCGGCCGCCAGGAGCTCGTCGCCGGCGTTCGGCGGGCTCGAGAGTCCGAGCACCACCACCGGCATCGACGGCGGCGCCTCCTCCACCGGCTTGCCGTTCTCGTCGAACATGGCGCGCACGCGGCCGAACTCGGAGCCGGCGATGATCGGGTCGCCGACGTGAAGCGTGCCCTTCTTCACCAGCACGGTCGCGACCGCGCCCCGCCCCTTCTCGATCGAGGACTCGATCACGACTCCCGAGGCGAGCCCGGCGCGCGGCGCGCGCAGCTCGAGCACCTCGGCCTGCAGCAGGATCGCCTCGAGCAGCTGGTCGATTCCCTGGCCGGTGCGGGCCGAAACGCTGACGAACATGTTCTGACCGCCCCACTCCTCCGAGATCACCTCGTGCTTGGAGAGATCGGTGCGCACGCGATCGAGGTCGGCGTCGCTCTTGTCGACCTTGTTGACCGCGACCACGATCGGCACGTTGGCGGCGCGCGCGTGCTGGATCGCCTCGACGGTCTGCGGCATGACGCCATCGTCCGCCGCCACCACCAGCACCACGACGTCCGTGGCCCTGGCGCCGCGGGCGCGCATGGCGGTGAAGGCGGCGTGGCCCGGGGTATCGAGGAAGGTGATGACGCCCTTCGGCGTCTCCACGTGGTAGGCGCCGATGTGCTGGGTGATGCCGCCGGCCTCGCCCGCCGCCACCTTGGTGCGGCGGATGTAGTCGAGGAGCGAGGTCTTGCCGTGGTCGACGTGGCCCATGACGGTGACCACCGGCGGGCGCGGCTCGATATCGGTATCGGCCTGGCCGCCCTGCAGGTCGGCCTCGATCTGGTCCTCCTTGAGAACCTTGGGCGTATGGCCCATCTCCTCGACCACCAGCACCGCGGTGTCCTGATCGATGGGCTGGTTGATGGTCACCATCACGCCCATGTTCATCAGCACCTTGATGACCTCGGTGGCCTTGACGGCCATCTTCTGCGCCAGCTCGGCCACCGTGATGGTCTCGCCGATCCCGACCTCGCGCACCACGGGCGCGGTCGGCATCTCGAAGCCGTGTTTGCCCTCGGCGGCGGCCGCCAGCGGCCGCGACTTGAGGCGCCGCTTCTTCTTGTAGCGCGAGCTGACGTCGCCCGCGACGTGCAGCTCCTGGCGGCCGTAGCGCGTGTGCTTGTCGTCGGCGGCCGGCGCGCTCGCCGCGGGGCGCTGCTGCGGGGCGGGTGCGGCGGCCGCCGGCGCGGGCAGCTCACGCTCGGGGGCGCCCCCGCCCCGCTCATGTTCCTCGCGCTCGCGGGTGCGCCGCACCTCGTCATCGCGCGTGCGCTGCTCGGCCGCACGGCGCGCATCCTCCTGGCTGCGGCGGCGCGTCTCTTCCTCCTCGACGCGGCGGCGGTTCTCGGCCTCGAGCCGCTCGCGCTCGCGGCGCTCCGCCTCGGCGCGCTCGGTGGCCTGGCGCGCGGCTTCCTCGGCCTCACGCTTGCGCGAGTCGATCTCGTCCTGCTGCGCCCGCGCCTGCTCCTCGAGCACGTCGCGCTTGATGTAGTTGCGGGTGCGGCGCACCTCGACGTTCACGGTGCGGGCGCGTCCCTGGGCGCTGGCGAGCTTCAACTCGCTCTGCGTCTTGCGCTTCAAGGTGATCTTGCGCGGTGCGCCGTCGCTCTCGGCCTCGCTGCCGTGGCTGCGCCGCAGGTGCGTCAGGAGCTCGAGCTTCGCATCGTCGCTGATGCGTGCCTCGGGCCCTTCGACCTTGATGCCGGCCTGGTCGAGCTGCACCAGCAGCCGGTCGACCGGCACCTTGAGGACTTCCGCGAACTGGGAAACGGTCACTTCCGCCATAGACTCAAGCCTCGCTTGCGAACCACGGGGCGCGCGCCGTCATGATGAGCGCCGCCGCCTTATCCGCCGCCAGCCCTTCGATATCCGCCAGCTCGTCCACCGACTGCTCGGCGAGCTCCTCGCGTGTGCGCACGCCGCGCCGTGCCAGCGCCAGCGCCAGGTCCGGGCTCATGCCCTCGAGCAGCAGCAGATCGTCCGCCGGCATCGACTGGTCGAGCGTCTCCTCGCTGGCGATCGCCTGCGTGAGCAGCACGTCGCGCGCGCGGTTGCGCAGCTCCTTGACGATGTCCTCGTCGAACTCGTCGATCGCGGCCAGCTCCGCCTGCGGCACGTAGGCGATCTCCTCGATGGTGGAGAACCCCTCCTGCGCGAGGATCGTGGCGACGTCGGCGTCGACGTCCAGCTGCTTCATGAAGTTCGCCACCAGCTCCTTGGACTCCGTCTCGCTCTTGGCCTCGGCGTCGGACTCGGTCATGACGTTCAGGTCCCAGCCGCTCAACTGGCTCGCGAGGCGGATGTTCTGCCCGCCGCGGCCGATGGCCTGGCTGAGCTTCTCCTCGGAGACCGCGATGTCCATGCTGTGCGCGTCCTCGTCGACCACGATCGACATGACCTCGGCGGGCGACATGGCGTTGATCACGAACTGCGCCTGATTCTCGTCGTAGGGAATGATGTCGACGCGCTCGCCGGCGATCTCGTTCGATACCGCCTGCACGCGCGAGCCGCGCATGCCGACGCACGCGCCGACCGGATCGATGCGCGGATCGTTACTCTTGACGGCGATCTTGGCGCGCACGCCGGGGTCGCGCGCGGCGCCGAGTATCTGAATCAGTCCCTGGCCGACCTCCGGGACCTCGAGCTTGAAGAGCTCGATCAGGAACTCCGGGGCGGTGCGGGTGAGGAACAGCTGCGGTCCGCGCGGCTCCGAGCGCACCTCCTTGAGGAACGCCTTGATGCGGTCCTGGGGCTTGGCCTGTTCGCGCGGAATCATGTCGGTGCGCGGCACGAAGCCCTCGGCGTTGCTGCCGAGGTCGACGTAGATGCCGTTGCGGTCGACGCGCTTGACGACGCCGCCGACCAGTGTGCCGACGCGGTCGCGGTAGGCCTCGACCACCTGGGCACGTTCCGCCTCGCGCACCTTCTGCACGATCACCTGCTTGGCCTGCTGCGCGGCGATGCGGCCGAAGCCGACCGACTCCATCGGCTGCTCGACGAAGCCGCCGACCTGGGCGTTGGCGTCGATCTCGACCGCGTCCTCGAGGCGCAGCTCGCGCTCGGGCACCTCGAGCTCTTTCGAGTCGTCGGCGAACACTTTCCAGCGGCGGAAGGTCTCGTAGTCGCCGCTCTTGCGGTCGATGGCCACGCGCGCGTCCCACTCCTCGCCGTGCTTCTTGCGGCTGGCGGACGCCAGCGCCGCCTCGAGCGCCTCGAAGATCACTTCCTTGTCGACGCCCTTCTCGTTGGAGACGGCATCGACCACCATCAGAATTTCCTTGTTCACCCGTCAGTACCTCGTAAAATTTCGTCGCCGCGGCCGCGCCTCAGGAGGCGAGCCGCGCCTTGCCAATCTCCGCGAACGCGACCGCTACCCGCTCCTGGTCCACGGCGAGCGCGATCCCATCGTCATCGACCGCGAGCAGCTGCCCCGTATAACGGCGGCGCCCGGCGCGCGGCTCCTTCAATTCCACGAACACCCGCGACCCGACGAAGCGGCCGAAGTGCTCGCGCGTGCGCAGCACGCGGTCGAACCCGGGCGAGGACACTTCCAGCGTGTAGGCGCCCGGAATCGGGTCCTCGACGTCGAGCAGCGCCGAGATCTCCCGGCTCACCTTCTCGCAATCCCCGACGCCCACTCCCGCGGGGGCGTCGATGAACACGCGCATCTGCGAGTGCCTGCGTCCCGCGCCGTACTCGAGCTCGACCAGCTCGTAGCCGAGCCTGCCGACGAGCGGCTCGATGAGCGCAATCAACCGCTCCCGCAAGGTGGTCGCCATCCTTCCTCGCAAAACAAAAATGGGCCCCAAGGCCCATCCCGCAAATCCATGCCCCCAGCGCCGGGGCCGACAATAAAAAAGCCCCGCTCGGGGGCTTTCCGTTCGTCTTTCTCTCGGGGGTGCCGCGCTCCGGACCTGTCCGAACCCCGCGCCACCAGCCACCCGTCCCCGCGGCACGCGTGCAGTCCGCGGGGGCGCGCATTCTACCCGAACCGATCAGGCAGGGGAACACTGCAAACCCGCCCCCCAAGGGGGCGCCGCAGACCTTTATTATGAATGGTTGCGCCGGGGGCTCGATTCAAGAGCACCGGCCGAGGAACCGAGCCATGAGCGACCACAGTAACCGGCCGACGGTGCGCGCCCCGCGCGGCACCACCCTCTCCTGCCGCAGCTGGCTGACCGAGGCGCCGCTGCGCATGCTCTTCAACAACCTCGACCCCGAGGTCGCCGAGCGCCCGGGCGAGCTGGTCGTCTACGGCGGCATCGGCAAGGCGGCGCGCAACTGGCAGTGCTTCGATCAGATCGTCGCCGCGCTGCGCGCGCTCGGCGACGAGGAGACGCTCCTTATCCAGTCCGGCAAGCCGGTCGGCGTGTTCAGGACGCACGCGGACGCACCCAGGGTGCTGATCGCCAACTCGAACCTGGTGGCACATTGGGCCGACTGGGAGCATTTCAACGCCCTCGACAGGAAGGGCCTGATGATGTTCGGCCAGATGACCGCGGGCTCGTGGATCTACATCGGCAGCCAGGGCATCGTGCAGGGCACCTACGAGACCTTCGTCGAGATGGGCCGCCGGCATTTCGGCGGCAACCTCGCCGGCAAGTGGATCCTGACCGCGGGTCTTGGCGGCATGGGCGGCGCGCAGCCGCTCGCCGCCACCATGGCCGGCGCCTCGATGCTGGCGATCGAATGCCGCCCGGAGCGCATCAGTAAGCGGCTCGAGACGCGCTACCTCGATGTCCAGGCCGGGAGCCTCGAGGAGGCGCTCGAGCTGCTCGAGCGTTCGCGCAAGTCGGGCAAGCCGGTCTCGGTCGGCCTGCTCGGCAATGCCTGCGAAGTGCTGCCCGAGCTGCTGCGCCGCGGGGTGCGCCCGGACGCGGTCACGGATCAGACCTCGGCCCACGATCCGGTGAACGGCTACCTTCCCTACGAGTGGAGCGTCGAGAAGTGGGATCGGCTGCGCGCCGCGGACCCCGCGCAGGTCACGCGCGAGTCGCGCCGCTCGATGCGGCGGCATGTCGAGGCGATGCTCGCCTTCCGAAGCCAAGGCATTGCGGTCTTCGACTACGGCAACAACATCCGCCAGGTGGCGCTCGATGAGGGACTCGAGAACGCGTTCGACTTCCCGGGGTTCGTTCCCGCTTACATCCGCCCGCTCTTCTGCCGCGGCATGGGCCCGTTCCGCTGGGCAGCGCTCTCCGGAGACCCCGACGACATCCATCGCACCGATCAGAAGGTGCGCGAGCTCCTGCCCGACGACCATCACCTCCATCACTGGCTCGACATGGCGCGCGAGCGCATCCAGTTCCAGGGACTGCCGGCGCGCATCTGCTGGGTGGGACTCGGCGACCGCCACCGGCTCGGGCTCGCCTTCAACGAGATGGTGGCGCGCGGGGAGCTGAAGGCACCGATCGTCATCGGCCGTGATCACCTCGATTCGGGCTCGGTTGCGAGCCCGAATCGCGAGACCGAGGCGATGCGCGACGGCTCGGATGCGGTGGCCGACTGGCCGCTCCTGAATGCGCTCCTCAACA
The DNA here is from genome assembly GCA_035566495.1 of Steroidobacteraceae bacterium. Classification (GTDB taxonomy): domain Bacteria; phylum Pseudomonadota; class Gammaproteobacteria; order Steroidobacterales; family Steroidobacteraceae; genus 13-2-20CM-66-19. Next base: position 8,158 of record DATMRG010000021.1, on the reverse strand, counting down.
CCGCGAGCGGCGCGACCTGGGTGTCGATCCATCACGGCGGCGGCGTCGGCATGGGGTATTCGCAGCACGCCGGTGTGGTGATCGTCTGCGATGGCACGCCGGCCGCGGCGCGGCGCATCGAGCGGGTACTGTGGAACGATCCTGGCACGGGCGTCATGCGCCACGCGGATGCCGGCTACCCCGAGGCGATCGCGTGCGCGCGCGAGCGCGGACTCAACCTGCCGTTCCTGCCGCCGGCGCGCTGACGCTACCGTGCCCGAGACGCTCAAGCTCTGGCGCAACGCGCGGCTCGCGACCTGCGACGCCGCGCTCGGTGTCATCGAGCGCGGCGCGATCATCACGCGCGGCGCCCGCATCGAATGGGTCGGGGGGGAGGCGGCGCTGCCGGCGACGCTGATCGCCTCCGCGGCGGCCGGAGCGCCGCCGGAGGAGCATGACCTCGGCGGCGCCTGGGTCACCCCCGGGCTCATCGACTGCCATACGCACCTGGTGTTCGCCGGCAATCGCGCCGACGAGTACGCCGAGCGGCTGCGCGGCAAGAGCTACGCCGAGATCGCGCGGGCGGGCGGTGGCATCCTCTCGACCATGCGGGCGGTGCGCGGGGCGAGCCTCGAGCAGTTGATCGACGAGAGCGCCCCGCGGCTCGCGGCGCTCGTGAGCGAGGGCGTGACGACGCTCGAGGTGAAGTCCGGCTACGGCCTGACGCTCGCCGACGAGGCCAAGATGCTGCGCGCGGCGCGCCACCTCGGCCGCGCCTTTCCGGTCACGGTGCGCACGACGCTGCTCGCCGCGCACACGCTGCCGCCCGAGTATCAGGGGCGAGCGGACGCCTACATCGACATCATCGCGCGCGAGTGGCTGCCCGAGCTCAAAGCGCAGGGCCTCGTGGACGCGGTGGACGTGTTCTGCGAGTCGATCGCCTTCAGCGTTGCGCAGGCCGAGCGGCTGTTCGCGGCGGCGCGGGCGCTCGGGCTGCCGGTGAAGATGCACGCCGAGCAGCTCGCGAACCTCGGCGGCACGCTCATGGCCGCAGCACACGGCGCGCTCTCCTGCGATCACCTGGAATTTGCCGACCGTGCCGAGGCGGCCGCGCTCGCGCGCTCGGGCACCGTCGCGGTGCTCCTGCCGGTGGCCTTCTACTGTCTCGCCGAGGGCAGGAAGCCCCCGGTCGCGGCACTGCGCGAGGCGGGCGCGGCGATGGCGCTGGCGAGCGACTGCAACCCGGGGTCGGCGCCCGGCACCTCGCTCCTCCTGACGATGAGCATGGGCACGAGGCTGTTCGGCCTCACCGCGGAGGAAGCGCTGCTCGGGGTCACGCGCCATGCGGCGCGGGCGCTCGGCCTCGAGGCCGAGCGCGGCAGCATCGCCCCCGGCAAGGCCGCCGACTTCGTGGTGTGGAACGTGCGCTCGGTGGATGAGCTCTGTTACTGGATTGGTTTCAACCCGCGCCGGACCGTGGTGCGCGCGGGCGAGGTTCTCCGATGGCCGAACACGACCCCCTGAGGCTCGGCGCGCGTCCGCTCAAGCTCGCGGAGCTGCGCCGCGTGTACCAGCATCCGCTGAGCGTCGCGATCGCCCCGGAAGCGCTGGGCGCGGTGAGCGCGGCGCACACCGCCACCGCGCGACTCGCGGCCGCCGAGGCACCCGCCTACGGCATCAACACGGGCTTCGGCCTCCTCGCCCAGACCCGCATCCCGACGGCGCAGCGGGCGCTGCTGCAGCGGAACATCATCCTGTCGCACAGCGCCGGCGTCGGTCCACTGCTCGACGACGCCGTGGTGCGGCTCACGATGGTGCTCAAGCTCGCGAGCCTGCTGCAGGGATTCTCCGGTGTGAGCGAGGAGCTGGTGCGCTTTCTCGAGCGCCTGATCAACGCCGGGCTCACGCCGTGCGTGCCGGCGCAGGGGTCGGTCGGCGCCTCGGGCGATCTCGCGCCGCTCGCGCACCTGTCGCTCGCCGTCGTCGGCCTCGGCGAGATCCGCCGCCACGGCGAGCTGCTGCCAGCCGCCGAAGCGCTCGCCCAGGAAGGGCTGGCGCCGCTGACCTTGGGTCCCAAGGAGGGCCTCGCGCTGCTGAATGGCACGCAGGTGTCGACCGCGCTTGCGCTCGCCGGACTCTTCGAGCTCGAGACCGCCTTCGCCGCCGCGATGGTGAGCGGCGCCTTGTCGGTCGATGCGCTCGCGGGGAGCGATGTTCCCTTCGATCCGCGCATCCAGAGCGTGCGCGGCCACAGCGGCCAGGCGCGCGTCGCGCAGGTGTACCGCGAGCTCCTCCAGGGCAGCGCCATCCGCGAGTCGCACCGCGACTGCCCGCGCGTGCAGGACCCCTACTCGCTGCGCTGCCAGCCGCAGGTGATGGGCGCCTGCCTCGACCTCATCTGCCAGCAGGCGGCGACGCTGCTCACCGAAGCCAACGCCGTCACCGACAATCCCCTGATCTTCGCCGAGTCAGGCGAGGTGCTCTCGGGCGGCAACTTCCACGCCGAGCCCGTGGCTTTCGCCGCCGACATCCTCGCGCTCGCGACGACCGAGATCGCCTCGATCACCGAGCGGCGCGTGGCGCTGCTGGTCGATCCGAAGATGAGCGGGCTGCCGCCGTTCCTGGCGCAGGACAGTGGCGTCAACTCCGGCTTCATGCTGGCGCAGGTGACCGCCGCGGCGCTCGTGGCCGAGAACCGCATGCTGTGCCACCCGGCGAGCGTCGACAGCATCCCGACCTCGGCCAATCAGGAGGATCACGTCAGCATGGCGACGCATGGCGCCCGGCGGCTCCTCGGGATGACGCGCAACACGCTCACGGTCGCCGCCATCGAGTTCCTGGCCGCCGCGCAGGGCGTGGACTTCCGCGCTCCGCTCAAGACGTCCCCAAGGCTCGCGGCGGCTCAGGGAGCGCTGCGGCTCAAGGTGCCCTTCGCCAAGAGCGATCGTCTGCTGGCGCTCGACATCGAGGCAGCGATCCACACCGTGCGGCTGCCCGAGGTGCAGTCGCTGGCGCGGGCGCTGTTGCCGAGTTTTCGCTGACCGTCAGGCGTACTGCGCCGACTTCTCCGGCGCCTTGTCGGAGTCGTCGGGGCTGCTGCCGCCCTCGGACCCGCCGCCCTGCTGCTCGCGCTTGATGCGCTCGTAGATCTCTTCACGGTGCACGGCGACGTGCTTCGGCGCGTTGATGCCGACCCGGACCTGGTTGCCCTTCACCCCGAGAACCGTGATGGTCACGTCGTCGCCTATCATTACCGTCTCACCGACTCGTCGCGTGAGAATCAGCATCTCTTGACCCCCAATTTATAATTCATTCTCTATGGCTGCGACGTAGACCCGAGCCAAGAGGCCCTCCGTGCGCATCGCGGAAGGGTACGCGTAAATCGGCCAGAAGAAAAATGTTTGCCGCGTCGCAATAGCGCTCGTGGTTGAACTTTCCCGCCATGCGCCCGGGCCGGGTTCCGCTGCCACCGGCGTCTTTACTTAAGCAGGTGTTCAATAGCGGCCGCGGCCGCTCCCGAGCCCGGCCCGGTGAGGACGTGCGCCACCCCGGGGGCCGGCAGCGCCAGGCCATGCAGGCCGAGCCGGCCGAGAGCCCCGGCGTCGATCCGCCCGGTATCGGCTACGGTCACGCGCAGCCGGCCCGCCACGGCCTGCACTGCGCGTACGTTGGCACGGCCGCCGAGCGCATCCAGCAGCCGCGCCGCATCGACCTCGAGCCGCTCGCCGGCGACGGCCGCTGTCGCTGCCGGCGGGGTCGCGCCGACCGGTGAGGTCCCGCTCGGACCGGCCGCACCCGCGGCGCGCATGAGGCCGCGTATCTCGCCGGCGATCTGATCGGCAATGGGCCCGACGACCACCTGCAGCGAGTCCGCTCCCGGGCGCACGAGGCCCGCCGCGCCGAGCCGCTTGAGAGCCGCCGCATCCACTGCGCCCTGATTCGCAACTCGCAGGCGCAGGCGCGTGGCACAGGCGTCGAGCGAAACGATGTTGGCGGCGCCGCCGAGCGCCGTGAGGTAGTCGTGCGCGCGTTGCGCGGGCGCGCTCGCCCCCGCCGGAGCCGCCGCAGCGTCGGCGGGATCGCGCCCCGGCGTGCGCAGATCGAAGCGCACGATGACGAAACGGAACAGCAGGTAGTAGAGCGCGAAATACAACGCCCCGACCGGCAGCAGCAGCAGCGGCCGGGTGGCGCGACTGAAATTCAGGAAGTAGTCGATGGCGCCGGCGGAGAAGCTGAAGCCGAGGCGCACGTGGAGCGCATTCATGATGATGAAGGCGATCCCGGTGAGGAGCGCATGCACGCCGTAGAGCGCCGGCGCCAGGAACATGAAGGTGAACTCGATCGGCTCGGTCACGCCGGTCAGGAGCGAGGTGAGCGCGATCGAGCCGAGGAGTCCGCCGACCACGGCGCGCCGATCGGGGAGCGCCGTGTGGTACATGGCGAGACAAGCCGCCGGCAGCCCGAACATCATCACCGGGAAGAATCCCGACATGAAGGCGCCGGCGCTCGGATCGCCGGCGAAGAAGCGCTTCAGGTCGCCGGTCGTGCCGTGGTAATCGCCGAGCAGGAACCAGGCGATGTTGTTGATGATGTGATGGAGCCCGGTGACGATCAGCACGCGGTTCAGCACGCCATATAAAAAGAGACCGAGCGCGCCGGCGTGCAGCACCGTCTGGCTCAGGGTATCCATCCCGGCTTCGAGCCGCTGCCACTGGGTGCCGAACACCAGCGCCAGGCCGAGCCCGGCCAGCCCGCTCACGATCGGCACGAAGCGCCGGCCGCCGAAAAAGCTGAGATAACTCGGCAGCGTGATGTTGAAGAAACGGTTGTACAGCCCGCCGGCGATCAGGCCCGAGAGAATCCCGACCGGCACGCTGAGCTTCGACAGCTCCTTCGATTTGTAGGCAGCGACGCCGAGGTCGCGGGCCCGGCCCGCGAGGTCGGCGACGGCGCTCGCGGGCACGCTGATCAGCACCTCGGCGCCCTTGGTCGCGACCAGGTAGGCGACCACGGCGGCCAGCCCGGCCGCGCCGTGATTCTCGCGCGCCAGCCCCACCGCCACGCCAGCCGCGAACAGTAGTCCGAGATTGTCGAAGATCGCCCCGCCCGCGGCGGCCATGGAAGCGGAGTCGAGCAGATCCGGCTGGCCGAGGCGCAACAGCAGCCCCGCGATCGGCAGCACCGCGATCGGCAGCATGAGCGCCCCGCCGACCCGCTGCAGGCTCGCGAGCAACCCCTTCATCGTGCCCCCTCCCCGCCCTCGCCCATGGCGCGCCGGGCGAGCGAGCGCACCGCGGCGGCGTCGGGCTGCGCGAGCGCCTCGCGCGCGAGGGCGCGGCACTCGGCCAGGGTGACGCGGCCGAGACAGGCCTTGAGCCGCGGAATGACCGCGCCGACCGCCGAGAGCTCGTGCACGCCGAGACCTATGAGGATCGGTGCCGCGAGCGGCTCGGACGCGAGCCCGCCGCACACGGCGACCATGCGAGCCTGGCCCGCGGCCGCCTGCGCCGCGGTGTCGATCAGCCGCAGCACCGCCGGATGCAGCGCGTCGAGCCTCGAGGCGAGCTGCGGGTTGCCGCGATCCATGGCGAGGGTGTACTGCGTCAGATCATTGGTCCCGATCGAGAGGAAATCCGCGACCGCGAGCAGCCGGTCGGCGAGCAGCGCGGACGCCGGCGTCTCGACCATCACGCCCACCTCGACCGACTGTGTCACGGCGAGCTCGAGGCGCAGCTCATCGAGCATCGCGCGCACCAGCTGCACTTCGGCGGCCTCGGTGATCATGGGCAGGAGGATCCGCGTCTGCTCGAGCGGCCGCACGCCGAGTATGGCGCGCAGCTGGGTCCGCAGGAGCGAGGGGTTGGCGATGCTGGTGCGCACGCCGCGCAGCCCGAGCGCCGGATTCTCCTCGGGCGGCTGGGGCAGGTAGGCGATCGGCTTGTCGCCGCCCGCATCGAGGGTGCGGATGGTGAGCGGGCGCCCGCCGAGCGCGTCCGCAATCCTCTGGTAGGCGGCCCGCTGCTCGGCTTCATCCGGCGCCGAGTCGCGCTCGAGAAACAGGAACTCGGTGCGCAACAGCCCGCAGCCCTCGGCGCCGTTGCGTACGGCGGCCTCGGCTTCCGCGGCCGATCCGACATTCGCGAACACCTCGATGCGCGTGCCGTCCGCGGTGCGGCACTCGCGCTGCGCGGCGGCGCGCTCCGCGGCCAGGCGCGCGCGGCGCGCCGCCAGGACCGAGCGCACCTCGGCGAGGCGCGCCGGGGGCGGCTCGACCTCGAGCACGCCCTGCTCCGCATCGAGCACCAGCTCCGCCCCCTCGCGCAGCGCCAGCGCCGTGCCGCCGAGCGCCACCAACGCCGGAATCTCCATCGCCGCGGCGATGATCGACACGTGCGAGGTCGCCCCACCCGCCGCCGTCGCGAGCCCGGCGACGCGGGTGGGATCGAGCGCCACGAGCTGGGACGGCAGGAGCTCGCGCGCGATCACGATCGCACTCTCGGGCAGCTCGGGCACGCTGGCCGCACCTGCTCCCGTGAGGGCCACGAGCACCTGGGTCTCGAGATCGAGGAGGTCGTCCACCCGTTCCCTCAGGCGCGGGTCGGCGAGCGTGCGCAGCTGGGCCGCCGCGCCGCGCACGGCCTCGCGCCAGGCGAAGCCGGCGCTCCGGCCCTGTGCCAGGCTGACACGTGCCGCGCCGAGCAGCTCCGGATCCTCGAGGAGCTCGAGGTGCGCCGCGGCGATCTCGCCCGCCGCGCGCGCGCCCGCGCCTGCGCCACTCTCCGCGGCACGGCGCTCGAGACGGGCCCGCACCACCCCGCGCGCCCGATCGAATGCGTTCGTCTCGTGCGCCACACCCGCGCCGGCCTCGGCCACCGCGATCTCCGGCCGCCGCAGGTGAAACGCCCGTCCGACGGCGAGGCCCCGACTCGCGATGACGCCCGGAAGCTTCGCGCCCGGCGCGGGAGAGGTGCCGCCGCCCTCCAGAGCGGGCAACGTCACCGCGGGGATCGCCGCGGCCGCGGACGCGGCATCTCCCGCACGAACCGCGACGGTGCCCCTGGGCGGAGCCGCCGCTTCGGCTCCGAGCACGGCCGCGAGAGCCTGCACCGCGAGCGCCGCATCGGGCCCCGACGCACGGATCTCGATCTCATCGCCGTGCTGCGCACCGAGGGCCATGAGGGCCACCGTACTGCGCGCGTTCGCCTCGCGTCCGCGCGCCCTCAGGCGCACGTCGGCGGCCAGGTTCTTGAGCGAGGCGGCGAGGAGCGCCGCGGGGCGCGCATGAATGCCGTGCTCGAAAGCCACCCGCGCGCGCCGCACCGCTCCCTGCCCGGCTGCCGAGCCGGCCGGCGCGCCGGCGGCGGCACGCTCGGGCTCGAGATCCATGAGCGGATCGCCCACTCTGACCTCGCGCCCGACGACGCGCCGCACGAGGCGAAAACCGCTGTCGGTCGTCACGATCACCGGCGTCAGGAGACTCGGAGCGCGCCGTGCGAGCAGATCGAGGTCGAAGCGCAGCAACGCCTCCCCGCTGCGCACGCGCGCGCCTTCCCGGGTCACTACCGTGAAACCCTCGCCCTTGAGATTCACGGTGTCGATCCCGACGTGCATGAGGATCGCGGCCCCGCCCGCGGCGCGTACCGTGACCGCGTGACGCGATTGGGCGATCAGTGCGACCTCGCCGTCGCAGGGGGCGCAAAGGACGCCATCGAGCGGATCGATGGCGACGCCATCGCCCATCATCCGCGAGGCGAATACCGCATCCGGTGCCTCATCGAGCGGCGTGCTCCAGCCGGCGAGCGGCGCCACGAGCACGAGCGCGCCTCTCCCGGAGCCTGTTGGTTCCCCGCTCATTGCGCGAGCTGCACCCAGGCGATCGTCCAGAGTGGATCGAGCGTGCGCTGCGCGAAACGGAAGCAGAGCGAGTGCGTGCCGGTGAGCGGCGGCAGCCCCGCGGCCGGCAGCTCGGTCACCGCCTCGTTGCCCGCCGCCGGCGCGAGCGGCAGCACCGCCGCCGGTGCGCCGTCGCAGCGGTCGAGCCGCACTTCGAGCTCGCCCGCGGGCGTGCTGGGCGCATTCAAGTGAATGGCCTCGATGTCCTTGCCGATCTGGAAGTTGAAGGGTACCTGCCCCACCGCCGCGGTGATGGACGTAGCGCCCGTCAGATCGCTCGGCGCGA